>JAZOWF010000001.1:0-9346 GCA_045659065.1 Acutalibacteraceae bacterium
AGAACCTTAAATGCCCGAGTTACAGTGCATTTAAGGATTTCTTCGACGAAACAATACTCGCGTCTTGCGAGGAGAAAAATCATTAAAGGTGCTGTAAATCGGACTTTTAAGGCTTGTCAGGTTCGATTACCGTTACCTTAAGGTGTTTTTCATTAAACAACGCACTTGACAACGGCAAGAGCTTAAAGGTATAATATTTTCATCGAATTAAAGGAGAATGGTTTATGACACTTAACATTATTCCCAAACCAAATAACATTGAATTTTTCGGTGGTGAGGTATGGGCAAAGGAGTTGCCCGTTACTTATGAAACCAACGAAAATTTCGGTGATGAAAAGTATGTTCTTGAAATCGGAAAAGAGGGCATAAAAATTGTTTCAAAAGGTGAAAAGGGTAAATATTATGCAAAGCTGACCCTTGATCAGATTGTCGAGAGGGGAAAGGCACCCTGTTGCAGAATCATTGACGAGCCTGCTTTTTCTTACCGAGGCTTTATGATTGACTCTGCAAGACATATGCAGACTGTTGATGAGCTTAAAAGATACATTTCTGCAGCGGCTAAATATAAGATGAATGTTTTCCACTGGCACATCTGTGATGATCAGGGCTGGAGAATGGAAAGCAAAAAATATCCCCGTCTTAATGAGGTGGGCTCCTGGAGAGAGTGCCACGGCTTCGGCTCTGAAAACAAAGAGAAATATGGCGGTTATTACACCGAATCGGAAATGAAGGAGATTATTGCCTTCTGCGGTGAAAGATATATTGATGTTATTCCCGAATTTGACATTCCGGGTCACACAACGGCAGTCATTGCTTCTTATCCTGAGCTTTCCTGCAGGGGAGATCAGATTGCTGTTGAAACGGTTGGCGGTATTTTCAGAGACATTCTCTGTGCGGGCAAGGAAGAGGTTTTTGATTTCTGCTTCGGAGTCATTGATGAAATCTGTGAAATCTTCCCCGGCTCATTTATTCATATCGGCGGTGACGAGGCTCCAAAGGCAAGATGGTGTAACTGTAAGGACTGTCAGAAGAGAATCAAGGAAGAAAAGCTCGGCAGTGAGGAAGAGCTTCAGGGTTACTTTGTCAACAGAATTGTTGCTTACCTCAAGCAGAAGGGCAAAACTGCAATTGCCTGGAATGAGAGCCTTAATTCAGGTATTCTTGATAAGGATACAATCATCTGTGACTGGATGGACAGACAGCACAAGAGTGAGGAATTTGCCAACAACGGCGGCAGAATAATCATTGAGGATTTTTATCATTATTATCTTGATTACGTTTACGGTATGACACCGCTGAAAAAGACTTATACATATAACCCCTACCTTGAAAAGCTTACTCCTCAGGGCAGAAAAAATGTTCTCGGCGTTGAAGCTCCCATCTGGACAGAATATGTTGAAGATTTTGACAGAATGAGCTATATGTGCTTCCCCAGACTTATTGCCGTTGCAGAAAGCGGCTGGACTGACAGAATCAACAGTGATTACAAATCCTTCAGAATCAGAGTCAGAAACGAAAAGGATTTTCTTGCCACCCTCGGCATAACACTCTGTGATGAAAAAGAATGGGATCCCTCTGCTTTTGTCAGAATGGGTGAAACCTTCAAGCACCTGAAAAAGAGTCTGACTCCCGCGGCAATCAAGGTGGCTCTTTTCCCCAACAAAGACGAATAAAAGTATATAAAAAACGGGAACAAATTTGAATGTTCCCGTTTCTCTTTTTTATATTGCGGATTTATCTTCTGATAATCTCACCTGTTTTTGCGTTGATGATGTTGTTGAAAACACTGATGTGAGTTGTAGAAATGAATTTGTCAAGATGGAGTGAGCCGAAATACCAGTGGTCAAATTCACAGGTTCTGCTTACGTCGTCAAGATAAGTGTTGATTGCAGTGATGCTGGCATCGGAGCCGGTCTGAAGAAGAAGGAAATCCTTGATTTTTGCAGGGGGCTCGTGGGTGATGATAAGATCAACCTTACCTGCATATTTCTGCAGATTTTCAACACCCTCAATGAGCTCGTCTCGGGTGGGGATTTCCATATCTGACCAGGTGTTCATTTCAAATCTGATGTCGATGTCGGGGCTTTCACCGCCGCCCATTGTGAAAATCTTTGTGTTTTCAATGGTAAAAACCTGACCTCTCATCAGGTGAAAGATGTTTGAGGCAATATGATGAACCTTGCCGCCGTTCCATTTTTTGATTTTAAGCTTTGAAAGCATATCAAAATTTTCGTGGGTTCCGTCAACAAAGCAGATGTTGAATTTTTTCTTGCTGAGCTTTTTCAGAACGTTCATCTCTTCCTTTGAGCCGTTCCAGAGAAAGCCGAAATCTCCGCAGATAATCAGAGTGTCACCTCTGTCAAGCTTTTTGAGTCTGGGGTCATCGAGTCGGGAGGCAACGCCGTGGGTATCACCGGTAACATAAATCATATTTTTAACCTTCCTTTTTCTTCGGACTGAAAATATTTTTTTAATATATAAGAATAATTTAATTAAAAGTATATACTTTTGTAACTAAAATTGTTATAATTAATCTGTGTTTATATATTCTAACATATCTTTTTACAGATTGCAATTATAAAAGCATATTTTCAGAATTTAACAAAAGTATTTTTTAAAAGCTAAGGAGACAGAAAAATGAAAAGAATCGTATCACTTGTTTTTGCTTTATTGCTCATTTTCACCGCTGCATTTCCTGCAGGAGCAGCCTTTGATTCGGGCGCAGTGACATCAAATCTTAAGTCGAAGATTTATTTTATGCAGAGTCTTGACGGTGACACGGTGTTCTTTGAAAAGAATGCTGACAAGAAAACCGCTCCCGCGGGCTTTGTCAAGCTGATTATAGCTGTCACAGCTCTTGAAAAGTGGAACAATCTTGATGAATATGTGACAGTTACCAACGAGAATCTTTCTCTTATCAAATACACCTACGGAATCAGAACTGCCTCCTATAAGGCAGGGGAGAAGATTTCAAAAAGAGAGCTGATTGATGCACTTGTTGTTTACAGTGCAAATGATGCCGCAAGCATTATCGCTTATGAAATTTCGGGCAGCGTTGAGGCTTTTCTTGAAGAGGTCAAAAAGACCGTGGAAAAGATGGGCTGTACATCAACCGTCATCAAAAACATTCACGGCTTTGATGAAGAGGGACAGGTCA
Organism: Acutalibacteraceae bacterium; assembly: GCA_045659065.1. GTDB lineage: Bacteria > Bacillota > Clostridia > Oscillospirales > Acutalibacteraceae > UBA6857. The sequence continues at coordinate 3,158 of JAZOWF010000001.1, forward strand.
CAACTGCAAGGGATGTTGCAAAGATTATCAAATATGCAGTGCAGTATCCCGTCTTTTCCGAGGCATTCTCAGCAGACAGTGTTGTTCTTAAAAAGACACAGCTCAATGACGAAAGAGAAGTCAAGGCGAGCAACAAGATGAAAAACTCCGCAATTCCCGATTATTATCACGCTTCCGTAACAGGCGGAAAGCAGACCTCAACGGATGAAGCGGGTGAGTGCATTGCCGCGGTTTCTTATATGGACGGTTATTCATATCTGACCGTTGTAATGAACGGCTCACTTCAGAATGTTGACTCAGACCCAATTGAAGAAAACACCTGTATGACCGATGCTCAGAGTATGCTCAGATGGGTTTACAAAAACATCAAATACAGAGTCGTTGTTGCAGAAAAACAGGTGGTTGCCACCGCAGAGGTTGTTGCAGGCAGAAAAGCCGACAAGGTAAGCCTTATACCCTCAAGTGAGCTTTACGCTCTTGTGCCCGAAAAGGCAACAACAGGCTCCGTTCTTATTGAGCTTGTTGAAGGAACCGTTCCCGAAAAGCTGAAGGCTCCGCTCAAGGCAGGGGACAGCGCAGGACAGGCAAGAGTTTATTATGCGGGCGTTGTTCTTGCAACAATTGATCTTGTTGTTGCCGAGGATGTCAAAATCAGCTTCTTCGGTCTGATAATGAATATCCTCCGCAGCATTATGACCTCAACTGTTTTCATTGTGCTTCTTTTTGCAGCCGTCATCGGCATTGCAGGCTATATCGGATATCTTTATTATCTTTATAAAAAACACGAAAAGCAGGAAAATCTCCGCCGTGAAAAGTTTGAAAAAAGAAGAAAAGAAATGGCTGAGCAGATCAGCAAAAAATAAAAGGGAGAAAGGAAAGAACCTATGAAAAAGTTTTTAAAGGCAGCAATGCTCTTTGCTCTGACAGTAATCACCGTGGCATCGGTATTTGCAGTTTCTTCATCGGCTGCAGTCAAGGGTAAATGGATCACCGCCTGGAGTACCGCTCCGGTTGAAATCAATCTCACAGATTATGATGAAACACTGAGCTTTCTCGGCTCAATCAACACAAGATCAGTTATTACACCCACTGCATCGGGTAAAAAAATCAGACTTAAATTCTCCAATTATTACGGCAATCAGGACCTTGTCATTAACAACGCAACCGTTGCTTACAGCAAGGGAGATTCAAAAATTGACACCGCTTCCGTTGTACCCATCACCTTCGGCGGCAAAAAGGGTGTGACAATCAAGCCCGGTGAGGAGGTTTACTGTGACTCTGTTGATTTCAAGGTCACCGCACTTGATGACATTGCTGTCAGCCTTTTCATCAAGGATCTCAAGGAAATCAAAACTCTCGGTCTTTCGGGCGCAAAGACATATATCACTTATGACAACAGCAAGGACTCAACAAGTGCATCAAGCTTCAACACCTTCAATATGCTTGATATGGATGACAATCTTCAGATTTTCCTGAATACCTTCCTTTCACTGTTCCTTCCCGAAGGCGTGCTTGATCCCTCACTTTCAATAGACATTATGGATATTGTTCCCTGCGTGAGCGCAGTTGAGGTTTTCAACGAAAGCCAGAGCTCATACAGTGTTGTTGTTCTCGGTGACTCAACCGTTGCCAACGATTTCCCGAAATATCTTGCCCAGTACATTGTTTCAAAGGGTGTTGAAAACGTCGGTATTTCGGGCAAGGGCGTCATCGGTAACAGAATTCTTGATGAAAACGTCGGTTATAACTCACTTATCAAAAGTGAATCTCTCATTGACAGACTTTCAAGAGAGGTGCTCGGAGTTGACGGCAAAAACAGAAACAATGTCAGATATGTTATCATCAAGGCGGGTGCAAATGACATCATTGATGCTGTCTGCAAAGATATAAAGGCAGCGGATCCCACAATCACTCAGCCCACCGCCCTTGATATTAAAATCGGCTTTAAAAAGATTTTCAATTTCTGCCATGAAAACGGAATCAAGGTTGTTGTGATCGGCATCACTCCCTGGAAGGGCACGACAATGGATTATTTCGGAACAGGCAACATCAATTATGACAGAACTGATGCTGAAATTACAGCCGACTGGAAAATTGCAAAAAGCGTCAACAAATGGCTCAAGGACTGCGGCTATCACGACGGATATGTTGATTTTAACTCCTTCTCTGTTTCTGCAACTGACAGCATGAGCCTTGATCCCTCTTACACAACAGACGGACTTAATCCCATTCCTGCTCTTGCAAAGCGCTGGGCAAAGGAATTCAAGAAGTCACTCATCGGTATCGGTACATCCGTTCAGGGAGTCAAGCTTTCAGACAAGACAAAAACAATCTATAAGGGTGAAACAGCAACTCTCACAGCAACTGTTTCTCCCGAAAAAGCAAAGAATAAAAAGGTGACCTGGACATCGTCAGACACCTCCGTAGCAACCGTTGACAAGGACGGTAAGGTGACTGCAGTTGCAAACGGTACCTGCAAAATCACAGCCACAACAAATGAAAGCGGATTTACCGCAAGCTGCAAGGTGACTGTTGCAACCAAGCCTGAATCCATCACCATCAAAAAGAGCACATCAACCATTTACACAACCCAGAAGCTTCAGCTTAAGGCTGTTGTTCTTCCCAAGGATGCATCCTATACATCAGTCAAATGGACAACCTCTGACAAAAAGGTTGCAACCGTTTCTTCAAAGGGCGTTGTGACGGGCGTCGGCAAGGGTAAGGTTACAATCAAGGCAATTTCAACCTTCGACAGCTCAATTGTTGCAAGCTGCACAATCAAGGTTTCCAAAAAGGTTCCCGTTGAGGCCATTTCTCTCAACAAGGAGCTTGTAACAAAATATAAGGGTGATACATATACCTTAAAGGCAACCCTTTCCCCTTCGAACGCAACCTTCAAGGATGTCACCTGGACATCATCTGATACATCTGTTGCAACCGTTGATAAAAACGGCAAGGTAACAGCAAAGAGTGCCGGTGTTGCAGTTATTACCTGCACAAGCGTTGACAATCCTCTTTGTACCGCATCAAGTAAATTCAAGGTTAAAATCAAGACAACAGGTGTTGAGCTGTGGAAGTCAAAGCTTAATATGTATGTCTCTCAGAGTGTGAGCTTCAAGGCAACTGTTCTTCCCTCTGATGCAAGCAACAAAAAGGTCAGCTGGACCTCATCTGACACATCCGTTGCGGCTGTCGATAAGGACGGTAAGGTAACTGCAAAGAAGGCAGGTACAGCTGTTATTACCGTTATCACCGACAACGGCGGCTACAGAGCAAGCTGCACAGTAACGGTCAAAAAGTATGTTGCTGTCAAATCGGTTACACTCAATAAAACCGCAATTTCAATCAAGGACGGCACAACCTATACTCTTAAAGCAACAGTAAGCCCCGAAAAAGCAAGCAACAAAAAGCTTATCTGGTCATCAACGGACAAATCCGTTGCAACAGTTTCTTCAAGCGGTGTCATCACGGGCATCAACCCCGGCACCTGCAAAATTGTCTGCAAATCTGCTGACACGGGCAAGAAGGCTGTCTGCACAGTTATCGTCAAGAAGGTATCCGTTGCTTCTGTTTCTTTTGCAAAGAGCACCTACAAGGTGAACTACGGTGAATCAATCAAGCTCAGCCTTGAAATTCTTCCCGCAAATGCAAGCAATCAGAAGGTAACATGGACATCGAGCAATACTGCTTATGCCAAGGTTTCCTCCTCGGGCAAGGTGACAGGTCTCAAGGCAGGCACAAGCGTCACCATCACCGCAACAACGCAGGACGGCAACAAGGTTGCAACCTGCAAGGTGAAGGTTCTTGCCGTTGCGGTAACGGGTGTCACACTTGACAAAAAGGCAATTTCACTTAACGTGGGAAAATCGGCAATGCTGACTCCCAAAGTTGCTCCCTCAAACGCATCAAACAAGGCTGTCACCTGGCTTTCAAGTGACCCAAAGGTTGCAACAGTTTCCGAGCAGGGCGTCATCAAGGCTATCAAGCCCGGTACTGTTGTCATTGCCTGCAAAACTTCAGACGGCGGCTTTGTTGCATACTGTGTTGTCAATGTTCAGACAATTGCCGTAACGGCTGTTTATCTTGACAATTCAAGCCTTATGGCGAATAAGGGTGCAACCTTCTATCTTGTGCCCACAGTCGTTCCCTTTGATGCAACAAACAAAAATGTTACCTGGTCATCAAGCAACACCGCAGTTGCAAAGGTTTCTTCAACAGGTAAGGTCACAGCCGTTGGCTACGGCACCTGTTACATCACCGTAACAACCAAGGATGGCGGATTTACCTCTCAGTGTAAGGTTACGGTTATCTGATAACAGATACTGAAAAAGCCGCGGATATAATCATAATATCCGTGGCTTTTATGCTTTTTAATTAAAACGAGGTGTTTTATATGAAGAAAAAATCAGCTCTTATTTTCACATTTATAATGACTGTCTGTCTTCTTTTCAGTCTGACAATCCTTGGCGCTCAGGCGGCTGATGTAAAATCGGGCAAATGCGGTGAAAAGGTCAGCTGGAAGCTTGATGACAAAGGCGTAATGACAATTTACGGCAAGGGTGCTATGTGGGATTTCAGGGACGATGCCGACTGGTACGATTATCACGAATGTCCATGGGATTCTCTGAAAAGTAAAATCAAAAAGGTAGTAATCAAATCAGGCGTAACCTATGTAGGTGCAGATGCCTTTGATTATTGCAAAAATCTGAAAAAGGTTGTTTTTTCAGAAACAGTAACCTCAATCGGTAATTTTTCCTTTATGGGCTGTAAAAAACTGCAGAACTTTACTCTCCCCGAAAGCCTGACCTCTCTCGGACAGCAGGCCTTTGACGGCTGTAAGACAATTACTAAGGTTGTAATCCCCGATAATGTTACCTTCCTTGATGCAGGTATTTTCGGTTATTGTACATCCTTAGTTGATGTTTACATAGGCGGTAACAAGGATGTGGGTTGTTATATTTCATCTAACTGTATTTTCAGAAGCTGTACCGCTCTTGAAGAGATAAAGGTTTCCGAAGACAATATCGGTCTTACCGCTGTTGACGGAGTATTGTTTACTAAGGATAAAAATACACTTGTGCAGTATCCCGCCGGCAAGAAGGATAAGAAATATGTTATGCCCTCTGAGGTTAAGGAGATTATGCGCTTTGCCGTCGAGGAGAATAATTATGTAGAGGTGTTTGTCCTTAATAAGGGTCTTGAATATCTGGATGATGTGGCTATCCGCAGCTGTGATAAACTTAAGTATATAAGCATACCTTCATCGGTAATTGCAATCGGTCCGGATAATTTCTACAACTGTGAAAATCTCTTATATGTTCAGAATAAATCCGATGCTAAATGGGAATATCAAGATTACAATGAGACCTGGGTAAACAGCAAGGGCGAAAGCTTCACTTATCTGAAAAAGGATGTTGCTTACAAGCTGAACACCTCCTTCAAGTCGGGTGAGAACAAATATAAGCTTACGGGCGCAGGCACTGTTGCATTTACGGGTGTCAGAAGCTCAAAATATAAGAATGTTGTTATACCTGAAACTGTTACTGTCGGCTCACAGAGCTTCAAGGTAACGGCAATCGGCAAAAAGGCTCTTTATAAAAAGGATTTTGTTGAAAGCGTAAAAATCGGAGCAAATGTCAAGTCAATCGGCTCTTATGCCTTTTACGGCTGCTCAAAACTTTCTGAGGTTATTGTCGGAAAAAATGTAACAACAATCAAATCAAAGGCATTTGCCGACTGCAACAGTCTTAAGGTTATAAGAATTAACTCACTTAAGCTTAAAACAGTGGGGGACAGTGTCTTCAAAGGAATTTATAAAAAGTCGGTTATTAAGGTGCCTGAAGAAAAGCTTAATGCTTATAGCAAGCTTTTCAAGGGTAAGGGACAGGCATCAACAGTTAAAATCAAAGCCTATTAATAAAAAAAGCGGTTCTTGTTGAACCGCTTTTTGTTGTTACAATAGTCTTAACCGATCGACTTAAGCCAGTCAAGAATATCGGCATAAACCTTGTCCTTGTCATCCTCGTTGAGAATTTCGTGTCTGTCACCGGGATAAAGAATTGTGGTGGGCTGATGTCCCGCACTTTCAAGGTTGTCGCTTACGGCAATTACACCCTTGCCGTTGAGACCGATGGGGTCCTTTGCACCCGAAATAATAAGAATGGGCAGAAGTCGGAGGCCAAGCGGTCT
>JAZOWF010000002.1:0-26427 GCA_045659065.1 Acutalibacteraceae bacterium
GTGGATCTAAATTCCCGTAATAGAATTCCTCAATAAAATTTCCCATAAAAATAACCTCCTTTAAGTTTCTACAATAATTGTACTTAAAGAAGGTGTTATAGTCGAATGTACGGATATAAAATAGAAAAAGGGCAAGAAAAAGAGAGAAGATTAAACTTCTCTCAATTCTCTTGCCCGCAATACTCGTACCATTAAAATGTACGATGCGTCTTCTCATTTTTTACTGCTTAGTCTTCTAAATCATTTTGAAATGCCTCAACGCATCTATAATAGCATTTTCTTTTTCTTTAGGGCACTGCGGCACTCTGTGTCCATCTTTACCCTTGTTATAATTCTCACGCTCAATAATACCACACTTAGCCTTAACCTGTGATATATAAAGAGTTGATACTTTAAGACCATGCTTCTCAAACACATAATCCTTGATTTCCTGATATGTTGCCTTAGTTTCAGCGGCAGTAACATCAAGCTCTGAAAGGTCGAGTTTTATGTCGATATGCGTGTCCGGTCTGCGTTGGGACAAAAGAACAACCGTCTCCACATGGTTTGTGTGCGGGAACATATCCACGGGCTGAATCTTCAGTACCTTATAGCCGTTTTTGCAAAGGAAGGCAAGGTCTCTTGCCTGAGTTTCAACATTGCAGGAAATGTAAACCACCTTTTTCGGTGCAAGGGCGGCAACGCTTTTAAGGAAGGGAATATCACTTCCGCTTCTGGGAGGATCCATAAAGACAACATCCACCTTTTCACCGCTCTTTGCCATTTCAACCATAAACTTACCCGCATCATCACAGAAAAATCTGATATTCTCTGCATTGTTAAGCTTTGCATTGCTGATGGCGTCTCTGACAGCCTGACTGTTAAGCTCAACACCGATGACCTCTTTTGCCTTGTCTGAGGCAACAAGTCCGATTGTACCGATACCGCAATAGGCATCAAGCACCCTCTCCTTGCCGGTAAGTCCCGCAAATTCAATTGCCGTGCCGTAAAGTTTTTCGGTCTGCACGGGATTTATCTGATAAAAGGACTTGGCTGAAATTCGGAATACCTTTGAGCAGAGAAGGTCCTTGATATAGCCTGACCCGTAAAGCACAGTCTCCTTTTCACCGAGAACAAGGCTTGTCTTTGAAGGATTGATGTTCCAGATAACCGTTGTTATATCCTTGTGCTTTTCAAGAAGCTGATTAAGAAACTCCTCTTTCTTGGGGAAGATGTTGGTACCCGAAACAAGAACAACCATTATTTCCCCTGTTGAAAATCCTCTTTTGACAAGAACATGGCGCAGAAAGCCTCTTCCTGTGTCCTCATTATATGCCGTAAGCTTGAAGGCGGGAAGCATTTTTCTTATATCAGTGATTATCTCATCTGCCTTTTTATCCTCAATCATACACTTTTCAGTCTGAACAATGTTGTGGGTTGAGGACTGATAAATGCCCGAAATGATTCTGCCGCCTCTTGAGCCGAAAGCGGCCTGAACCTTGTTACGGTAATGGAAGGGCTTTTCCATACCGATAATTTCTTCAACGTGTCCGAAGCGCCCGAGAATTTTTATGGTTTTAGCCATCTTGAAGCTCAACTGCTCCGGGTATGTCATATTCTGCAGCTGACATCCGCCGCACTTTTTATAAACAGGGCAAGAGTTTCCCTTGCCCCGTCTGATTGTTTTATTATTCACCTGTTATCACCTGAAACGAAATCTGAGAATACGTCTTGATGAGCCGCCTGAGGAATATTTTTTCATGCAGTGCTTTGCCGATTTGCCGACAATCACAAGAGTCGTCAATGCCATTAAGGTGGCAAGAGGTTCACTTTGCTTTTTCATAAAATTCATTCCTTTCAGAAAATGATATTAAAGCCGTAGCTGTATTCTCTGTCTGTTTTGTTTTTATATTCGTCAAGAGTGTGAGCACCCCAGCTGTCAAAGCCGCCGATGCCCATCTGTCTTGCAACAGCTCTGAAATAAAGTCTGCTGCTTGCGGGAAGCTCGTGCTTGTGACCTGCATCCTCAAGCTCCTTTGAGGTGTAAGGTGAAAGGTTGAACTCCATCTCCTTATCAGCCTCAAATCTCATTTTTGCATTTTCACCGCTGAGATTCACCCATCTGACAGCTGTTCTTTCACCGTATTCCTGAGGCTTCTGATAATTCACATAAAGACCCTCTGCGGTGTTTTTATAGATACCGATATCTGCGCCTCGGTTTCTGTCAATGTAATTTTCCTGGGGACCTCTGCCGAGATATTCAACATTACCAAGCTCTTTTATCAGCGGGAAAATCAAAGAAATCTCGGGAATCTCAGGAAGGGAAGCATGGGGAGCGAAGGTGTAATCAACGTGAATACCCTTGCTGCCGATTGTGTAAACAATTCTGCCCTTACATTCAGGCTCTGTTGCAACAGAGAAATCAACGGGCACCACCGCTGTTTTGCCGTCACAGACAATATTATCCATGTCAATACCCATCCAAGCATAAGAGCCCGCCATTTTCCAGACAGCGCATCTGACCTCCTGACGTGAGCCTCTGTCATTGTCTGTCAGAGCTCTCCAGAAGTTGAGCTTTATGTCACCTGCAAGATATTCCTTGCCCTTTTTCCTGATTGAATAAAGGGCACCGTTTCTTCTTGAGAAAGCAACCTCAAGCTCACCGCTTGTTACGGTAACGCTTCCGTAATTGAGTCTGACGGCTGTTTCTGCACCGGCAATATCGGTTTTCTTCAGCTTGTGCTCATTGACAACAAACTGAGCTCTTGCAATATCGTGACCTGCCTTAGCCCAGATAACAGACTCTCTGAGCTCAACGATAACATTAAGATACCATTCCTCTTCGGGAGAAGCGGAAACAGCAATGTGCACCCTTTTGCTTTCACCGGGGGCAATGTCTGTGAGCATATCACCGCTTGCAAGAACCTTGTTGCCGCAAATCTGCTGCCAATGAAGATTGAAGGCATTGAGATTTGTGAAAAGGAAATCGTTCTGAATCTCAATTTCACCCTTTGAGGCGTCAATTTCTTTTATGCGGAAATTCTGATAAAGTCTTTTGATTTCGGCAATTCCGGGGGTGAGCTCTCTGTCTGCAAAAACAAGACCGTTGCCGCAGAAGGAGCCGTCGTGGGTGATTTCACCGCTGTCACCGCCGTAGCCGATGAAGCTTGTTCCGTCTTCCTTTGTGATTCTCACGCCCTGGTCAACAAAGTCCCAGACGAACACACCGAAGAAGCCGGGATATTTATACATAAGCTCAAGATATTTCTCATTTGCGCCGCAGGAGTTACCCATCGCGTGTGAAAACTCACAAAGCATCCAGGGCTTTTCAGGGTGCTCAAGCATATCCCTTTCAAGATCCCAGGGCTTCGGATACATCTGAGAATAAATGTCTGTTACATTCTTATCAAAATCAAAATGCTTTTTATCCCATATTGATTCATAGTGAACGGGTCTCGTGGGGTCAACCGAGTGAAGATAATCGTGCATTTTAAGGAAGTTTTCTCCGCCTGCACATTCATTACCCAATGACCAGATGATTACGCTGGGGTGATTCTTGTCCCTTTCGTAAAGGCTCTCAATTCTGTCCATACAGCTGTCAAGCCATTCCTCTTTTCCGTCAGGAAGCAAGGGAGTTTTTTCACCCATAAATCTTGTTCCGTGGGTTTCAAGATTGTTTTCATCAATCACATAAAGACCGTATTCGTCACAAAGGTCATACCATAAAGGATGGTTGGGATAGTGAGAGGTACGGACAGCGTTGATGTTGTGGCGCTTCATAATGAGAATATCCTCAATCATCAGCTCCTTTGAAACTGTTCTGCCTGTATCACAGGAGAACTCATGTCTGTTTGTACCCTTGAGAATAAGTCTCTTGCCGTTATAGTAAAGAACGTTGTTTTTAATTTCAATATGTCTGAAGCCGGTCTTTGCGGAAACGAATTCAATATATTCTCCGTTAAGACCTCTGAGAGAGATAACAACGTTATAAAGATATGGATTTTCAGCACTCCAAAGAGTAATGAAGGGAAGGGTTGCTCTGAGAACTGCAGTGCTTCCTTCACTTACAATGCTGTCTGTTGCAACAACGCTGCCGCCCATATCATAAACTGTCATTTCAACCTCGGCACCTTCATTTTCATTGCCGAGAACAACCGCAACCTCAACTGTACCGCTGTCATAGGTACGGGTATCGGGAGAAGCGGTGATTTTTACATCCTCGATGTACTGATTTTCTGTTGTGTAAAGGTAAACCTCTCTGAAAATACCCGAAAGTCTGAAGAAGTCCTGATCCTCCATCCAGCTTCCCGTACACCAGCGGTAAACCTCAACGCCAAGAATGTTTTCGCCCTCTGTAAGATACTCTGTTATATCAAACTCGCTGTGTCTGAAGGTACCTTCACTGTAAGCACATCTGACTCCGTTGACATAAACATAATAAGCCGACTCAACGCCCTCAAAGGTGAGAATGACTCTCTGCTTTATATCAAAGGAATCAAGAGAGAATTTTTTAATGTAGCAGCCCACGGGGTTATACTCTGTGGGTGCAAAGGGAGGCTCGGGCTCCTGAATCTTTTCCCAGGGATACTGAACATTTGAATAAATGGGATAATCGTAGCCCTGCATCTGCCAGCTTGAAGGAACGGGAATCAGATCCCAGTCACTGCTGTCAAAATCCGTCTGAGCGAAATCCGCTTCTTTTTCACGCCAGGTATCAAAAAGTCTGAATTTCCATTCACCGCAAAGATCAAAATATCTCTCTGAGGCATATCTGTCACCCTTTTTGGCTTTTTCTGCCGTTGCATAAGGCATAAGAGTTGCTCTTGAAGCACGTCTGTTGATGCCTGTGACACGGGGGTCACTCTGCCATTCGGTGAATCCGTCAATTTTGTTAACCATAATACCGCCTCCGATATAATTAATTATTTGAGGTTGACCTTGTGTTCAAGAAGCCAGCTTGTAAAAAACAGAAGAACAATTCCCGCAAAGGCAGAAAAGATTGTTCCGCCGAGACCGTAGGAGAAAATAACATCCTTAAGCTCACCCATTTTGTCAAGTGACAAAAAGAGCTTTTCTGCTGTAACGTTTACTGTAAGAGGAAAGTATCTTGTGAAGGTATTTCCAAGAGAGTTGATTATGCCGAAGCTTGAGAAGATGATGATTGCACCGAAAATCTTGGGGTGCGACTGAAGGGGTCTGATGTTGACTGCAGTCACGGTGAAGAAAATCAGTGCCACATAACTGATTACTGTGAGAATCACCATAATTGCAACGGTGATAATAATCTGAACAATGACTGATGCTGAGGGAAGAAGCTCTGACATACCGCTGACTGCAAGTGAGTCAAGAAGAATGTCAACAATGCTTTCCGTCTTTCCCTTCGCATAGAAGAAAATCACAAGATAAGTCATTGCCATCACAAGAAATGAGGACAGAATCCAGATAAAAGCAACAAGTGCCTTTGTAAAAATCAGCATTCCGCTTCTGACGGGGAGAGTGAGGGTAAGATAGCCCTGCTGTCCGTAAAGGGTTTCATAAAAGCTTTTGATAACTGAAACAACGGTAACAACCAGTGAGGCAAAGCCAACAACATAAAGAATACCGCAGCAGATTGCTCCGAGCCAGGTTGCAGAGGAAAGCATTGATACACCCAGAATGGCAATCATAACCGCAACTGCACCGTAAATGAGAAGAATATGTCTTCCCGAATGCTTAAATTCATTTTTTATGAGTTTACCAAGCATAAGTGAAAACCTCCTTGAACACGTCTTCAACGGTTTTGCCCTTTTCTCTGATTTCATCAACGTGTGAGTTGACAATCAGCTTTCCTTCACTGACCATCAGAACTCTGTCAAAAATTCTTTCCACATCACCGATAAGGTGAGTTGAAATAAGAACAGTGGCATTTTTAGCATAGTTTTTCATAATGAGGTCAAGAATTGAGCTTCTTGCCGCAGGATCAAGACCGCCGAGAGGCTCGTCAAGAATATAAAGTCTTGCTTTTCTGCACATTATGAGAATAAGGTTAAGCTTTTCCTGCTGACCCTTTGACATTGTTTTGATTTTCTGATAAGGATCAAGACCGAAATCAACAACCATCTGTGCGGCCTTATCCTGATCGAAGTCCTCATAAAAATCCGCAAAATATTTGATTGCATCCCTGGGCTTCATCCATTCGGGGATGCAGGACTTGTCGGGCAGAAAAGCGGTGATGCTCTTTGAATGAACGCCGGGCTCCTCATTGTCAATTCTGACAGTGCCGTCATAATCCTTGATAAGTCCTGTGAGGATTTTGATGAGAGTTGTTTTGCCGCAACCGTTGGGGCCGAGAAGACCGACAATTGAGCCTTCCTTGATTTCAAAATTGATGTCCTCAAGAACGCTTTTTCTTCCGTAGGACTTTTTGAGAGATGAAACATTTATAATGCTCATTTTTTATTTCCGCCTTTCTCAGTCAGCTTTTCAAGCTTTTTCCTGACATATTTTCTTGAATAATCAGAAACAGAAAAAACTGTAAGAGCTGACCATAAGATATGGAACAGCACAACAGAAACAGGGCTTGAGAAGGCACTGATGTTCATAAATGCACCAAGCACAACAAACAGTAAGCCGAGACCCTGACCTGCAATGCTTATAATATCGGCAATTCTGCTGATGGAATAGAAGTTTCTGACAGTTACTGCAAGGGGAAGAATACCGTTTTTCTTTTTAAGGCAGATAAGCGATGTACCTCTGCCCTTTGCGGGATAATCCTCATATTCCTTGACAATGCCGAGAGCCTTGTTTGAAATCAGCTTGACTGAAGCTGTTTCAACAGAAAGTCTTTCAGCGGTGTTTTCTTCGTTGAGGCAGGGCTCCTTTGAATTAATCAGAAGAGCGAAGCCTGTTTTTCTGAACTCCTTTGCGATTCTTCTGAAGCTCTTTTTTGTCTTGTACTGCACAAGGAAGGTTGCAACAAGCTCACCCTCAACAACAACATACATAACAAATTTCTTTCCGCCGTAAGCCTTTTCCTCTTCTTCCGTGGGGGCTTCGATGCTGTGCTGAAGAAGCATTTCTCTGTTACCCACAAGAACACGTCTTTCAAGAATCCAGCAGGAGAAGCCGAGCTTTTCTTCATACTGAATGCCCTCTGCCTCGGGAAGCTCTATGCCGAGACTTTCAATGAAATCGTCAAAGCATTCACCAAGCATTGAGCCGCCTGCCTTCAGAGCAATTGCAGCAAAAACTGCTGAATCACTCTTTGAAACGGAGGCACCGCCCACTCTCTTGAAGCGGCTGACATCACAGGTGAAAAGATCCTCTGACTGACAGACAACGGCATCAGCCTTGCCTACCTCATCAATTGCATTGTAATCGTTGATGTATCCGCCGTAAGCAAGAAGCTTTCTGTTTTCCGTCATAAACAGCACCTTTTCAAGAAAATCTGCCGAAAGAGGAAGACACAGACAAATGCCTGAAATGAGCACGGTGAAGAAGACGTTTGCATCTGCCTTTGTGACAAGAGCAATCAGTGAAACAAGGAAGCAGACAGCAACAACAACCATGCAGGAAATGCTGTAGAACTTTTCCTCAGTTTTTCTGGGAAGCTCTCTGTCCTTTACAAAGCTGTCAGCCTTGCTGTAGGCACCGTAAAGCACTGCGGGCTTTTCCTCCTCGGAAAGTCCGTGAGCAATGGCAAGAGCATCGTGCTTGCTGTCGATGACGTGAATTCCTTCACAGTCACCTTCATTTCTGATAATCATATCAGCAGCGTTACGTGCTGAGAAATCCTCCATATAAAGACTCAGATATCTGACAAATGCCGCAAAAACAAAGCAGAGAGTATATGCGGGAACGGCAGTACCGATTGAGCCCTTGATCATAAATATAACATTGTGGAAAAGCAGGAAGAAGCCGATAACCGACATAACGGTGTTTTTATCGGGGTTGGCATATCTGATACCCTTGATTCCCGCAATAAGCTCTTTTCTGACAACAAAAGCCGCAAGAGCAAGAATAATAAGATTTAATCCGCCGTAAAGGATTGCACCCTTTGAGAAAAGAATCTCCAGAGCACCGCCCTGCTTGTAAATTCCTTCGAGAAGCAGAAGAATCAGACTCAGCACACCCAGAGCAAAAAGGGCAATGAGCTCCTTTTTCTCAAGAGAGAGTCTTGCTGCAAGCTTGTCTCTGTACTGCTCAAGAGCCTGAAGTCTGAATTTTGCATCATCATTTGCAGATGCGGTTTCCTCAAGCTGAGCCTTTTCAACAGCCTCAAAAAGATCCTGACCTTCCTTTGTGTCAAGTGAATCCATCATGCTGTCCATTCCGTCACCTGTGGGTGATGCTTCAAGAATTGCTTCGTCTGACTTTTTGTTGTCAAGAACTCTGAAGCCCTTTCTGAAGCTCTTTTTCTTTGCGGAATCACCTGAATGCTTTGAGGTCTTTTTGATATAATCCTTAAGATTGAAATATCTTGTATGACCGAGGGAAGCATCCTTTTCTTCCTTCACGGAGGGCTCGGGAGCAACAAAATACTGAGTGCTGCTCATATCTGCCTCAGTCTCCTGAGAGGGCTGTACAGCTTCCTCTTCAGCACTCTCCTCAGTCTGCTTTTCAGCAGAATAAACCTTGACCTGCTCTTGATCCTGCTGAGACTCAGGCTCAACGTTGGAAAGAATGTCAATTTCAGCGCTCTTTTCCTCAACGGAGGCAATTCCGAGATTTCTCAGAAGCTCATCAAGGTCTTCGATTACGTTTTTCTTCGGAACTGCTGTCAGCTCATCTTCTGAAAATTCAATTCTTTCAACGCGCTTGTGCACTTGGAAGGGCTTGTCCAGATGAGCAGGAAGCTCAACGGGTGCTGCACTGACCTTGGCTTTCTTTGCGCTTTTTTCCTTTTTGTTTTTCTTTGCTTCCTTGCGGTCTTCCTTTGTTCTTTTTCTCAGACCCTTTTTGGAAAACTTTTCATCCTCTGAGCCGAATTTTTCAAGCTCAAAAATATCATATTCCGTGGGATTAGTATAGCTTTCAGCCTCTGCTTCTGTCTCTGACACGGCTTCAGCCTCTGCTGCGGGCTCTTCGTCGGAGTCACGGAGAGAATCAACCGCCTTCATAAACTCCTCTTTCTGTTTCTTAAACTCTTCATCATAAAGCTCGGAAGGATCATTTTTAATTTCTGACATTAAATTCATTCCTTTCTGTAGATAAATGCGAATCTGTTTTTATTTCTGTTTAAAGCCTGAACGCTGTCTTGAAACCTCATACATAAGAATACCTGCGGCAACAGAAGCGTTGAGAGAGGTGATTTTCCCCTTCATGGGCAGAGAAACAATGTAGTCACTCTTTTCTCTCAGAAGACGGCTGACACCGTTGCCCTCTGAGCCGACAACAAGGATGACACCGCCTGAAAAATCGGTTTCACACCAATTCTGCCCGTCCATATCGGCGGAATAAACCCACATTCCCTGCTTTTTAAGCTCTTCAATTGTGGAAGCAAGATTGCCCACTCTTGCAACGGGAACATATTCAACCGCACCGGCTGAGGCCTTACCTACCGCCCAGGTCAGAGATGCGTTTCTTCTTTTAGGGATGATTATACCGTGAGCGCCTGCTGTCTCGGCTGTACGGATGATTGCACCCAGATTGTGAGGATCCTCAATTCCGTCGCAGACGATGATGAAGGGCTCTTCGTTTTTGCTTCTTGCGTTTTCAAGAATATCCTCAACCTCTGCATATTCGTGAGCAGCGGCATAAGCGGCAATACCCTGATGGTTACCCTGACCGCACATAAAGTCAAGCTTCTTCTTGTCAACCTCTTTGATTACAATTTTCTTTTCTCTGCTTTCGGCAATAAGTCTGCCGATGGAGCCGTTTCTTTCACCCTTCATAACAAAAAGGGTGTTGATTGCTCTTGAGCTTTTAAGAGCCTCCGAAACAGCATTTCGTCCTATTATAAGTTCAGTATTTTCACGGTCAAAATTATTTTCCATTTCTGTTATACCTCCAAGGCGCAATTATCGAGTATATAATCAGTTTATTATAGCATATAATAAATTCATTTTATTTCTTTTTTGTAAATTTTATTTCTTAACGGGGCATAAAACAGTCATTTTTTACAACAGCAGAAAAAAAGACTTGATTATTCTGCATTTTATTGGCATAATTAGAAGCGGTAAAAAAAATCAGACAAGGAACGAAAGAAATGCTGTTTAAAGGAAAAAAAGAATTCTCATCAAATTTTGATTATATGATTGTCGGTCTCGGAAACCCGGGTGCAAAATACGAAAGCACTCGACACAACGCGGGCTTCATCTGTCTTGATGCCATTGCCGAAAAGCATTCAATCAAGGTCAACAAGCTTAAATTCAAGGCACTCGTCGGTGAGGGCAGAATTGAAGGCAGGCGCTGTCTTCTTATGAAGCCTCAGACCTTTATGAATCTCAGCGGTGAGGCCGTCAGAGAGGCTGCCGCCTTTTATAAGATTCCCGCTGAAAACATCATTGTTATTTACGATGACATCAGCCTTGATCCCGGAAAGCTGAGAATCAGAAGAAAGGGCTCGGACGGCGGTCACAACGGAATGAAAAATATCATTCTCCATCTTGGCAGTAACGCCTTCCCGAGAGTCAAGGTCGGTGTGGGTGCAAAGCCCAATCCCGAATACGATCTTGCAGACTGGGTGCTCTCACGCTTCACCGCTTCAGAAGCAAAGGAAATAAAAAAAGCCGCCGAGGATGCTCTCGGGGCCGTTGAAATTATGGTCAGCGGTGACATTGACAAGGCAATGAGCAGATATAATTCATAAAATCATATAATAAAAAATCAAGCCCTGAGATTTTCTCAGGGCTTATTATTTCATTTTGTTTACTTATTCAGCAGCACCGAAAAGCTGTCTGATATATTTGAATATAGCCTCAAGCCATCTGAAAAGAGCCATAAGTCTTGACTTAAGAGTGGGCTCCTGCTTTGAATCCTGGGGCATTGAATCCCAGAGAGTCAGGTGGCAGTTTTCCTCTGTCATGGGAACGATATCACCTGTATCACCGTTAAGTCCGCCCTCCGGATCAGGCAGCTGTGTGCCGGGAATATAAATCATATACTGAGGATAACGGGGATCTGAATTAACAGTAAATTTGGTGTTTCTGCTGAATTCCTCAATGAGCTGATAATCGAATTTATACCATGCGTGAGCAACATTCTTTTCAATCCAGAGTGAATCGGCAAAGATGCTTGTTGAAGCATCAACCTGCTTGTCGGGAGAAATATACTTGTCAGTGCCGTTTTCAGCTGCCTGTGCAAGATAGCTGCTGCTGAAGGTGCTGTAAACATCCTTTGCGGTTGTTGCGCCGAAGGAAGCATTTGTCAGACCGACCATATCGTCAGAAATATTGTTCTGTCTTTTGATAAAGGGATAGATCTGAGTGCCGTATTTTGCAATTGCGCCAAAGTGAACACCTGCATTCTTGCACTCATTGATGATTTCAAGCTTTCTTGATCCGACGTTCAGATAATAACTGTCAAGCTTTGCAATAAGACCTGCATATTCGTCATAGAGCTCGTCACCCTTCTGACCGAAAACGAAAGCCTTTGCTTCTGAATATCTTTCTGCCTCAATTGCAGCCCAGTATCCGGGGAATGTTGCAAAAACTGCAATTGCAAGACGGGGTACAAGTCCCTCATAAAGCTTCTGATAAAGCTGATCAAAGCTCATACCCAGACGGTCAATGACACCAACCTGAGCAAGAAGATCGTATGAAGTGAAAATCATTTCATCAACCATCTCTGTTGTTGCGGCAAAAACACCGTAAAGGAAGGACTCGTCTGTTTCAAGACCCTGATGTGCAAATCTCTGAATTGCCTGAGCATCAATTTCAATGTCACCGCAGAAGGCATCTGTGAGAGCCTCTGTGCCGTTTGCAACGGTTGAATTGAAAATGACATTCTTGATGTGTCCGTCATCACCGTACTTGCTCAGATAAGCCATAATGAAGCATCCGCCAAGGCAGTTTGCAGCAAGAGTAACCTGATTTTTGCCTGTTGTTTCAATAACTTCACCGATAAACAGATGAAGCTCCTCGGCAACCTCTTCGGGAGCAAGACGCCAGTCATATCTGAAGGAATAATCAAAGGCATCGTATCTGCCGCCCTGCCAGAGAGCAGGATTCTGACTTTTTTTGCTGATGTTTGACTGAATATCTTCCTTGCCGAGACCTGAATTATAACGGGGGTTTCCGTCACCGTCGAGTCTCATTTCTTCAAAAATGGGAGCAATCTCCTCATAGAAGGCATCGTAATAATTATCCCATTTATCAAAAAGGAGGCCTTCTGTCAGAAAGGGAATAAGAACATTGGCAACTGATGCACCGATGTTTCCGCCCTCAATTGATTTAAAGGCATCGCCCCAAATGTTTCTTTCACCGTTTTCTGCATTTTCGTCGGGCACATAAATCTGAGTTCCGTCACCGTAAAGCAGAATAATGGGTATATCCTCAACACCTGTGCCTGCCGCAAAAGCGGGTACTGCGCAAGTGAGGGTCATAATGACAGCAAGAACAACCGAAATAAGCTTTTTCATTCTTATTACCTCCGTAATAAATAATTTTCCGTGACAGATGATATCACATCATTCACAAAAAATCAACAATTACTTTTAAATTATTTAACTTTTGATTTTATATTTCCCTTTATACCTTGATTTTTTCTCTCTGTGAGACTATACTGAAAAGCATACAAAGGAGGTAAAAAAATGACTGAAAACACATTTTCTGACCTGAAATCACCCGTCAATAAAGCCCGCGGGATCCTCAGCTCTGATATGCTGCGTCTTGCGGCGGTATTTTTCATGCTGCTTGACCACATCTGGGCAACCTATATGTCATTCGGAGATTGGATGACACACCTTGGAAGGCTGGCATTTCCCATTTTTGCTTTTCAGATTTCCGAAGGCTATGTTCACACAAAAAATTTCAAAAAATACGCACTGAGGCTTCTGTGCTTTGCCCTCATTTCCGAGCTTCCCTTCAACCTTTTTTATTCAAGCAGATTTTTTAACCCTTATCATCAGAATGTGCTTTTCACTCTGCTTCTGGGTCTTTGTGCAATCAGATGCATTGACTCTGCAAAAAGCAGCCGCGATGCAAAAAACATTCTCAGAAATGCAGGTCTGCTTCTTCTTATTGCGGCAGTCTCCGTTATCGGATTTACAGACTACGGCTTTCTCGGTGTTCTGACCGTTGTTATGTTTTATATCTGCAGACTGCTCCCCCTCACACCGCTTTTTCAGCTTGCAGGTATGCTTGCAATCAACGTTTTCTTCTTTGAGGGGCAGGTTATTCCCCTTGAGCTTTTCGGCAACAGCCTTGAGCTTCCCATACAGAGCTTTGCTGTTTTCGCCCTCATCCCCATCTGGCTTTATAACGGTAAAAAAGGTGCCTCGGGTAAAACAGTTCAATACGGCTTTTATGCCTTTTACCCCGTACATATGCTCATTCTTTACCTTATAAGATATTTTGCCTGATCAAAGGCATTGTTCAAATTTGAAAGGAGACAGAAAAATGTCAAAAAAACTTCCCAAAAGCAAAATGTACCGTTACTGCCTTGCTGACATAGCAAAGGGTCTTTTCAACGGCATGATAGGTAACTACCTTCTTTATTTCTTCCAGCCCACCGTAAAAAGTGGTCTGCCCTCTCTTCTGCCCGAAAACAAGCTTTTCGGCTTCATCACCGTTATGGCTCTCATCACAGCCATTGGTAAGGTTGTTGACGCTGTAACCGACCCCCTTGTTGCAACCCTTTCCGACAAATGCACACACAAGGCAGGCAGAAGAATGCCCTTCCTTCGTTATGCGGCTATTCCCTATGCTCTTTCAGTGCTTCTGATTTTCTTTGCTCCCTTCAAGCAGGGCAGCGCAGCAAATGCAGTATGGGTCGGTGTCTTCCTTGTTACATATTATACCGCTTATACCTTCTATTTCATTCCCAAGAATGCTCTTGTTCCCGAAATCATTCCCGATGCAAAGGACAGAGTCGGCTACTACGGCATCAGCACAGCCTTCTTTATGGGCTCAAGCTCCTTTATGTATGCCGCAACCCTCTTTGTTGACCTTCTGAAAAAAGCAGGTCTCACTCCCCTTTGGGCATGGAGAAGCGTATTTACCGTTTTTGCCGCAATCGGTGTGACCTGTCTTCTTCTTAGTGCTTACGCCTTCAACGAAAAGGAATATGTTGAAGAAAACACCAAGCCCAAGGAATCTGTTTTCAAATCCTTCGGTCTTGTTTTCAAAAACAAGGAATTTGTCATCTTCACCGCAGGTGACCTTTTCAGCGGTGTTTCAATGGCATTCTTCCAGACAGCAATGCTTTATTACATCACAATGCTTCTGAATGTGCCCGAATCACAGTCCTTCCTTGTTATGCTTACTGCAATTGTGGTTGCAATCTGTCTTTTCCCCCTTATCATCAAAATCAGCCGCAAATTCAACAAGAAAATTCCGCTTATCATTGCAAGCATTGTTTTCACAATTGTTTTCGGAATCATCTATTTCGGTGACAAGCTTGCAGCCCTTGCGCCCGGCAATGAGCTTATCGTAGGTCTTGCAGTAGGCGTAATCGTTGCATTCCCCTTTGCTGCAATCAATATTCTTCCTCAGTCAGTTGTTTCAGACATTATTCAGCGTGACAGCCTTGAAAACGGCGTTAACAGAGAAGGTATCTTCTCCGCTGTTAAAACCTTCATCGAAAAGGTTGCATCAGCAATTGCAATGATGGGTGTTTCAAGCATACTTGCCGTCGGTGCGGGCGCAGGTGAATCAGTAGGTCTTCTCGGTGTTAAGCTTACAGGTGTTTTTGCCGGCGGCTTCAGCCTTCTTTCACTGTTATTCTTCATTTTCTATAACGACAAGAAGGTTATTGCTTCAATTGAAAAGCACAGAAAGGAAAAGGGTGAAACCAAATGAGTAAGGTAATTTCAGCAACAGAAAAGGACCGCAAGGGCGTGTCTGAGGATACTCTCAGAGTATATATCGAAAAGCTTAAAAGGATGGTCGACTGCAAAACTGTTTTTGTCCGTGACGGCTCAAACAATGCAGAGTACGAAAAATTCGGCAAGGTTCTTGAGGAATGCTTCCCTCTCATCAGTGAAAAGGCAGAAAAGCTTGTCTTCGGCAGCGGCTGTCTTGTGTTTGTAATCAAGGGTAAAAATCCTCAGAAAAATATTATGCTTATGTCACATCACGACGTTGTTGAGGGTGACAGCAGCTGGAGCACAGACCCCTTCTGCGCTGTTGAAAAGGACGGTGCACTCTGGGGCAGAGGCACAATCGACACCAAGACTCCCCTTTTTGCTGAGCTTCAGGCAGCAGAGGAGCTTCTTGCAGAGGGCTATGAATTTGAAGGCATCAACCTTTACATCGGCTCCTCCAACAATGAAGAAATAGGCGGAGACGGAATGGTGCTTGCCACAGAATATTTCAAGGAAAAGGGCATTCATTTTGAAACCGTCCTTGACGAAGGCGGAGCCATCACAACAGGTATGATACCCACCGTAAAGGCCAAAAGCGCAATGGTGGCAGTTCACGAAAAAAGCCGACACATTTATAAATGCACCGCAAAGCGTGACACAAAGGGTCACGGCGGACTCAACCCCTCAGCCGACTGTGCAATCACTCGTCTGAGCAGCTTCATCTGTGAAGTCAACAAGGCAAAAATCTTCAAAAGCAAATTTTATCCCGAGGTCAAAGGCACCTTCACCGTTCACGCGCCCTATATGGCATTCCCTCTTTCCTTTATGTTCAAGCATCTTGCTGTATTTTCACCCGTCATCAAAAAGGTTATGGGCTCAATTCCCACAGCAAACGCAATGCTTTCAACAAGCATTTATTTCACAAATTTCTTTGCCGGCTCAGCAGAGGATCCTCAGATAAGAGCAGGAGAGGCTTCGGCAACAATGTTTGCCCGCTGCATCCGTGAGGACGAGCTTCTTGCAGGAATGGAAAAAATCAAAAAGATTGCTGAAAAATATTCCGTTGAAATTGAGCAGATTGAAAGAGATTACTGTCAGCCTTCAACCTTTGATTCAGCTTCCTTTAAAACCCTTGAAAAGGTTATGAATGAAAACTTCCCCGATGTCATTGTTGCGCCTTATCTTCTTACCGCAGGCACAGATGCAAGACGCTTCACCGACGTTGCTTCTTCAAT
This sequence comes from Acutalibacteraceae bacterium, assembly GCA_045659065.1. Classification (GTDB taxonomy): domain Bacteria; phylum Bacillota; class Clostridia; order Oscillospirales; family Acutalibacteraceae; genus UBA6857. Next base: position 16,159 of record JAZOWF010000002.1, read on the forward strand.
TCTCCGCTTTGCACCCATTGACCTTGACAAAAAGCAGTTTGCTTCAATCCACAGCGCAGACGAGCACATCAAAATCGAAAATGTAGGTCAGTGTGTATGCTTCTACAAGGACTTTATAAAGAAAATATAAGCACATACAAAATCAAAAAAGGTAACAGAATTTTGTTACCTTTTTTATTGCACAAAAAATAAAAACGTGATAAAATTTCAACTGAAAGCGAAGGTGATGCTTTTTGGAAATGCTTGAGAAAATGGCTGATTTCTTTGCCGCAAGAGTTGAAATGTATGATGAGCATATGCTCAACGATGTTCCCGGCTGCAAAAACGCTTATATAAAAACGGCTCAGCTTATCCCGAAGAATACTCAGACTATTCTTGACCTTGGCTGCGGTACGGGGCTTGAATTTGACGAAATTTTCAGAAAACTTCCCGATGTCAGAATCACAGGCATTGACCTTTGCCCTCAGATGCTTGAAAAGCTCAGACAAAAGCATCCTGAAAAAAATCTTGAGCTTATCTGCGGTGATTATTTCAAGGTCTCCTTTGCAGAAAAAAGCTTTGACTGCGCTCTTTCCTTTCAGACAATGCATCACTTTTATCCCGAGGACAAGGCAGAGCTTTATAAAAAAATCTGCGGAAGTCTTAAAGACGAAGGTGTTTATATCGAATGTGACTATATGGTGGGAACTCAGACCGAGCAGGACTTCTGGTTCAAGGAAAATATCCGTCTGAGAAAAGAGCAGGGTATCGGAGAAAAGGAATACTATCACTACGACATCCCCTGCTCAATTGAAAATCAGAAAAAGCTTCTCGAAAATTCCGGCTTTAAAAAAGTCAGTCTTGTCTTCAGAGAAGAAAACACTACTATTCTTGTTGCCGAAAAAATAAACATACGAGGTGAAGTAAAATGAAAAAAAGCAGAAAGCTTCTTGCATCTGTCGGCTGTATTGTCCTTTGTGCCGCCGTTGGCACAGCCGTGTGGAAGGGTTATGTCCGCGCGGAATCACAAAAGCATAACCTTATCACTCTTGACACAGCCTCTGTACCGTCCCCTCTCACCGCACCAGTCAAAGAGGATGACCTTCAGCTCAGCGGTGTCAGAATTCATTACACCGTCTATGGTGAAGCGGGTTATCCCCTTATTCTTGTTCACGGCAACGGAGGAAACAAGGAAAGTCTCAGTGAAGCGGCAAAATATCTTGCAACGGAATATACTGTCTATGTACCCGAAAGCAGATGTCACGGTGAAAGCAGTGACCCGGGCGAGATTTCTTATGAGCTTATGGCGGGTGACCTGAAGGAATTCATTGAAAAGCTCGGTCTTGAAAAGCCCTATATTATGGGTCACAGTGACGGAGGCATCAACGCCCTTACCCTTGCTTATCTCTATCCCGAAATTCCCGGAGCAATCATCTCCTGCGGAGCAAACACAACTCCCGGAACCTTCAAGCCTTATTTCCCTCTCGGTGTCAGGCTTATGAATATCTTCAAGCCCGACAAGCTTAATGATATGATGCTCACCCTTCCTCAGATGAACGCTCAGCTTCTGTCTCAGATAACCTGTCCCGCATATATCGTTGCGGGTGAAAATGACATAATGTGGCTTTCAGACACAGTGTTCATCCATGAGTCAATCCCCTCAAGTGAAATTGCAATCATCAAGGGTGCAGACCATTCCTCTTATATTTCACAGGACGGAAAGCAGGCTTATGTGCTTGCAAAGAGCTTTTTTGATTCCATTAAATAAGGAGGATTAACTATGTCAGTTATTATCGGCATTTTTCTTGGAGTAATCTTCTTTTCAGCTCAGGGTATTCTTTGTGTTTATGCAGGGAATTTTCTTGTTAAAATTCTCCCCTCTGCTGTTGCTGTTTTGTTTTTTCTTTCTTCCCTTGCAATTCAGGGAATGTTTTCGGGCATCATACTCAGAGTTGTTTCCGTTATAACCCTTCTCTCAACAGCAGGCGCCTGGCTTGTTTATTATCTGACACAGAAAGGAAAATAAAAATATGACCGCAAAAAATATCAGCAGACTTAAAAAAGGCTGTTATCTGACAAGCTTTTCAATGTCTGTTGTTGCCAATCTTTCGCCCCTTCTTTTTCTGACCTTCCGCAATCTTTACGGAATTTCATATTCACAGCTGGGGCTTCTTGTTCTCATCAATTTTGTCACTCAGCTTTCAGTTGATCTGATTTTCTCTTTCTTTTCACATAAATTCAACATTCAGAAAACAATTCAGCTGACACCTCTCGTCACCTTCATCGGACTTGCCGTTTACGGTATTTTTCCTTTTATTTTCAAAGACAGCGTTTATCCCTGCCTTGTCTTTGCAACAATTGTTTTCTCTGCAGGAAGCGGACTTGCCGAGGTGCTCATCAGTCCCGTCATTGCCGCCTTGCCCTCTGATGACCCCGACCGTGAAATGAGCAAGCTTCATTCCGTTTATGCCTGGGGCGTTGTTGGCGTAGCCGTCATCACAACCGTTTTCATCAACCTTGCCGGCGGTGAAAAGTGGCAGCTTCTTGCTCTGCTTTTTCTGATAATTCCCTTTTCCGCCACAGTTTTGTTTGCAAGGTCGGTTATTCCCGAAATCGACACTCCCGGAAAGATATCCGGCGCTGTCAGCTTCCTGAAAAACAAAGCTCTGCTTCTGAGTGTCCTTGCCATTTTTCTCGGCGGTGCCGCTGAATGCACAATGGCTCAATGGTGCTCAGGATATCTTGAAAAAGCTCTTGAGATACCGAAAATATGGGGTGATATTGCAGGCGTTGCCGTCTTCTCCCTCACCCTCGGACTTGGCAGAACTCTTTATTCAAAAATCGGTAAAAACGTAGGAAAGGTTATTTTCTTCGGCTCAGTGGGTGCAAGCCTTTGTTATCTGATTGCCGCTGTGAGCCCCAGTGCTCTTTCGGGACTCATTGCCTGCGGAGCAACAGGTCTGTTTGTTTCAATGCTCTGGCCGGGAAACCTTGTGATCGCTTCGGAACGCTTTTCAGATGCGGGAGTTTTCATTTTTGCAATTATGGCCGCCGGCGGTGACCTCGGTGCTTCCGTGGGACCTCAGCTTGTCGGCATCGTGACGGACATAACCATTGCAAGTGCAAAAGCGTCTGAGCTTGCCCTTTCTCTCGGAATCACCGCAGAGCAGCTCGGAATGAAGCTCGGCATGCTCACAGGTATGTTCTTTCCCCTTGTTGCAATTCCCGTTTATTATCGGATCTGGAAACCGAAAAAAAGCAAATAAATACATAAAAAAAGCAGGTGTTTTTACACCTGCTTTACTTTTATTCAGCCTTGCCTGTCAATGCTCTGAGCTTTTCCATAAAAATGTCAATAATACGAAGAAGAAGTCTGATAAGATCCTCAAGAACTGTTGTTTCCTTTTCCTTTTCAATAGCCCTAAGGGGAATAAGATTTTCTCCGTCATACTCCATAAACTGAGGATATTTGGCATCTGTATTGACGTCAAGATCGTTATAGATAACTGCGTCGATAAACTGATAATAAACCTGTGGCTTTTCTGAATGCTCAAGTCCCCTGATGTACCAGGTATTAAGAGGAGCAATACCGGTTGAAGCATCAATACATCTGTCAGCGGAAATCATATTATATTCACCGTAAGCTGACTGAACATAATTTTCGGGAAGAGTTTCACGGTAGGGAGCACAGATTGCGCCCATTGATGAATTCTCAACAGAAACAAGTCCGTCACTCATAAAGTTTCCGTATTTACTCAAAGGAAGAGAGGGTCTGCCGTATTTTGCAATGATGTTCATTTTGATACCGTTTTCTCTTGCATTGGCAAAAATCTCATCACCTTTTACCATAACGTTATCGTGATAATAAGTAATTTTCTTGATCAGAGCGGCATATTCGTGATCCTCATCCTCGTAATTTTCACCGTAAAGATTAACAAGAGCATCACGGAAGAATTCATCCTCAACAAAGCTCCACATTGAAGGGAAGGTACCAAACAGGTCACGGGCAAGATCTCTGACTGCTCTCATAAGAGCAGCGTGCAAAACAGGCTCAAGAACGATATCTGTGATAATATCAAGAGCGCCGCATTTATAAAGAATATCAAGCACAAGGTCAACATCCTCATTGCCGAGCATCACCTGAACAAAATCGTCAAGAGTCTGAGCGTCAACTGTAAGCTGACCGCTGAAAATCTCACCCACAAATTCAACACCTTCAAAGCAGGGCACACAAAGAACAACAGAGTCAATGATATTCAGCTTTTCGGGATACTCATTAATGTAAGCCATAATTATGGATGTGCCGTAGCTCGAGCCCGCAAGCTCAATTCTCTGCTTACCTGAATGATCCTGAACCCAGCCGATATATTCGTCAAGCTGCTTTGCAAGATCAACGGGATCAAGACGGCTGTCATAGTTAAAATAATACTTTCCGTCACCCGCATAGTCAAGCTCACAGGGATCGATGATAACGTTTTCGTCAGCGGAGGTCATACCGTCCTTGCCGAGAGCCGCCTTTCCCATTGTGTCCCACATCCATGAGTACACACAGCTGTAAAGAAGGTCGGGATTGAGCTCTTCAACGGCCTGCTTTGCATATTCGGGGAATTTTTTGAGATTTTCAAGCATACCCTCACTGTCGACAGGATAAAAAAGTGAGGTCTGATCGGGATCAGTTTTGTCATAAACCTTTCTTGAGCCGATGCCGTTGACATAAATCTGAGGAAGCTTTTCTTCAGCAAAGACAGCAAATCCTGTACTCAGACAGCCCGAAAGCATCAGCACCGCTAAAAAGAGTGCCATACATTTTTTTACGATTTTCATAAAAGTACTCCTTTGTTATTATTTTTCAAACTAACAAAAATAACCAATTCATTATATCATCATCAAAAGCTTTTGTCAAACGACCGTGTGACGAGGCATCCTTACAACAGGTCTTATCTTCAAGGGGAACCGTTACCTTAAGCAGATCCATTTTTTCATAATATGCCTTTGCCTCAGAATCAGCTTTTTCAACTCTTCCGGAAAGACCCTCCTGATAAATATCGTCAAAGGCAAAATTCATAACCTCGACTCTTTCCTCGGAAAAGGCTTCCCCCTCCTGCACCTTATGCTCAAGGACGCAGTTAATTGCTCTGAAGCCGATTTTCTCTCCGTCCATAAGCTTCTTAACGGCAAGAAGAATCTCCGCAAGCTTCTCGGCGCTGACCTCATCGTCACTCACATATACCGTCAGACATCCGGCGGTCTTTCCCGTTTCATAAATATCATATTCCCCGTCAAGAATCAGACTCTCAAGAGAAATTGCAAACTCGGGTACATCCGCCTCTTCACTGCGGTCACTCTCCGCAAAGGCAATATCGCCGAAGGCTATTTCACAAAGAAATTCAAAATTCTCTTTACCGAAGGCATCGGCAACGGTCTTGCGGTACTCATCGTTGATTCTGCCCGCAGTGTTCCACTTGCCCTTTACGGCACTGTCAAAGGTATCAAAGGTGATTTTTCCGTTAAGTCCTCCGTAAAGAGTAAAGTGATTGTCAGTACTGCCCTCAAGCTTAACCTCAACAAAATACCCTGAGGTCTTGAAGTCATAGCCAACTCTTTCGATAACATAGCCTTCATCGGGCCAGCTTTCACCGATATATTTCTCCGCGTTTTTTGTCACAAGAAATTCAGAGACGGGATTCCCGAATATTGCGCAGGCAAAAAATATCAGTCCTGCGGCAAGTAAAACAGCAAAAGCTGCTGCAATTTTTTTAGCCATAAAACAACCGCCTTTCTTTTTTCAGATTATATCAGAAAAGAAAGCCTTAATCAATCCGATATAAAACAATAAAGGCCGCGGAACAATTCCGCAGCCTTCAATCCGCTTATTTGATTTTTTAGCCGAGTGCAATAACGCCTGTTTCATTAAGCACAAGAAGAGCCATATATGAAACATAGATTGCAAGAAGAGCGAAGCCCTGCCACTTTTTGAATTTACCCATAATGATTGTGGGAACAACTGCAACTGCGCAGGCTGCGATACAAACAGGGAAATCGAAAACAAGGTTAACCTTTTCAACGGGAAGAGCTGTGCCGTTTATAACTGCACAAAGGGGAAGAATAAGGGTTGTATCGATAATATTTGCACCGATGATGTTACCCACTGAAAGTGATGATTCTTTCTTACGGATTGCAGTAAGGGTTGTGACAAGCTCAGGAAGTGATGTGCCGAGTGCAATAACTGTAAAGCCGATGATTGTTTCACTGATACCGATGCTTGAAGCAATTGTCTTACCTGATGAAACAAGGAACTCTGCGCCGAAAACAATTGAAGCTGTGCCGATTACAAAGAAGAAAATCTTTGAGGGAATTTCTTTCTTTTCATGAGAGTCAATTTCATCACCCTCTGCACCCTTTTTGCCTTCAATAAGGTTACTTATCATAAAGATAAGGAAAATTGCCCAAAGAACGTAAGCTGACCAGGTGGGAAGAGAACCGCTGAGTGAAAGAAGAGTCAGACCGATAACTGCAGCAAGAAGAAGTCCGCCCTTGAGTGAGAAGCTTTTTCTGCTGACAACGCCTGCCATTGCAACAAGAGAAACACCCATAATAAGTGTTGTGTTTGCAGTAACTGAGCCGACAGCGTTACCGATTGCAAGCTGAGCTGAGCCGTTCATTGCAGCTCTGACTGAAACAAGAAGCTCAGGAAGAGTTGTTGCAAAGGAAACAACTGTTGCACCTACAACAAACTTGGGGATACCTGTTGCTTCTGCAAACCATGAAGCTGAATCAACAAACCAGTCGCCGCCCTTGATTGTGAGAACAAGACCCACAACAAAAATAACAGCAGCAACGGCAAGAAGTGCGCCCCCTGTAAGAGAGCTGAAAAGTGAAATGCCGAAAAATTCCATTTAAACTGTCCTCCATTTTTTAATTCACGATTTACTATTTTATCATAAATAAAAAATTATGCAATAGTTTTTTTTACTTGAACAGAAAAAATTTTATTAAAAATTATTTTACTCAAAAAACACTGACAGCAATTTTTTTGACAGATACCAAAGAAAGTTTAAAACGATATTTCAGTTCATATTAACTGCTTTTCATAAAGCTGAAATCAAATGAAGGCTGCCTTTTCAATGCTGAAAGACCATAAAAATTATGTCTTCGGACGGAATCTGATTTTACCCATCACCTTGTTTACCGCCTTAACATAAGATTTGTCAAGCACCTGAGATGCCTGATTCAGCTGATTTCTGATTTCAATTCCCTGCGGACAATGTTCTTCACACTTGCCGCAGCCGATACATGCAGATGCGGGTGCAGAGTTTTTTGTATTTCTGATATATTCACCCAGCCCGGCAAGGCTGCTGTCGGCATAATAGCGGTTATAAGCCGAAAATATACCGCAGATATTAATTCCCTTAGGACAAGGCATACAATATTCACAGCCTGTACAGCCTACCTTCTGCTTTGAGTTTATAGCATTTACAACATTTTTTAGCATCTGCTCATCGGAAGCGGTAAGCTCTCCGATTTCACTTTCTGATGCTGTTTTTATATTTTCTGCAACCATTTCATCAGAATTCATACCTGAAAGCACCACGGTAACCTGAGGCTGATTCCAAAGCCATCGGAAAGCCCATCCCGCAGGTGTATGCTGCACTGAATGTGCCTTAAAAATACCTTCTGCTTCTTTAGGCAAATTATTTACAAGTCTGCCGCCGCGAAGAGGCTCCATTATCATAACCGGAATACCCTTCTCGTTTGCGTGCATAAGGCCCTTGCGCCCTGCTTGTGTGTGCTCATCCATATAATTATACTGAATAAGACACATATCCCAATCATAAGCATCAATTATTCTGCAGAACATCTCCGATTTACCGTGATAGGAAAAGCCAACCTGACGGATAACTCCGCTTGCCTTTTTTTCTGCTATCCATTCTTCAATACCCATAGCCTGTAATCTTTCCCACACCTTAATATCCGCCATCATATGAAAAAGATAGAAATCTATATAATCGGAGCGCAGTCTTTTCAACTGCTCAGAAAGAAGCTTATCAAGTATCTCCCTGCTTCGCATAAGCTGAGGAGGAAGCTTTGTAGCAATAAAAACCTTTTCACGGATACCGTTTTTTTCAAAAATTTCACCGATTGCCGCTTCACTTCCCGGATATATAAATGCAGTATCAAAGTAATTCACACCGCTGTTAAATGCTGTCATTACCTGACGCTCCGCCTTTTCCATTTCAATTCTGCCGATTTTCTTCTTAAAGCGCATACAGCCGAAGCCTAAAACCGAAAGCTTATTTCCATATTTATCCTCACGGTATTTCATTTTTCTTCCTCCTGATTTTTTTATTATTATAGCAGATTTATTTTTCTTATGCAACAAAATAAAAAAGCAAGAGTCTGTCGATTCTGAAATTATATATCCGGTTTCTGTGTGCTGCACACAAAAAAATACAGATACTCCAAAAGGGTATAACTATATTGATTTCTTAAGAAACATGTAAGAAGTTAAAATCAGAACTTGTGACACCCACGGTCAGAAATATGGTCGGCTTGCTTGGTGACTCCCCACAGTGTGGGGAGATGTCGGCATAGCCGACAGAGGGGACGGCCGCCGTCAGCGGCGCTTCGCAATCCTCCCTATTTCTTCCTGTTCGCCGCACCCCTTCATCGTCCACCGGACGCGGGGCACCCCGTCTCTCGCACCAAACCAAGTCGAAAGACTTGGTTTTTCTTTTTTTAAAACAATTCTCAAACGGGAATGCGACCGTGGGGGTAGCTCGTAAAATTTTCAAATATGTTGAAAAAATTCTGACAATTTGCTATACTGACTATACAAATAAGTGGTGTTTGAATTTTTTCTTAAATCAGTCAGAATTGCCACTTACACAGAAATACTTTATAAAGTTGAATTTGAAAGGAAAGGAAAGGAAATTTCAGATGTCAAAACTATTCAAATTTATCACTTCATTATTAGGATTTATTGTTAATTTATTCTTTTTTCTCTGTCCGGTATGTCTCTCTCTTATAATCATGTTCATATTATATGTTTCTTATGAAGGCTTGCCTGCAATAGTGTATATTGGCATTGCTGTATTGGGGATTGTTGCCGGAATAGCTTTTTGTCGCCATCTCAAAAAAAGCGGTCAAAAGCATGTAAAGCGTTTAGAGAAAAAAGAAAAAGCAAAGAAAGAACTTTATGATCAAATCCATGATGCTATGCAATATGATTTTGCTTCAAACACATTAACAGTTAAAAAGCTTATAGTTGCCAACGATAAAGCATTAAAATATAAAGAATTGACTGACTATGAGTTGAAGCATCATGATGCAAAGTATGTTTACACCTCTGCAACAGTAGGTGGAATAACAACCGGCGGAGTACATAAAATAGGTGACTATGATACAATTAATGCAACGTCAACAGGAAAGTATGCAGTATATTATAAAACATCAGATAAGAAGCTTTATCCTGTAAAAACTATACATCTTGCAAACGAATTAGTTGTTAAAGCTAAAAATGACCCCGTAGTCAAAAACTTTTTGCACAACAACATTTTAGTTTTAGAGAAAAAAGTAGAGGATAACACAGAGAATGTTGAGCTTGCAATTAAACACGGAAATATGGCGTTGGCAATGCAGCTTATAAAAAATAGTTCACTCGATAAGCAATTAACAAAACAAGAGTGCAGGTCAGTTATTAACTGGATTTGCGGAGTTCGTGATTATTTAAGTGAACAGGCATAATTTTACATTATAATCTTATATCTATAAAATTTTATTCTTGTGTTTAACCCGATAGCGTTACTTTATATGGATGGTCAGGAAAGTCTTGAATTTTTGAAATAGGGATTTCCATAAGTTTTTCCCTTGTGAAACATAAAAAAATACAGACACCCGAAAGGGTATCTGTATTTTTTGCGCCTCAAACAGGTGATTCCCCTGTTAGGGGAAATGTCACGAAGTGACAAAAGGGTAATGGAGAGCGAAGCGAGCCGTAACTCGAACCTGTGACACCCACTCTTGCGGTACCCGAAATCCATTACGGCTTGGAGCGCCTATGAATTTCGACCGCTGCGCTGTTCGGTGCACCTCTTTATCGTCCACCGGCTCATTGATTTTTTATTAGATCCGCCCTAAAATGCTCAATTACGGTAAGAGAGTGTCGGTCAAAAACATAGTCGTCTCACTCGCTTGGAGCGCTTCGTGATACTCCTTGTTTTTTCCTGTTCAGCCTTCGCCTTCATCGTCCACCGGACGCGGCTCGTCTGAACCAGTTAACATCCCGTCTCT
>JAZOWF010000003.1:0-41250 GCA_045659065.1 Acutalibacteraceae bacterium
GAATCTGCCTCTTACAAAAGAGGATGCAGAGCCGCCGGGAATGTTGTGTCTTTCCAGTAAAAGCGTGGAAAGACCTGCTTTAGCACAGGTTGCAGCTGCAGCAAGGCCGCCGTTACCCGCACCGATGACAATTACATCATAAGTTTTCATATATTTCCTCCTTAAGATTTTTCTTTTCTTTTTTGTCTTATTCCAAGAATAGCCGTTGAAATAACTCCAAGCAAAAGCATCGGCAAAGCAAGCAGATAAGTCAAAGGATTCGAAAGATCTGCCTTTGCACCGATAAGCGTCCACATTGTGCTGAGAATCAATGAACCGAGATTGGACGCAAGATAATACTTTTTGAAATCAAGACCCATAACACCGAAAACAAGACTTGCAAGATCAAGAGGTATTATTCCCCCTGCTCTGAAAAAGAATACAAGAGAAAAAGTGTTGGTGTCTGTGAATTTCTCAAGCTTTTTTATAGGCTTGAATTTTCCTTTCAGATAATTCATTGCATCAAGACCGAGGAATCTTCCGAGATAATAAGGCAAAATCACACTTAATGCAGATGAAATTACATTGACGAGTATAGCGACTGCAAGATTTTCAAAGACCAAGCCCGACAGCACATATAAGATTGCAGGCGGAAAGACAAGTGAAAATGATTTAACTATACTGAACACGATGATTATAAGTGCAACAGTCAGAGGCTCTCCCGTCAGATATTTAGCCAGGGCATCAACATTCTTGACCGAGATATTGTTCTTATTCAGAAAAACAAGACAAAGAATCACCATAGCAAGCATTATTATCGGAGAAACAATCTGAAGCAGCTTTATAATTTTTGCAGATTTTACGGAAGCGTTATTTTCTTCTATCATAAACTCCCCTTTCAAAAGCTTAAAAATCAATGCTTAAGGTAAGATTGTCATCATCAAGACCGCTGTTGTAAAGAAGAGGCTCAATAAACTGAGTGAGTGTATATCCGCCAAGATAGCGCTTCATATCAACACGCAGTGCAGATAACAATCTTTCAATTTTACGGATACTGCCCATCATTAATTTATACTCAACAGTATCAGGGTTATAGGAAGCATTACCTCTGTAAAGGTTTGCCACAAGTTCAATAGCAAGAGCAACAAATTTTTTATCCTTAACCGAAGCATATTCGTTCTCAGCCATACCGTGATATTTTCTTGAGAACTTTGCTATTTTTCCGTAATCAAGATTATTAATCTTTCTACCGATAAACTTAACTATTTCAGGATACTTCAGAATCAGATCTTTAGGTAAGGAGATGCCGCCTTCAGTCTCTGCAAAAGCTTCAACATCGTGCTCCATATTATAAGGAACCTTTTCAATTATCCCAAGAAAGCCTCTTTTTGCATATTCGGTAAAGCTTAAGCCGTCATCAAGGTCGGACAGTTCAATATCAATAGTTCTGATATCAACGGTATTGTTGTCTGTGTCAATTGTAATTTTTCTCATTTTAGGCGGGAAGCCCGAAAGAGAAGATGTCTGAACACTTAAAATTTTATTACCATTGTCACTTACAATCTCCTTCATACACTGAATATGTGTATGACCGCTGAAGAAAAGTCGTACACCCATATCAGCAAGCTCTTTTGCACGGCTTTCACCATTAACAAAGGTGTTGCCCTTACCAACAACATCGTAAGCAGGTGAAGGAGTAACAATAGGCCAATGAGTTCCGCAGATTACAACACCGCCCTTTTCCTTGATTTTTTCTACATGACCCTTAACCCAAGCCATAAGCTCGTCAGAAAAGGCAGGCATATTTTCGCCGTCTTCAGATGTAAGAGTATAGCCCATAACTATGTAATAAAGACCGGGCAGAATTTCAGCAATATATGTTGTATCATCGTCAAAAGCATCAAAGCCTTTAAATCTGCCGTAAGGATAATAAAGCTCCTTAACCTCTTTTTCCGGCAGATGTACGGCAGGCACCTTGTTGCCGTTTTCATCAATTGAATAAATGTCAAACCATGGATAATCGTGCGTGTCGGGAAAAACAAATGGATCTCCGCCTTTGGTCGTGAACTCTTTAAGAAGCTCACTAACCTCTTCGTGACTGAATGCATCACCGTGATTTGTAAGATCCCCCGTAATAATAACCGTGTCGGTATCTTTATCGTTGCCGATAATTTCAAGAGCCTTTTTAAAGCTTTCTTCGCTTTTCATTATACAAATCTGGGTACTGGGCTGAGGAAGCTTACGATAGTCACAGGCAAAGTTTTTCTTGCTGTAATAATGGGTATCGGTAACGTGATAAAAATTATAAATCATAATATTTTCTCCCTTTCAGCAATTTTAAAGGTTACTTTTAATTGCTTCGTTGACATCTTCTCTTGTTCTGAGAAGCCATGCGCTGTCGTGAGGATACTCACTGAAGGTAAGGTTGTGTTTACCCTTTTCCTCAATAATTTCAAGACAGGTCTGCTTATTGGTCAGTCTGCAAAGGGTATTAAGTGCCGCTTTGTCCTGAAGAGCATCGTAAAACACCTTTAATCTCAGTGAGTGATAAGGTGAGCCGTCCTTTGCGGGATATACAATAAAACTATCGCCTGACGGGAATTCACCGCCTGCATCTGTAACAGTAAAGGGATCAATAAGGCCCTTTGAAAGTTTGCTGTAATAAAAATTATATCCCCACTGCAAAAAGCCCTTGATATCATATTTAAACATCTGATAGCCGATAACTCTTGTTCTGACTGACTCATTGCAGAAAAATCTGTTTGCAACATTATTTTTGTTCTGAGCACTGCAATAATATACCCAAAGATTATCAACCTTTCCGATAAAATTATGAATATGATCATTTGCAGGAATCGGATTTTTAACAATATTGAGGCGGTAGAACCAAAAATCTGAAAGAGCATCAACAATTTTATATCCTTCAAAAAGACTGCGTATATACTTTGAAGCTCTGCCGTAAGAAGCAATCATTGAGAAATTGGGTTCATCACTGACGTGAATAAGCACCTTATCCTTGAGGTCCATTGACTCAACATATTTCTTAAGCTCAACGGAAAAAGCCTTAAGAAATTCTTTATATTTCTTTGATTTAGCTTTTGTTTCCCAACCGAAAAGCTTTTTATATTCTCCGTCAACGGTAACCATAATCTTCGGAGCATATCTTGCTCCCCACTGGGAGAAGAAATGAGAAAACTCAAAATATTCGATGTTACATCTGTGTGCCATTTCAATCCATCTTGTCAGCTTATCAAAATTGAAGGAATACTTACCATCGTCAAGAGCGATGTCAACAAGCTGAACAGTGGGACGCTCTGTTTTATAAGCAGTATCAAGAGGAGGAGTGAATATGGGAGTAAGAACACAATTCATTCCGTATTCCGCTGCTGTTTTAAGAAAGTTTTCTGTTACTCTCCAATATTCATCGGAAAAAGCCTCAAAATTATAATAAGACATAAGACAGTCGGTATGGAACCAACAGGTATAAATAAAATCACTGAAATCAAGTGCAGCGTCAATTATTTCAACTTTAACTGATGCTTTTTGACCATCCAGTTCAACTTCAATTGCAGCCTCACCGGTTTCATTTAAAGCTGCATCAACCTCAAACCAAAGAGCGCTGACACCTTTTTTCAGCTGTATTTTATCTTCAACAGGCAAAAGAAGATCGGGATAATAACCGCTTTCGCTGAAACGGTAATAATCATCAGCGCCTTTTTTGCTCATAGGAAGATCTGACTTCACGTGCTCAACTGTATAAACTCTGATACCCTTAAGCTCAGATTTCAAACAAAGTTCTGCAACTGTATCCTCAGCCGTTTCAACTGCAAGCTGAAAAGATTTCTTTTCATTTTTCAGCAAAGTAAACCTTTCGAGCGCTTCACCCGGCATTTTATCACTGTCATACAGCTTTTCCAGAGAAGAAATAATTTTAATGTTTTTGATACTGTTCATATCTGTCACCTCGTAATTTTTAATTATATTAAATTGATTTAACCCATTCTAAATCGACAGCAGGAATAACAACATAATTATCTTCACCGTCGCCGATTCGCATATACACATTTTTTATTCCCGCTTGAATAATACTTCTTGCACACAAAGGACAAGGCTTAGCTTTATGGATTGAATTATCAGAAGGATTAACTCCGACTAAATATAAATCGGCACCAATAGTTTGCAATCTTGAACAATTCAGCAAGGCATTAGCCTCAGCATGAATAGCACGGCATATACCATAACCTTCTCCTTGATGCATATCAAGATTCATTCTCGGACAAGTATCTAAATCAAAACAGCTTTCAAAATCCCTGGGTGCACCATTATACCCCGTAGAAATAACTACATCATCTTTAACAATTACTGCTCCGTATTTTCTTTTTAGGCAAGTGCTTCTATAAGCAAAGACCTCAGCACAGTTCAAATATGTATCAATTTTGGATATTCTTCTTTTCCCAACAGGTTTAACCATAACTACACCTCATTAATATTATTGATTGCTCTTTAGAATCATCATATCATATCAAACTTAATATTACAATCATAAAATGATTCATATTAAATTCCATAAGAAATAAATCCGATGAGATTACCTCATCGGATTTTAAATGGTTATAGACTTTAAGTAAGATTATAGATTATTTAAGAAATCTGTCAATATACTCAAACAGAAGCTCATCAGCTCTGTCTTTGGCTGATTCATCTTTTCCTAAATCATGATCTGCACCGTCAAAAACGTTTAAAACATGCTCAACACCATGCTGAGTGAGAAGTGCATCGAGACTGAGAGCATTTGAAAAAGGTACAATTGTATCAGCGTTACCGTGATTGATAACTGTAGGAACACAGTCAGCACTGACATAAGAAACAGGTGAAACACTATAAAGAGCCTGCTTTGCATCATCTTTTGTATCATAAGTGAATCTCTGACCGCAAGCTTTTGACATTAGTTCACTTATTGCCGCTTCATCTCCCAAAGCATTATTATGATAGAAATTATCGTCATAAAGATCGGTAGGGCCTGAATTGCTGACAACTGCAACAGGAGTAACAGGAGCCGTTTTCTTTCTTGCGTAAGCATAAAGCATTGAAAGATGACCGCCGGCACTGTCACCGGTAAGAAGCACTTTATTTATGTTCACACCAACCTCAGTGCCCTTTTCTTTAATTGCGGCAAGAGCAGAATCAATATCGTCAAGTATATCGTGAATTGAAACATTTTCAGAAAGATAACGGTAATTAACAGACGCCGTTGCGATACCAAGACTTGAAGCACCGTAATTCATACCGCCTTCATAGCTTGATTTGTCTCCGCCAATCCATGCACCGCCATGAATAAACAAAACAAGACCAAGGTCTCCTGTTGCATCCTCGGGAACACAGAGGTCTACAACCTGTCTTTCGTGCGTTCCGTAAGAAATATCAAAAAACGTCTGACAGTTGTAATGCTGTCCTCCAACAGAGCCCAACCCGAAAAGGCCCAAAAAGAAATTAATGATTGCCATAAAAAATGCAATGATTTTATCAAACATTTTGTTTCCTCCTTCAATTAAATGTTTTATTGTTACACAATAAAAATCGTGTATCTTTTCTCTGTTTACAGCTCAAAATTGCAACAAGTTGATAAATTGGAATTTGCTCGGTCATTCAAATTCCGTGCGAATGGTAAAAACATCAGGAAGATTGAAAATATCCTCTTTCAAGAACAACGGATAAAAATACTCATCCTTCAATCTTTCAAACTTCAACCATTCAAAAGTGTGTGTACGATGACTTTCGTTTGCTGTAAATTTATCGCCCCTTGTCAATAAATCCGTATCAGTAATATCCATTAAGAAATAAATGCAAAGTTCGTGGTAATGCAGATTATCTACATCTTCCGTAAAAAACGCTTGATTAAGCCAAAGAGGACGAACAATCTTAGGTGTAATCCCCAACTCTTCTTGAACCTCTCTGATAACAGCATCTTCAGCGGTTTCACCAATTTCAACTCTGCCACCAGGCAAATAGTAATATGGTGATCGTTCGTCGTGCATCGCTAAGATTTTTCCGTCAGAAATCATCATAGCACACACTCTGTAATTAAATTTTTCATTATCAAATTTGAAGGATATATCCACTTTTTGCACCTCCACAAATTCTTATTTGTCGAATTAATTATATCACATATAATCTAAATTTACAATCGGGTGCGGGTGTCCCGCCTACACCTATTCACTATTACTTCTTACTTATTACCTCGCCAAAAATCGACACGAAGGTTAGTGAAGAGTGAATAGTGAAGAAGTAATAAGTAAAAATCGACAACCTTCTATCGAAGATTGTCGATTTTTGGCAGGGATGGCAGGATTTGAACCTACGAATGTCGCAGTCAAAGTGCGATGCCTTACCCCTTGGCTACATCCCTAAATCCCTGTTTTTTTGCAAAAAAAATGGGGTGGATAACCGGATTCGAACTGGCGACCTCCAGGGCCACAACCTGGCGCTCTAACCAACTGAGCTATATCCACCACAAATGGCGCGCTTGAAGGGGCTCGAACCCCTGACCTACTGCTTAGAAGGCAGTTGCTCTATCCAACTGAGCTACAAGCGCATATAAAGTTTATGGAGCGGGTGATGGGAATCGAACCCACACGACCAGCTTGGAAGGCTGGGATTCTACCATTGAACTACACCCGCACACCCGTGCAACGTTGACTATTATAAACAATCAACGTTGCATTGTCAAGTCTTTTTTGAAAATTATTTAAAATATTATTCAGATGTGGCTGAGTTTGAGCTTACCCTCACAAACCTCAACTGCAATTGCCGAAACAGGAGTTGCAAGATTATCAATGATGATGTTTGCAATCTCGTCCTCAATCTCTCTGCGGATGAGATTTCTGAGGTCACGTGCTCCCCTGCTTCCGCCAATGCTTTTCTCGGCAAGGTAAGTGTTTACATCATCTGTCCATTTGAAATCAATGCTCTTTTCAGCAAGGGTGCCGACAAGCTCACCAAGAAGAAGGTCTGAAATCTTCTTGTAATCTTCAACTGTAAGATCGTTGAAGACTGCAATTTCATCAACTCTGCCGATGAACTCTGGACGAAGGAAATCCGAAAGTGCCTTGAGAACCTTGTCTCTTGTTACATCTGCTTTTTCTTTTCCGAAGCCGATTGCTCCGCCTTTTTTCTCGCTGCCTGCATTAGAGGTCATAACGATAATTGTGTTTTCAAAATTAACAGTTCTGCCTTGTGCATCGGTTATTCTGCCTTCATCAAGAATCTGCAGAAGAATGTTGAGCACATCGGGATGAGCCTTCTCAATTTCATCAAAAAGAATAACGCTGTAAGGCTTTCTTCTTACCTTTTCGGTAAGCTGACCTGCTTCATCATAACCGACATAACCCGGAGGTGAGCCGATAATTCTTGAAACGCTGTGCTTTTCCATAAATTCAGACATATCAAGTCTGATAAGTGTTTCGGGAGTTGAGAAAAGCTCTTTTGAAATCTGCTTTACAAGCTCAGTTTTACCAACACCCGTGGGACCGACAAAGATAAATGAAGCGGGTCTTCTTCTGGGGCTGATCTGAACTCTGTTTCTCTTGATTGAAGCGGCAATTACCTTGATTGCATCATCCTGGCCGATAACGCGCTCTTTAAGAATATCCTCAAGGCCTGCAAGCTTGTGAAGGTCACTTTCAATAATCTTTGAAGAAGGAATACCGGTCCAAAGCTCAATTACCTTTGCAATATCTTCTTCAAAAACATCATTCTTTGAAGCCTCTTCCTCAAGGGCAATAACATCAGCTTCATATTTGACAATCTCAGATTTAACTCTTGCAATTGCCTCATAATCAAGAGCCTCGTGATCATTAATCAGATCTTCTTCATCTTCCTTGAGCTCATTAAGCTTCTTTTCAGCCATTTTAAGCTCACCGATTGCCTTGTTACGAAGATTTGCACAGGTGCATGCTTCATCAAGAAGGTCAATGGCTTTATCGGGAAGAAAACGGTCTGTGATATATCTCTCAGAAAGAAGAACGGTTTTTCTCACAAGCTCATCTGAAATTCTGACACCGTGGAAGCCTTCATAATATCTTTTGATACCAAAGAGCATTTTTACGGCATCTTCAATTGACGGCTCATCAATTTTAACGGGCTGGAATCTTCTTTCAAGTGCAGCATCCTTTTCAATATACTTTCTGTATTCAGTAAAGGTGGTTGCACCAACAACCTGAATTTCACCTCTTGAAAGAGCAGGCTTGAGAATGTTAGCTGCATTCATTGAGCCCTCTGCATCACCTGTGCCGACAAGAGTATGGATTTCATCGATAAAGAGAATAATATTGCCGTTTGACTTAACCTCATCAACAAGATTTTTGATTCTGCTTTCAAACTGACCTCTGAACTGAGTTCCTGCAACAAGAGAGGTAAGATCAAGGAGATGAACCTCTTTATCGGACAGCTGAGCAGGCACATCCCCTGTTGCAATCTTCTGAGCAAGAGCTTCCGCTATTGCAGTTTTACCGACACCGGGCTCACCGATGAGGCAAGGGTTGTTTTTTGAACGTCTGCAAAGAATCTGTATTACTCTTTCCAGCTCCTTGTTTCTGCCGATTATGTTGTCAATATTACCCTTTCTTGCTTTTGCAGTGAGATCTGTGCAATAAAGAGAAATGAACTTCTTTGACTTGTTTCCTTTGTTGCGCTTGCCCTTTTTAGCCTTACCCTCTTTACCGGAAGCTGTGACATCGGCAAGCTCTGCATCATCTGAATCCTCGTCCTTGCGTTGAACAAGCCCGCCTTTCTTTGTCATATCACCTAAAAGTCCCTGAAGGAAAGGGATGGTGGGAGAACCGCCGCTTTCAAAGCCACCGTCTTCATCGGAGTCAGGGAACATCTCTGCAAACTGATTGCCGAGTGAATCAACATCCTCCTCAGTAATGCCGAGGCTCTCCATCATCTGCTTGATGGGTCCGATATTAAGCTCCATCGCACAATTGAGACAAAGCCCCTCGGGCACGGTTTTGTCGTCGATAATTTTTGAAATGAATATAACTGCAGGTCGTTTTTTACACCTGCTGCAAATTGCTTTTTTCATTGTAAAATATCTGCGCCGAAGCAGAGCTTCGACGCTTCCTTTCATAAATTTTAAGTATAATTATTTCTTCTCAGCTTTTCTGTTGTCGAAATATTCCTTAAACTGTCTGAAGGTTTCAGGCATATAACTAAGGAATGCAACGATTGTCATAATAGCAGAAACAATAACTATACCGCCAACTAAAGCGTTGGGAAGTGTGTAATATTCAGCAAAAGCACCGACATCGGCACCGAATGCCATAATGATAACCATACCCACATAGAAAATGAGAGTTGCAAGCTTTCCAAAGATTTCAGCTGCGCCGGGTCTGATGTTAAGAAGAAGCATAACAAGACCGCCGATAAGCATAATTGCTTCTTTAATAAGGAAGACAAGGAAAACATAACCGAATGCTCTGATCATCTGATCCTCTGCCTTGCGGAAGGAAAGAAGAAGAACAACAGCAATTGTGAGCTGTGAAAGCTTGTCAGCAACGGGGTCAAGAACCTTACCGAGAGCGCTGACCTGGTTGAATTTTCTCGCAATCTGACCGTCAAAGGTGTCTGTAAGAGCTGAAACTGCAAGAACAATAACCGCTTCAATCTTCATATCATTATAGAAAAGATATGCAAAAACGGGAGTCATAAGAATTCTGATTACGGACAAGAGATTGGGAATTGTCCAACAGCCTTTAAATAAATCTTTCATATTAGTTTACCTCACTTTTTAGTTAATAACCGCACCGCTTATGGCGGAAATCAAATCCTGAGACATTTTGATGATATAAGATTGTTCAATCAGCTCAAGAAGACCGTCAGAAGCAGGAATCAAGCTGATAACAGCCGAAATGATTACAACAACAATTATGCCTCTGAAGATACCCACAACAACACCGAGACTTTTGTTGAGCTGTTTAACAACGGGAATTTTTTTAATAATAAAATCGAGAAGCTTGACAGCAATTTTAATACCGATAACAAAAACAATTGCAAGAACAACAAACAGAAGGAACTGAACCACTGCAGTGCCAACAGGACGGACAACATTGTTCATAAGATTGTCAACAACAGTTCCGTTTGAAAGTGACGACTGTGACACCTGACTGAGAAGCTCCTGCTTATCAATACCGATGATGTTCATCAGACCGTTATATGTATCGGGAATTGAATTGATTGCCTGCTCAACCTGTGCACCGTAATCTGTCGTGCCGACTGTTCCGAGGCTTTCGGTCAGCGTGTTTCTTGCGGGAGTCTGGATGAAGTTTTCATAAAAGCTTTCCGCTAGCTGATTGGAAAAAAGTCTTGCAAGAAAGAATGCAATAAATGAGCCTATGAGATCAAAGAGGCTTCTGAAAAAACCTTTTTTAAAGGAGCTGAAAATCACAAGCACAAATATCACAGCAAGGATTATATCAAAAATATACATCGTTGATTACCTCCTTAGTATATTTAATTCATTCTACCACGATATTACAAAATTCTCAAGAGAATACCGAAGAATAATAATTAAAAATTTTTATTTGCAAATGTCAATTATATCATCAGAATAAAAGTACAGCTTTTTCTTACAGATAAACATATGATCACCGTCAATTGTGTCTTCGGTCATCTTTTTAAAGGAGCCGTCATTAACAGAAACAAAAACACCGTCCTTTGTGAGCATATACACCTTTTTTCCGAAGCAAAGAATTTCCCTTGCTTTTTCCTTGGTAAGTCCGACATAAACAATTTCATTTTCCTTGTTATAGATAGTGATTTTATTGTCACCCGAAGCGGAAAAGGATTCAGAGAGAACAGCACAGTTCCCGTTTGAATCTGTGTCGAACAAGGTTATTTCCTGGTCAAATTCCATTGTCTGAGGCTTGAACTCAACATCCTTAAGATCAAAGACAAATCTTGAATCCGAGCACAATGCGGACAGATCGTTACCTGTGAGATTAACACTGACAACAGATTTCCCGTCGAGACGGTACTGTTTCAATACTCCGCCTTCGTTTTTATCAACAGTATATATGACAGAATAAATGCTGCCGTTTTCTACACCGATTGCACCGGCTGCAAAATAGTCGGCACTGTTGTTAAGATCAACACTGACAACATACTCATCTGCACAAGTCCAGCCGTAAATCTTGTCACCTTTTTTATTATATTGATAAACCTCTGTTGCCGTGCTGTTACCCTTGACTGCAAGAACAACATCACCATTGTTATTAATCTGAGCACATAAAACAGAGCTTTCTGCTTTCCCCTTTGCAAGAATACCCTTGTGATTAAAAATTATAAACTCACTTGCTCCCCTGTCAAATACCACACCGTATTTATCACTTGTTTCAATGACGGGCTCTTTAAAGCTGAAGTTATAAACAAAGCTGATTTTACCCTTGGAGGTAAAGCTGGTAAGCAGTCTCTTACTGATAACAAAAATTTCAGATGAGAATGACTTGATATCTATTATATCACTGCTGTTATAAGCAACAGGAAAGCCACCCACATAATTAACCTGTGAAATAAGCTCAGTGTACTGAGCTTCATCCTCTTCAAGAACCTGATCTGAATTTTTTGCAAATGCACCGATAATAATACCGCAAACCGCAACTAATAAGACAACTAAAATTATTAATGCAATTTTTTTGCCCTTGCTTGTGTTCTTGGATTTATTATCCTTTTTCGGACCGTCAGCATTATTGAGTTTAAATATCTTAGTGTTTTTCTTCTGCATTTTTATCACCTTAAACTATAAATCAATAGTACACCTTATTCAGATACAGACCCTGAGGCTGAGCAGTTATTCCTGCTCTGAGTCTGTCCTTAGAAAGAATTATGTCTCTGACCGTGTCTGCTTCAATTTTCCCCTGTGAAATATAAAGAAGGGTGCCAACCATAATTCTGACCATATTGTAAAGGAATCCGTCACCTGTAACAGAAAAGATGACCATATCCCCATCTCTTCTTACAGAGCAGTCACTGATTGTTCTGACCGTATCCTTAACAACACTGCCGCTTGCACAAAAGGCAGCAAAGTCATATCTGCCTATAAAATCTTTGGCTTGTCTGTCAAGAAAATCAGCATCAATTTCATAAGGGAAAAAGAGCGTGTAATCATTGAGAAAAGGATTTCTGATTTTACCGTTCCAGATTTTATAAATATATTCCTTACCCTTACAGTCAAATCTTGAATGAAAGTCAAGAGGAACATATTCACAATTATATGCTCTGATATCCTCCGGCAGAATTGCATTAAGTCCCTTAATAATTTTTTCTTCATCTCTGTAACCCTCAAAAATAAAGTTACAGCAAAACATATTTGCGTGTACCTTGCTGTCAGTACGGCTGCAGCCGCTGACAGATATTTTCTGATCAAAAATACGCTCAGCCGCCTGCGTTACCTTTTCCTGAACTGACACTGCATTATCCTGCATCTGCCATCCGTGATAAGAGGCTCCGTTATAAGCGAGAGTGATTTTGACATTACTTTTCATTTAAATCACCGCACCAAAATAATGATTAAGAGCAAGAACACCTGTAAGAGCAGCTACAAAGATTCCCAGTGCAAGAAAATCACTTGCGTGAAGCTTCATCTGCTTCATTCGTGTTCTGCCTTCACCGCCTGTATAACAACGGCAGCTCATTGCAAATGCAAGCTCATAAGCTCTTCTGAAAGCCGAAATAAACAAGGGTATAAGAATAGGCACAAGAGCTTTGATTCGTTCAATAAATTTTCCGTTTTCAAGATCAGCACCTCTTGCCTTCTGTGCATTGGTTATTCTTTCAATTTCCTCAATAAGAGTCGGAATAAATCTCAATGCAAGTGTCATCATCATTGCAAGGGTGTGAACCTGAATTTTGAACACCTTAAGAGGAGAAAGCAATTTTTCAATGGCATCAGTTAGCATTGTGGGCACAGTGGTGTAAGTGAGAATTGAACTGCTCATTATAAGACAAACAATTCTTACTGCCATAAAAACCGCTGTGAAAAATCCGGAACGTGAAATATGGATAAAACCGACATCCACAAGGTAATCCTCTCCTGTTGCATAAAACATATTGATAACAGCTGTGAAAATAACAATGGGAACAATCGGTTTAAGACTTTTGAAAAACATTCTGAAGGGTACTGTCGAGGCTGCAATTGATGCAACAAGAAGTACACCCATCAATGCAAGAGAAAGGAAGTTTCTGCAAATAAAAATTATCGCAATAAACAGAGCAGTAAGAATAATCTTCATTCGGGGGTCAAGCCTGTGAACAAAGGAATTACCCTTGTAATAGCTACCGATGGTAATATCACTTATCATCAGAAACTCCCCCTTTCAGAAACTTTAAAAGCTCATTTTCGGCCTGCTCAATCGTGTAAATATTGGCAGCCACATCATATCCCTTGTTTCTCAGCTTCAAAAACAGCTTTGTTAAAGCAGGAATGTTGAGACCCATTTCAACAAGCTCACCACTATGAGAAAAGACATTGTCAACCGTATCATAATAAGCAACGCGTGAATCATTCATAACAAGAACTCTTGTTGCAATTTTTGAAATATCCTCCATGCTGTGAGAAACAAAAAGAACTGTCTTTCCTGTAAGGTTTCTGTATTGCTTTATAAGAGAAAGTATTGTTTCTCTGCCCTTGGGATCAAGACCGGCGCAAGGCTCATCAAGGATGAGCACATCGGGCTCCATTGCCATAACACCCGCAATGGCAACTCTGCGCTTCTCGCCTCCTGAAAGATCAAAGGGAGATTTATCAAGGTATGACTCATCAAGACCGACAAACTTAATTACGGATTTTATCCTTTTATCAATCTCATCATCTGAAAGCTTCATGTTTTTAGGACCGAAGGCAATATCTTTATATACGGTCTCTTCAAAAAGCTGATATTCGGGATACTGAAAACAAATACCGACCTTGAATCTTACATTTCTGATTTTGCTTTTATCCTCCCAGATATCTTTTCCGTCAAGATAAACAACACCTGAGCTTCCCTTTAACAGACCGTTGAAATGCTGTATAAGAGTGCTTTTACCTGAGCCTGTGTGACCGATGATTCCCACGAGCTCACCCTCATCTATTTTTAGACAAATGTCTCTTATCGCATGAACCTGAGAAGATGTGCCTTTTGAATAAACATAAGTCAGATCTTTAGCTTCAAGAATTATTTTACTCAATTTCTGTCCTCCATTAAGCTGACAATATTTTCATACAATTCGTCAACATCAAGTATATCGGGCGGAAGATTAATTCCGTTTTTAATCAGCTCAGCTGCAAGCTCCGTCACCTCGGGAACATCAAGTGAGACGCTTTTCAGAGTATCAATATTAATAAACACCTCTGAAGGCTTGCCGTCAAGAATAATCTTTCCGTCATCCATAACAATAACTCTGTCTGCCTTAACAGCTTCATCCATATAATGAGTTATGAAAACAACGGTGATTCCGTATTCTCTGTTGAGTCTGGTTACGGTTTCCATAACCTCTCTTCTGCCCCTCGGGTCAAGCATAGCAGTCGGCTCATCAAGAACAATACACTCGGGCTTCATTGCAATAATGCCCGCAATAGCAACTCTCTGCTTCTGACCGCCGGAAAGCTTATGTGGTTCATAGCTTCTGAATTCATACATACCGACGTGTTTAAGAGCCTCATCAACTCTTCTTCTGATTTCAGCAGGCTCAACACCGAGATTTTCGGGACCGAAGGCAACATCATCTTCAACAATTGTTGCAACAATCTGATTGTCGGGATTCTGAAAAACCATACCGACTCTCTGTCGGATATCATAAAGACGGTTTTCATCTGAGGTATCAATTCCGTCAACATAAACCTTACCGCTCTGAGGCACTGCGATGGCATTACAAAGCTTGGCAAGAGTCGATTTTCCGCATCCGTTGTGTCCGAGAACAGCAACAAAGCTACCCTTTTCAATTTTAAGATTCATATTTTCAATAACGTTATCAGCAGCAACAGAATCAAGCTCATCCGTATAGCCAAAAGTAACATTATCAAATTCAATATAATTACTCAAATATATCAACCTCTGATTTTATTTTTCCCAGATTGCGGAAGCCCCGCAAGGAAGCACCATTCCGGTTTGAGAAACAGGCAGGCCGATTTCCGAAGATGATACCTTACCCGCAAATTTCTTTTTAACAACAGCTCCGAGTATGTACTCCATAACCGATGATGAAAGACCTGTTGTGTATGAATTAATGAGCATCATAAGTGAATCTTCATATAAAAGCTCACTGCAAAGCTCAACAAAATTATAAACCTCATCTTCAAGCTTCCAGACCTCACCGCCAGGACCTCTGCCGTAGGAAGGCGGATCCATTATAATGATATCATACTTATTGCCCCGGCGGATTTCCCTCTGAACAAACTTGATACAGTCGTCAACAATCCATCTTACACTTCCGGATTCAACGCCTGATGAAACGGCATTTTCTCTTGCCCATGCAACCATTCCCTTTGAAGCATCAACATGAACAACATGAGCATTTTCCATCAAAGGAGCAATTGTTGCGCCGCCCGTATAAGCAAAAAGATTGAGCACCTTAACGGGTCTGCCTGCTTTTTTGATGATTTGTCTTGTATAATCCCAGTTAACTGCCTGCTCAGGAAAAAGTCCAGTATGCTTGAAGCCCATTGTTTTTATGTTGAATTTCATATCCTTATATGAAATTGTCCAGAAAGCAGGCATCTTGCTCTTTACATCCCAACAGCCACCTCCGCTTTTTGAACGGTGATAATATGCATCAGCCTTCTTCCACAACGGGTTTGTTTTTGGTGTTTTCCAGATAACCTGAGGGTCGGGTCTGACAAGAATTATATCTCCCCATCTCTCAAGTCTTTCTCCGTCTGAGCAGTCAATAAGCTCATAATCTTTCCAATCTTTAGTATATCTCATAAAATTTTTCCTTTATTTTATAATGTTACTTGCTTTCAGCAAAAGGAATTCCCAGATGCTCATAAGCAGCAGGAGTTGCAACTCTGCCTCTCGGTGTTCTTCCGAGAAAACCGATCTGCATCAGATAAGGCTCATATACATCCTCAATTGTTACTGCTTCTTCGCCGATTGCCGCGGCAATGGTCTCAAGTCCCACGGGACCTCCGCCATAGCTTTTGATCATTGTTGTAAGAAGGATTCTGTCAATTGAGTCGAGACCGATGTTGTCTATCTCCATTTTTTCAAGAGCGAGATCAGCACTTTTCTCATCAATAATGCCGTTTCCGACAACCTGAGCAAAATCTCTTGCTCTTTTAAGAAGTCTGTTAGCAATTCTCGGTGTACCTCTTGAACGGGAAGCAATTTCCAAGGCTCCGTGCTTATCGATTTCTATGCCGAGAATTCCTGCGCTTCTTGTTACGATCTTAGCAAGCTCCTCGGGAGTGTAAAGCTCAAGTCTGAGAATTACACCGAAACGGTCTCTCAACGGTGCTGAAAGCTGACCTGCACGGGTTGTTGCACCGACAAGGGTAAACTTCGGCAAATCAAGACGGATTGAACGCGCAGAGGGTCCTTTACCGATAATTATGTCAAGAGCATTGTCCTCCATTGCGGGGTAAAGCACCTCTTCAACACTTCTGTTAAGACGATGTATTTCATCAATGAAAAGAACATCACCTTCATTAAGGTTTGTCAAAAGAGCTGCAAGGTCTCCTTGCTTTTCAATTGCGGGTCCCGATGTAACTCTGAAATTAACATTCATTTCATTGGCATTGATGCCTGCAAGAGTGGTTTTACCGAGACCCGGAGGACCGTAAAGAAGAACGTGATCAAGTGATTCTCCTCTTTCTCTTGCCGCTGTTATATATATTTCAAGATTTTCTTTTGCTTTTTCCTGGCCAATATAATCTCCCAGAACCTTAGGTCTGAGTGAGACCTCAATATCTGAATCCATATTGGTGAAATCAGGAGCAATTATTCTTTCTTCAAAATCCATTTATATCACCTTTAATGATTTTTTAAGTTAAAACAAAAAACTGTCACATAGATAAAATTCTCAAAGCACCTTTGATAAGATTCTCAACACTGAGTGATGAATCAAGCTTACTCACTGCCACGGAGGCTTCTGACTGAGTGTAACCGAGCATTGTCAGCGCAGCCACAGCTTCACTTGTGTTTTCCATATCATTGACCGCTGTAACAGAATCAAGCTTTTCAGCTTCAGCCGAAGATGCTGACACAACCGACTTGACCTTATCCTTGAGATCAAGTATGATTCTCTGTGCAATTTTCGGTCCGACATTCTGAGCCTTTGTGATTGATTTGACGTCGTTTGCAGAAATACTCAAAGCAAGCTTTTCGGGCGGAAGAACCGAAAGCACGGAAAGAGCCGCCTTAGGACCGACACCATTAACAGAAATAAGCATTCTGAACCATTCGAGCTCATATTCGGTTGTAAAACCGTAAAGGTCAAGTGCATCCTCTCTGACATAGAGATGAGTGAACAGTGTTACTGTTTCACCGCACGTAACATTATAAAGAGTATTGCTTGATGTAAAGCATCTGAAGCCGACTCCCGAGCATTCAATAACTACATCGGACATTCCGGCATTGATAACCTTTCCCGTAAGGCTGTAAAACATTTTATATTCCCCTTTTGATTCTTATATTCTGCATAAGTGAGCCGCTCGCATGAGCATGACAAATAGCCATTGCAAGAGCATCAGCCGTGTCGTCCGGCTTAGGTACCTTTTCAAGAGCAAGAATACGTCTTGTCATCTCCTGCACCTGTTTTTTTTCAGCTCTGCCGTATCCGACCACACTCTGCTTGACCTGCAAGGGAGTGTATTCAAAGGTTTTCACTCCTTTTTTCTGAGCGGCAAGCATTATAACGCCCCTTGCCTGACTTACATCAATAACAGTTTTTGCGTTGCTGTTGTAAAAAAGCTTTTCAATTGCCATTGCTTCGGGATTATATTTATCAATAATATCCGAAAGCTGATCATAAATCATTTCAAGTCGCACATTGAAGGGTGTGTTTGCCTGAGTAAGAATTGCACCGTAATCAACAACATTGAAATGGTTGTTCCTGTAATCTATAATACCGTAACCCACAATGGCATAGCCCGGGTCAATTCCTAAAATTATCATGGCACACTACCTCATTATAATTATTAAGTAATTATATCACATTGCATAAACTATGACAATAGCAAATACGAAAAATATCTGCTGTATGAAAAAGCAAAAATCCCGCAAATCTGAAGACTTACGGGATTTTCATCAATTTTAATCAGATGTTTTTACACGCCGAAAAGAACGAGTAAAGACACAACCAGTGACAGAACGAAGAAGATAGCACCGGCAATCTTTGTGAACTTGCCAAGCTTTGCTTCGATTGTTCTGCCCTTGTTCTTGCCGAAGAAGGTTTCAGCTGCACCTGAAACTGCACCTGAAAGGCCCTGCTGCTTGCTTTCCTGAAGAGCAACAAGAACAATAATAACAATTGAAACGATAATAACTAAAAATGATAATACGTACTGAAGCGCTGTCATTTAACTAACCTCCAAATTTTAATACACATCATTTTACCATAACAAACACAAAAATGTCAATAGTCTGTTAAACTTTTTTGAAAATCCGAAACTCATCAGCAAATCAGTCGATTTCACTGTCAAGTATAGCTTTTCCTGTACCCTCAACAGCTTCTTTTGTCACGGTAAGCTTTCCGTAAACATCATCTGCGGGAATTTCATACATATAATCCAGAAGAAGCTTTTCGATAATTGATCTTAAGCCTCGTGCACCTGTCTTAGCTTCAAGAGTTTTATCAGCTATAAGTAAAAGTGCATCATCCTCAAACTCAAGATCGATATTATCAATGCTGAAAAGATACTGATACTGCTTGATGATTGCATTTTTGGGCTCAGTCATAATTCTGACAAGAGCTTCCTTATCAAGATCATCGAGAGCTGTGATAACGGGAAGTCTGCCCACAAGCTCAGGAATAAGACCGAATTTTACAAGATCGTGATGAACAACCTGATGCATTATCTTATTTGTGTCAAAATCAGCCTTGTTTTTAATCTGTGCACCGAAGCCGAGTCCTGAGTTGCCCATTCTCTTTTCAACAATCTTTTCAATGCCCTCAAAAGATCCTGCACAGATGAAAAGAATATTTGCTGTGTTAATCTGAATGAACTCCTGCTGAGGATGCTTTCTGCCGCCCTGAGGAGGTACATTAGAAACAGTTCCTTCAAGAATCTTCAACAATGCCTGCTGAACGCCTTCACCGCTGACATCTCTTGTGATTGATGTGCTTTCACTTTTTCTTCCGATTTTATCAATTTCATCGACATAAATAATGCCTCTTTCTGCTCTTTCAACATCACCGTCAGCAGCCTGAATAAGTCTGAGAAGGATATTTTCAACGTCCTCACCAACATAACCGGCCTCTGTGAGAGTTGTTGCATCGGCAATCGCAAAAGGTACATCAAGAATTCTGGCAAGAGTCTGGGCAAGCATTGTTTTACCGACACCGGTAGGACCAAGCATAAGGATATTACTCTTGCTGACCTCAACACCGTCATTCTTACCTGCATATATACGCTTATAGTGGTTATAAACCGCTACACTGAGAGCTTTCTTTGCTTCATCCTGACCGATAACATATTCATCAAGAAGAGCCTTTATTTCACTGGGCTTTTTAAGAGCAGAAAAATCTGAAACCTGAGAATCATCTGCAATTTCAAGCTCCTCTTCAACAATTGAGCGGCAAAGATTGACGCATTCGTCACAAATGTAAACACCGGGACCGGCAATCAAAGTTTTTACGTCACTCTGAGTCTTGTTGCAAAAGGAACACTTAACTGACTTTTCTCTGTTGTCTCCGTCTTTTGCCATAAGTTAACTACTCCTTTGATTATCTCTTATCTAAAATTTTGTCCACAATACCGTATTCAAGAGCTTCCTGAGCAGTCATAAAGTTATCTCTTTCGGTATCCTGAGCAATAATCTCAATATCCTTACCTGTGTTTTCAGCAAGAATTTTGTTGAGCTTGGCTTTTGTTCTGAGAATATGATCAGCAACAATCTTAATGTCTGTTGCCTGACCCTTTGCACCGCCTGAAGGCTGATGAATCATAATCTCACTGTTGGGAAGTGCAAATCTCTTTCCCTTTGCGCCTGAGGAAAGCAGGAAAGCGCCCATACTGGCAGCCATACCCATACAAATTGTTGACACGTCGCATTTGATGTACTGCATTGTGTCATAAATAGCCATACCCGCAGTTACTGATCCGCCGGGGCTATTGATATAGAAACTGATGTCCTTTTCAGAATCCTGGCTTTCAAGGAAAAGGAGCTGAGCAACAACAAGTGAAGCTGTTGCATCGTTAACTTCATCTGAAAGTACAATGATTCTGTCATTGAGAAGTCTTGAATAAATGTCATACTGACGTTCTCCTCTGTTAGTCTGTTCAACAACATAAGGTACTAAAGGCATAATGTTTCCTCCATATCTGTATAATACTCAGGTCGGAGCCGCCGCAATAAACAGCTCCGACCGCTTTTAAATATTTTGTGTTAATAAAAGCTGAATTAATCAGATTTTATTCTGCGTCAGCCTCAGCCTTTTCTTCCTTCTTGACCTTAGGCTTTCTTGCTGTTGTAACCTTTGCATTTTCCTTTACAAAAGCAAGAGCTCTTTCGTTGAGAAGATCCTTCTTGAGTCCTTCTGCGGGAACCATTTCCTTGATCTTTTCAACTTCCATTGAATATCTCTCAGCAAACTTGCTGTATTCTTCTTCAAGCTCCTCGTCTGAAATTTCAAGATTTTCAAGAGCAGCAACCTTTTCAAGAGCAAGACGAACCTTAACGTTCTTTTCTGCTGAAGGTCTGATTGTTTCCTTGTACTGCTCAACTGTTGATCCTGTGTACTGAAGGTATGTTTCGAAATTAAGGCCCTGCATTGAAAGTCTGTAATCGATATCTCTGATCTGATTATCCATTTCGGTTTCAAACATACATTCGGGGATTTCACCCTTTACGTTGTCACCGAGCTTATCGAGAAGCTGTGATTCAATTTCCTTGTCATTTGCAGCTTCCTTCTGAGCCTTGATTTCCTTTTCAATTGACTTCTTAAGATCAGCAACTGTATCACAGTCAGCTGCATCCTGAGCAAATTCATCGTCAACCTCAGGAAGCTCCTTAGCCTTGATTTCATGAAGCTTGATTTTGAAAACTGCATCCTTATCAGCAAGCTCAGGTGTGTACTCTGTGGGGAACTTAACATTTACGTCAAATTCTTCACCTGCGTTGTGACCGATAATCTGCTCTTCAAAGCCGGGGATAAACTGACCTGAGCCGATTGTAAGCTCATA
Source organism: Acutalibacteraceae bacterium (assembly GCA_045659065.1). GTDB lineage: Bacteria > Bacillota > Clostridia > Oscillospirales > Acutalibacteraceae > UBA6857. The sequence continues at coordinate 21,356 of JAZOWF010000003.1, forward strand.
GTTTTCACTCTCACCGCCTGCAAATGCAACGCCGTCAACAAAGCCCTTGAAGTCAATAACAGTGATATCACCGTCAACAACTGCTCTGTCTGTAACCTCAACGATGCGTGCGTTTCTTTCAACGAGCTCGTTGATCTTTGCTTCGATTTCTTCTTCTGTTGCTTCAACTTTTTTCTTTGAAGCCTTAAGCTCCTTGTAAGCTGTAAGCTCGATTTCAGGCTTAACGTAGATTTCAACAACCATTTCAATGCCTTCAGCACCGATTTCCTTGACATCTACATTCTTTGTGCCTACGATTTCAAGGTTTGCCTCAGCAGCTGCACTTTCAACAGCAACGGGGAAGCAGATTTCAAGAGCCTCTTCATAGAGCCAGCCCTTACCGTAGAAATTTTCAGCCATCTTACGTGTTACCTTGCCCTTACGGAAGCCGGGAAGCTGAATCTTGTTCTTCTGCTTTGCAAAAGCCTTGTTCTGTGCTGCATCAAAATCTGCTGCGGAAACAGAGATTTCAAGAGCATAAACATTTGTTTCAACATTGTTTGATGATTTTAAACTCATTTTAAAACTCCTATCCGGATATTATGTCTTGCATAAATCCAATTTGTTTTTAACTTTTTTATTATAACAGAAATGTAAATACATTTCCATAGTTTTTTTAAATTTTTTCGATAATTCTGGGGCAAAATTCAAGATAATCAGCTGAAATAAGTGAAAATTTGATTCCGTCAACCTCTTCACACACTGCCTTAAGCGTTGATTCACCGTGCAGATGCCCATAATAGCATCTTTTAATACCGTGCTTTTTAAGAACCTCAAAAATTTCCTCACACCTCTGATTAAGCATCACAGGAGGATAATGAAGAAAAACTATCAGCTCTCCCCCAAGCTTTTTACCTTCAGTGATTGATGTATCAAGCCTTGAGGCTTCTCTGAGAATAACCTTTTTGTCAGCGCCTGTCTGAGCATCGTAAAACCATCCCCTGCTGCCAGCAATGACAAAATCACCGATCTTATAAGCGTTGTTATGAAGTATTGAAATTGTGTCAAAGGACTTTTCCCCAAGGAATTTGTCCATCTTTCTTTTTGTGTTCCACCAATAATCGTGATTACCTTTGAGAATAATCTTTTTTCCGGGAAGACTGTTGATAAATCTGAAGTCCTCTTCAGCCTCCTGAAGAGACATTGCCCAGGAAATGTCTCCGGGTATAACTACCGTGTCATCATCTTCAATTACAGCTTTCCAATTTTTTTCGATGCGTAAGACATAATCTGTCCAACCGCGGAAAATATCCATCGGCTTATCGCATGCAAAAGACAGATGAGTATCTCCGATTGCAAAAATTGACAAAATGACACCTCCGTTATTACTCAGATGCCGAGCATACGGTAAACCATCTGAGTCATTTCTTCCTTGTTGCAGCAATCAGTAAATCTGGGCTCCTTACCTCTGAGGTTAGCAAGCTGATCAGGACAGGGAGCGCCTGTTTTTTCAATCAGAAGCTCAACCTGTGCAAACTCATCGGCATCTGCAGGAATTTCGCCGTTTACAGCCTTAAGAACTGCAGCAGAGAATTTATAGGGATTTGCTGTGGAAGCAATAACAGTTTCGGTTTCATCACCGCTCTCGTCAGCATAATCCTCATATACCTTGATTGCAACAGCTGTATGTGTGTCACAAAGGTATCCGTTTTTATATGTACCGCTGATTGTTTCAGCAGTCTGAGCATCATCACAGCAGCCGCCTTCAAAAAGCTCACAAACCAGATTTTTCACATCATCAGATACAGTATATTTTCCTTCGGCTGAAAGAGATGACATCCACTGACTTACAGTTTCTGAGTTTTCACCGCAAAGATGGAAAAGAAGTCTTTCAAGGTTTGAGGAAATGAGAATATCCATGGAAGGAGATGTTGTTGTATAGAACTGTCTGTTCTTGTCATATGTACCGCTCTTGATGAAATCGGTGAGAACGTTGTTTGAGTTGGAAGCACAGATAAGCTTTCCGACGGGAATACCCATTCTCTTGGCATAATAAGCTGCAAGGATGTTACCGAAGTTACCTGTGGGAACAACAACATTTATTTTGTCACCGTTTTTAATTGTGCCGTTTTCAATAAGGTCACAGTAAGCGGAAATATAATAAACAATCTGAGGAACAAGTCTGCCCCAGTTGATTGAGTTTGCTGAAGAAAACACCATTGAATTTTCATCAAGCTTTGCAGCAATTTCCTTGTCAGTAAAAATCGCCTTAACACCACTCTGTGCATCATCAAAATTTCCGTTGATTGCACACACGCTGACATTTTCACCGCTCTGGGTTGTCATCTGAAGCTTCTGCATGGGGCTGACACCGTCATTAGGATAAAAGACCATAATCTTTGTGCCTTCAACATCCTTGAACCCTTCAAGTGCAGCCTTGCCCGTATCGCCTGAGGTTGCAACAAGAATTACAATTGTTTTATCTGCAACTGTCTTTTTTGCTGCTGTTGTAAGAAGATAAGGAAGAAGCTGAAGAGCCATATCCTTAAATGCACAGGTGGGACCTCTCCAAAGCTCAAGAATGTTTTCTCTGTCAGCAATTCTCTTGATGGGAGAAACCTTTTCACTGCTGAATTTTCCTGCAGCATAAGCTCCGTTTACACAATAATCAAGCTCTTGCTCTGTGTAATCGGTAAGATAAAGAGAAAGCACCTTCTTAGCTCTTGAAATATAATCAAGAGGAACAAGAGAGTCAATAAATTCTGCACTGATTTCAGGTATTGTTTCGGGAACAAAAAGTCCTCCGTCTGCAGAGATACCCTGAGCAATAGCCTGAGCAGATGAAACTCTTACACTTTTATCTCTTGTACTTGTATAAAGCATATTTATACCTCCATAAATAACAATTATTTTATTCTAACATATATATTTAAATTTGTAAAGCATTAAAGCACATCAAAAAATATCATATCTGCCTGAAAAATCCGTACTTTCAAAGGCATTTTCAATGTTGTTATATTTTTTGATTGATCCGTCACAGTGCCAAATTTCAAAAACATCAAAGCGCGGCTGCTTTTCGCAATCCATTTCATCAATATATTTCATTGCAGTGAGAATCAGGCGCTCCTGCTTCCTTCTGTCAACAGCCATCGAAGGACTTGCACAGCCGAAATTACGGGATTTAACCTCGCAGAATACAATAAAATCATCATTTTCTGCAATAACATCAATTTCACCGTATCGGGAATGAAAGTTTTTACAGATGACATTATAACCCAATTTCACATAATATTCAGCGGCAAAATTCTCACCTTTATCACCAATAGATTTATTATCCATTTCAGCCACCTATTATCTTTTTAAGAAAGCTTCTTCTGTGAATCGGACAAATTCCGTATTTTTCAATCATTTCATAGTGAAGCTTTGTGCCGTAGCCCTTGTGCTTGGCAAACTGATACTCAGGGTATTCCTTGTCCATTTCAAGCATATATCTGTCTCTTGTAACCTTTGCAAGAATTGAAGCAGCAGCAATCGAAACAGATTTTGCATCTCCCTTAATAACTGTTCTTTCACAGATATCAAGTCCGGGCTTTCCGTTTCCGTCAATCAAAGCCATATCCGCTTTAACGGACAAGCCTTCAACTGCTGTTCTCATTGCAAGAAATGTCGCCTGCAGAATGTTGATTTCATCAATAATCTTTTCATCAATCATTACAACATTATAGGAAATTGCCTTTTCCCTGATTATATCAAAAAGCGCTTCTCTTTTTTTCTCACTGATTTTCTTTGAATCGTTGAGTCCGGGTATCTCACAATTTTCGGGAAGAACAACTGCCGCTGCGCACACAGGTCCGCAAAGAGGCCCTCTGCCCGCCTCGTCAATGCCGCAGATAACCTTAAAACCCTCTGAAGCTGCCTGTGCTTCAAGCTCATAATCTACCATATTAAACCCTCATTTTCACTTTATAATACTCAAACATTCTATCCCTAACAGTCTTTTTTGTCAATAAGCAGAAAAATAAAAATCCACCGCAGAAAAGCGGTGGATTATGACAAACAACAAATCAGATAATCTTGCAGAAATTGAAGATTGCTTCGGGAAGCTCTTCCTTGTCAGCAGAAATTGTGAAAACAAAATCCTTTTCAGTTGTTGCTGAAAGCTCATAAATTCTTTCAAGGAAAGAAGCAAGAGCATTGTAATCTCTGCCGCCGATTCTGAGAGTAGCATCAACAAGTACATCTGTGATGTCGTGGTTTCCTGCGCAAACACCTGCAAGGAAACCGAAGAAGGCTTCGTAACCCTTAACTTCAAAATCATCAGTAGCAATAAGTCTTGCACGATAGTTGACATCATATGTTAACTTTGTTTCTTTTTCAACGCAAACAACGTTGCCCTTAGATTTTTCAACTGCCTCGTTTACGCAAGAAATCACACGCTTTGTTTTGCCCGCACCTTTGTGTCCTAAAATAATAGAAATCATTTTAATTTCCTCCTTTTATTTATTGCTCCGAAGAGATTTTCACCTCATCCGGTCCAATTACATATTCATTATATCACTTATTGAGTCTTTCTTCAAGTACTTCTTTCTCTTTTTCATAACCGGGTTTGCCTAAAAGTGCAAACATATTCTTTTTGTAGCTTTCAACACCGGGCTGATCGAAGGGGTTGATACCAAGAACATAACCGGAAATTGCACAAGCCTTTTCAAAGAAGTAAATGAGATAACCGAGTGACTTTGCGCTCATATCATCATTTTCAATGACAATGTTGGGTACAAGACCGTCATTGTGTGCAAGCACAGTACCGAGGAATGCCTTTTCGTTAACGAAGTCCATTGTCTTTCCTGCAAGGAAGTTAAGACCGTCAACATTTTCAGCATCTTCAGCAATGATAATATCAGCCTTTGTCTTTTTGAAGGTTACAACAGTTTCAAACATCATTCTAACACCCTCCTGAACATACTGTCCAAGAGAATGAAGGTCAGTTGAGAAGATTGCGGAAGCGGGGAAAAGACCCTTATTTTCCTTACCTTCACTTTCACCGAAAAGCTGCTTGAGCCATTCATTCATCATTGTGAATGAGGGTTCGTAGCTGATATACATTTCAGTGCTCTTACCTTTATCGTAAAGAGCGTTTCTGATGGCAACATATTTGTAGCAATCATTTTCGTCAATAGATGTGCTCATAAGCTCCTGTCTTGCCTGAGCGGCACCGAGCATAAGCTCGTCGATGTCGATACCTGCAACAGCAATAGGAAGAAGACCAACAGCTGTAAGAACAGAGTATCTTCCGCCGACATCATCGGGAACAACGAAGGTTTCAAAGCCTTCTCTGTCAGCAAAACTCTTAAGAGTGCCTCTTGCCTTGTCAGTTGTTGCAAAGATTCTTTTTGCAGCTTCTTCTTTTCCGTATTTTTCAATAAGCATTTCACGGAAAATTCTGAAAGCAATTGCAGGCTCAGTTGTTGTACCTGACTTTGAGATAACGTTAACTGAGAAATCCTTGCCTTCACAAATTGAAATAATATCACTGAGATAAGAAGAAGAAATACTGTTGCCGACATAGTAGATAGCGGGAGTATCCTTTCTTGTCTCATTGTAATTCTGTCCCTTTACAAACTCAACAGCTGCTCTTGCGCCAAGATAAGATCCGCCGATACCGATAACAATAAGAATATCACTGTTAGCCTTGATTCTCTCAGCAGCATCCTTGATTCTTGCAAACTCATCTTTATCATAATTTACGGGAAGATCAACCCAGCCGATAAAATCGTTACCTGCGCCGGTGCCTTCGTGCAAATCCTTGTGAGCTTTGTCAATTTTGCTCTGATAAGAAAGCAGCTCTTCATCTGTTACGAATGCAGACACGTACTTTTTTGTTAATTTTGCTGACATACGGTTAGCTCCTTTTGAACCTAATTGTTTATTTTCTGTATTTTAATACAAAAGCACCAATTTGTCAACTATAATACGGATTTTCTATCACCTAAAAGTGAGACTTTTTATAAATCTTTTTGCCATTATTCTCAAATTAACTTTTTCAATTAAATTTTCACTCACAAGATTATATGTACAGATAATTTCATCACCGTTTTTTATGCTCACTGTTCCGACAATCTGTCCGCTTTCAACAGGAGCCATCAGATTTTCCGGCAAAGAAAACACATTTTCGAAAGAAGACGGACTGCCCTTTTTGACGGTAACGGCTTCTGCTGTGATGATTTTTGGCTCAATATATCTTTCTGCACCCTTCAGCACCCTTATCGGTTCAAGAGAAGAAAGATCAATCTCAGGAGTATATCTTTCGAAATTTGTAAAACCCCAGTTAAGCATAGCCTTTGCATCCTCAAACCTTTGTGTGCTGTTTTCTGCTCCGAGAATAACTGCAACAAGATGAAGCCCGTCTCTTTCGGCGGAGGCCGCAAGGCAATAGCCTGCTTTTGTGGTTGTGCCCGTTTTAAGACCCGTGGTACCGCTGTAAAATCTGACAAGCCGATTGGTATTGACAAGCTGAGTTGCACCGTCTCTGAGAGAATCCATCCATACAGTCGAATATTTTCTTATAAGCTCATGAGAAAGCAGCTCCCTTGACATTAGAGCAACATCCTTGGCGGTTGTAAGATGCTCTGTTGTGTCATCGTCAAGACCTGTGCAGTTGACAAAATTTGTGTTTATCATTCCAAGCTGTGACGCTCTTTGGTTCATCAAATTAATAAATCCCTCTTCACTGCCCGCAAGATATTCACCAAGAGCCGAGCAGGCGTCATTTGCACTTGAAATTGCCGTTGCCCTCAAAAGCTCATCAACAGACATCTGCTCCCCTTCCTTCAGCCAGATCTGAGAGCCGCCCTTTGAAGCGGCGGCTGCACTTGTTACAACAATATCTTCAAGTGAAATTTTTCCGCTGTCAATTGCCTCAACAACAAGAAGCAAGGGCATTATTTTGGTGATTGAGGCAGGATAAAGCTTTTCGTTTTCATTCACCGAATAGAGCACCTTTCCGCTTGCAACATCCATAAGAACTGCTGCTTTTGCTTCAACAGTCAAGGCATTCTCATTCACAGCCGCAGCAGAAAATGACAGGCCGACAGTCAAAGCTACACAGAAAATCAACAAGAATATTTTTTTCATAAATATCACCTCTGAATTAGTCTTAATGATATTTATGAAAAACAAAGCTTAAATAAAACAATGACTTGAATATTAACTGACAATAGTTTATAATAAACAATATTATCGTAACAGGAATGATTAAAATGAAAGTTAAATTTTACACCCTCGGCTGCAAGGTAAACCAATATGAAAGCCAGGCAATGAGTGAGCTTCTGAGTGCAAACGGATATGAAATAACCACAGATAACAAAGCTGATATAATAATTATAAACTCTTGCACCGTAACAGCTTCTGCCGATCAGAAAACACGACAGGCAGTCAGAAGATTCAAAAGAAACAATCCGGATTCCATAGTTGTCCTTACAGGATGTATGCCGCAGGCATATCCTGATAAGTCAACAGAGCTGCCTGAAGCGGATATCGTTCTCGGAAACAAAAACAACGGAGCAGTTGTTGAAGCAATCAATTCTTTTCTCGGCAGCGGCTGTCCGATTCATAACATTAAAGAGCATCTGAAAGGAGACAAATTCTCAGGCGGAACAATTACAAGCTTTGATGAAAGAACAAGAGCTTATGTTAAAATCCAGGACGGCTGCAACCGTTTCTGCTCTTACTGTATCATCCCCATATCCCGCGGCAGAGTCCGTTCAAAGCAAACCGAAGAGCTCCGTGACGAGCTGAAAGTTCTTGCAAAAAACGGATACAACGAGGTTGTACTTGTCGGAATCAATCTTTCATCCTACGGCTCAGATATCGGTAAAGCCTTTCCTGATGCTGTTATTGAAGCTGAAAATACTGACGGCATTCTCAGAATCCGTCTCGGATCACTTGAGCCCGACCATCTTACAAAAGAGGTCATTGAAAAGCTGTCACAGTGCAAAAAACTTTGTCCTCAGTTTCACATTTCCCTTCAGAGCGGATGTGACAAAACTCTTAAGGCAATGAACAGACACTATAACACAGATGAATTCAGAGTGATTTGTGATAATCTCAGAAAAGCTTTCCCTGAATGCACACTGACAACCGATGTTATGGTTGGCTTTGCAGGTGAAAGTGAAGAAGATTTCAACGAAAGCCTTGAATTTGTAAAATCAATCGGATTTGAAAAGGTTCATGTCTTTCCCTATTCAGTCAGAAAAGGTACAAAAGCCGAAAAAATGACGGGACATATTGATAAGAAAACCAAGGAAATCAGAAGCAGAATAATGATTGAAGAAACAGACAAGGTCAGAAAAGAATTCTTTGAAAAACAAAAAGGAAAAGTTCTCCCCGTCCTCTTTGAATCCTTTGTCAATGACGGATATCTTTGCGGCTACACTCACAACTACATCCCTGTAAAAGTAAAGACAACAGAAAATTTATGCGGAAAAATTGTTGATGTCACAATTAAAGCAACATCAACAGAAGATTACTGTATCGGTGAAATTTAACAACTAAAAAGCTCAGTTGAAATAATCCAACTGAGCTTTTTTATCTGATTATTTTTATCGAATTACTCTGCTCCAAACCACAGGGCATAACATTATCGGCAAATAAACCGTATTTATCCGAAGCCTTGCACTGAAGCTCAAATATCTCTCTTGCAAAGCCCGAAAGATTTGACGCTTCGGAATTTCTTGTGATAATCGGCAGGTCAGTCCTTGCTGCAGCATCACCGAGAAGACGAAGGCCCGTTCCGTTCACAGAAAGAATTTTAATATAAGGCGGCGACATTCTGCAAAATTCTTTATCTACACGAAGAAACAAATTCAGTATTTCTCTTCTCACGCGAGAAAGAGTATAATTTTTACTCTTGACATTCATTGTAAGCTCTTCAAGAGAAGCAGCTTCTTTAACACACTTATAAATTCTCTGCGCAAGACCCGTTTCATCCGTAACAAAATTTAAATACTCCTGCTTTTCCATCTCTCTGAGTGATGACAATATTGATCGCTCAGCATTTTTCATTGAAGCCGCACCGTAACCTTCGTTTATTCTTCCGCTGTAAAGCTTAAGCAGATTTTTGGGAATAAACTCAGCAAAATCGGAAATCTCAACAGAACTTCTGATTTTACTTGCGCTTGCAAAAACACCCGAAGACTCAATTCCGTCATGCTCAGCTCCGATTCTTTTTACAGGCCACACCTTTGTATCGGGAGAAATTTTGTTCAAGGCTCTTATATATTCAACACCGAGAGTGCTGTTCGGAGACGAAAGAATTTGCGCACATTCCTCACCGTAAAATTCAGAAACCGCAGAAGAGACAGAGGCAGGATAACTCTTACCCTCTGCCATAAGCTCCCTAATTCTCATTACAACCCTGCTGTCTTCAAGTGCTTCGGCACATTTACGAAGGCTCTCGGCATCATCATATTCACTGCCGAAGGACAAAGCTTCAATTCCGAATTCAGAAAGAAGACTGACTGCTCCGAAAGCAAAATTCTCAGCCGATGACATACTCCAGGGCAGCGGGAGCTCAAGAACAACATCTGCACCGGCTTTTACTGCACACTCTGCACGGAACCATTTGTCAAAATAAGCACATTCTCCCCTTTGAACAAAGTTGCCACTCATAACACAGACAACCTTATCAGCACCCATTTCTCTTGCTTTTTTCAACTGATAAAGATGTCCGTTGTGAAAAGGATTATATTCACAGATAATTCCGACTGTCATATTCTCACCTCCTTGGTTATCTTCTGTATTCTATTGTTTTTATTCAAAATTGTCAACTGTCTTGACTATTATTTTCTTCAGCGGTATAATTCATAGTGAAGTAATTAAGTTTCAGGGTGATAATCATGGAAATTATAAACACAGCAATTCCGGAGGTCAAAATTGTCAAGCCCAGAATTTTCAGTGATAATCGCGGTTGGTTCTATGAATCCTTCAATGCGGCAAAGCTGTCAGAGCTTGGAATTAAGACCGTTTTTGTACAGGACAACAGATCCTATTCAGAGCACAAGGGCACTCTCAGAGGTATCCATTTTCAAAAGGCACCTTATGCTCAGACAAAGCTTGTAAGCTGCACAAGAGGCAAAATCCTTGACGTTGCAGTTGACCTGAGAAAAAACTCCCCGACTTATCTCAAGTGGGTCAGCGCCGAGCTTTCAGCCGAAAATAAAGCAATGCTTTATATCCCCAAGGGCTTCGGTCACGGGTTTGTCACCCTTACAGACGATGTTGAGGTTTTTTATAAGGTTGACGATTATTACAACGGAGAAAATGACAGAAGCATCATCTACAACGATAAGGAAATCGGCATTGAATGGGGAATTGATTCTCCTGTGCTTTCACAAAAGGATCTCAGCGCTCCTGCTCTTTGTGACAGTGACATAAATTTCTTTTATGAGGTGAATGAATGATTATTGTAACAGGTGCAAAAGGACAGCTCGGCTCCGATGTATGCTCTCATCTTAAGAGAAATAACATCCACCATCTCGGCATTGATATTGACATTCTCGATATAACTGATGCAAATGCAGTTGAAGATTTTTTTGAAGAAAAAGATTTTGATGTAATTATTCACTGTGCCGCATACACAGCCGTTGATAAAGCAGAGGACGAAAAGGATATTTGCCTCAAAGTTAACTCAACAGGAACAGAAAACCTGGCAAAAATATGCGGAAAGAAAAATAAACTGATGATTTATGTGAGCACTGATTACGTTTTCGACGGCTCGGGCAATTCTCCTCACAAAGCATCAGAAGCGACCTCTCCTCTCAACGTTTACGGAGAAAGTAAGCTTCAGGGTGAAAAAGCTGTTACTGAATATTGCTCTGACAAGCACTTTATTGTCCGCACCTCCTGGGTTTTCGGAGAGCAAAACAGAAATTTTATTGCAACAATGCTCAGGCTTGCAAAAACGCGTGACACATTGAGCGTCGTCAATGATCAGATCGGCTCCCCCACTTACTCAAAACATCTTGCAAAGCTTCTTGTTGAGCTTACTGATTGCAAAAATTACGGCACCTTGCACGCAACCAATGAAGGCTATTGCTCCTGGTATGAATTTGCAGCCAAAGCATTTGAATTAAAGAATATTCACATTAACCTGAAAGGCATCCCTTCTTCCGAATATCCGACAAAGGCTCAAAGACCCTTAAACTCACGTCTTGACAAAAGCTGTCTGGATCAGATCGGAATTAAACGCCTTCCCCATTGGGAAGCTGCCTTGAAGGAATATCTTTCAAAAGCAGAAATATAAGTAAAAATGAGATGTAAAAATTTACATCTCATTTTTTTAATTTATGCTTTCAGATTTTAAAAGCATTGTTTCAGCGAAAATGGCATAGCCCTGTGTGGGATCGTTAATGAAAACATGAGTAATTGCACCAACAAGCATGCCGTTCTGAATTATGGGACTTCCGCTCATACCCTGAACAATTCCGCCTGTTTTTTCAATCAGTTTCCCGTCCGTTACTTTTACAGTTAAATTTTTTGTTTTATTGTTGTTGGAGGAAATTTTCACAATTTCAATTTCAAAATGAGTCGGTCCGTTTTCATCAACGGTGCAAACAATATGAGCCTTGCCTGTTTTTACCTCTTCCGATGTTGCTACGGGCATCAGCTCAGTTGTCTGAGTATTTTTAACTGTACCGTAAACTCCGATACTGCAGTTTTCAAGAAGCACACCTTTACTGCTGCTGTTAAAAACTCCGCACAGTTCACCCGCCTGGCCGCTTTTTCCCTTATAACAGCCACTTACATAAGCCGAAACAATATCACCGTCAGACAGCGGAAGAATATCCCCTGTATCCACATCACACACTCCGTGTCCGAGTCCCGCAAAAGTACCGTTTGACAAATTATAAAAAGTCATTGTACCGATTCCGGCTGCGCTGTCTCTGATCCACATACCCGCCTTGAATTTCTGTTCAGCCTGACTGAAGCTTAACGTCAGCGTTGTTTTGTAATGCTTTTCATCTCTGATGTATTCTATTTCAAGGGGTTGCCCTGCGCTGTTTTGAAAAATCTGAGAAACAGTTGCGCTGTCCTTGGTTCTGACAGAATTTATACTGTATATAATGTCGCCCTTTTTGAGTCCTGCGGATTCAGCCGGTGACACAAAGCCTGCTTCGGAATCAAATTTATCAATATCAACAATCACAACACCATCTGTAAAAAGCCGCAATCCGAAAAGCTCACCGGAAACAGATACATATTTTCTGCTGTTGACGGTAAGCTGCGAGCTTTTAACAGGAATAACATTCATCAGACTTATTTCAACGTTATAGCTCTTACCTTCTGAATTATCAGAGCAATCTCTTGCTTCATAGCTTCTGACTGTATAAATTTCATTTATGCTGGTAAGCTTGTCTGTTACTGAATACAGATTATCCGGAACAGAATAAAATCCGTAAACTATAAGACAAATTGCCGATAAGGTAAGAGTAAACAGCAAGCCTCGGATAAATTTAATTAATTTTACCATTTTCCACCTCCGTCACGGCCTTTTTTGTTTTTGACCGCATATATAATTTGAACTTTTCGGTGAAAAATATTATCGGTAATTTTTTAAATAATTTATAAAAAAAGACATCGGCTTCATCCGATGTCTTTATATTATTTATGCGCCTTCACCAGACAAAACGGAAACAGCATAAAGAAACTGTCCGTCACTGTCAAGAGAGTCTGTTTTTCCCTTGTTTTCAACAATATAATCAGGAATAACTCCGTCACCGTGGAAGCTTTCACTCTTATAAGGCATTATTTTTCCCGTTGTAAGAAGCACGGCACCGCCGTTTGAAAGAGTAAAAATTTCCTGAACAATTGCGCTGCCCTTTGTTGCAGTTTCACCGATTATCTGGCATTTGCCGAAATCACGCATATCCGCCGCAAAAAGCTCTGCAGCCTTCTGAGTATCAGGACTGACAAGAATAATGACAGGAAGACTTACCTCACCGGATGAGGTTGAAAACGAGTCAACAACCTTGCCGTTTTCATCCACAACTGTTGCGGCAAATTTTTCGCCGTCAGTAAGAGGAACAAAAACATCAAGAGTTTTGACAGCTTCATTGTAATTTCCGCTTGTATTGTTTCTTAGATCAATTACAATTGATGTCATACCCGAAGATACCAATTTGTCAACAGCCTGCTGTACCATAGATGCAGTTGTAGGATAAAAGGCAGAAATTTCAATATAACCGACACTCTCATAGGCGTCAACAGTAACCGACTGTGCTTCATAACCCTTAACAACAGTTATATTCTTTTCTTCTCCAGCGCGCTGATAAATTATGTTAATGCTTGTAAGCTTATCACCGGAAAGCTTTTCCTCCATCTGAGAATAATTAGCCTGATTAATTCTGATTCCGTCAAAAGCAATAATGACATCACCCTTTATCAATCCGCTGCTTTCAGCAGGTGAACCGCTGTAAACCTTTGTAATTTCAATATATCCTTTTTTATTTTTTTCGTATTCAACACCGATACCGAGCATATTGCCGTCTTCTTCCGAAATATAATCGGCATACTCATCGGGATTCATATAAATGCTTTTGCCGTCACCGAGACTTTTAACGTAACCCTTGGCAATTGCATTTTCCATATCCTCAGTTTCGTTTTTACCGTAATAATTATCAATAATTATATCATCGATTTCATCAAGAAGCTCATAACGTCCGAGCTTTTCGGGTAACCCTTTGAGAATAGAGTTATATTCTGCGCTTAACAAACCGAGTGACACCGCTGATGAAACGGCAGCCACAAGGCAACACAATGCAATTGCTATGCCTAAAGAAATCTTTTTATTCATAAAACCTCTCCCCCAGTCAGCCCGACAGCTTGTAATTTACTCCTAAAAAACCGATATACTGCCTGTGAAGGCAGTATATATCAAGGTTTCTTTACAAAGTCCATCGGATTTTTCTTAACACCGTTGTGACGGATTTCAAAATGAAGATGCGGTCCTGTAACGTTACCTGTGCTGCCGACCTGTCCGATCTGCTGTCCCTGTGTTACAGTTGCACCTGTTGACACGCTTCTGCTTGACATATGGGCATAAACACTTGAGTAACCGTCACCGTGGTCGATAACTACATAAATTCCGTAACCTGAATTGCTCGTAACAGCAGTAATAACCTTACCGCCCTTTGTTGCATAAACAGGCTTACCTGTAATACCTGAACCCGCTATATCAATTCCGCCGTGGAAAGAATTGCCGCTGATTGAAGCACTTCTGTAACCGTATCCGCTGCTTATATAACATGAAGCACCGCCGAGAGGCCAGATCCATTTTCCACTTCCGTTATAGGAGCCCGCTGTTGTTGACACGGCTGTGGTTGCTGCCGTTGTGCTTGATGAACCGCTTGAATCGGGATCGGCATTATCAGCAGGAAGTGTTGTAGGCTGAGTTGTTGTGGTTGTCGTTGCTGTTGTGGAGGTTGCATAGTATTCACTGATTACTCTGTCAAGCTCCTGGTCTGCTCTTTCTCTCTCAAGCTCAAGCTGCTGAATATAAGCCTGATATGTCGCGCTTGACTGGTCGAGTGAAGCAATGTAAGCTTCGATTTCCTGATACTGAAGCTCAAGACCCTCCACGGTCTTCTTGTGCTCTGCCTGAGTTGCCTTAAGCTCAGCCTTTTTGGAAAGTCTAGAATCTCTCTTATCGTTGATTTCAGTTTTCTTTTCATTGAGAGTTTTCTTGTCTTCCGTAAGCTTAGCTTTTGTAGCTTCAAGCTTATCAATTTTTTTATTGAAATCATCAATTGCCTTCTTAGCATTTTCTGATGTTCTCTTCATCATTTCAAGTCTTGTAAGAAAGCTTGAAAGACTGTCTGAGCCAAGAAGAATTTTTAAGGTTGATGTATTTCCGTTGACATAAGCCGCACGAAGTCTTGAAGCAAGAACATGGCTTGTATCACTGATATTCTTTTCAATCTTTTTGATATTCTTTCTGGCTTTGACGATATCCTCATTGATAACACTGATTTCATTATTAAGCTGCTTGATATCATTGTTGAGCTTTTCAATCTCAGAATCAATAGCATCAATCTGTGTCTGAAGCTTTGCTGCCTTTGACTCAACGGTCTCAATTTGAGTCTCAAGAGTTTTAAGGTATTCCTTTTGCTGATCTACCTTTCCTCTGAGTGAATCAAGAGTCTGCTGGTTTGCCGCAATCTGTTCATCAAGGGTCTGAATTTCACCTTCAAGCTCCTCCCAGGCGGAAGCAGCAGAAGCTTTACCGAAGCTGAGTGAATATCCTACTGCAGAAAAGACAACTGTCAATACAAGCAGAATACATATAATCTTTTTAAACACACATTTCACTCCTAAAAATGAAGTAATTTATCAGGGCTGTTTAACATAATTGAGAGGATCCTTTTTCTCTCCGAAATATCTGATTTCGAAATGAAGATGAGCTCCCTTTGAATTTCCTGTGTTTCCGACTCTGCCGATCATCTGTCCCTGAGTGACAAAATCACCTGCAGAAACATAACGGGTTGACATATGACCGTAAAGGCTGACATAACCTTCGCCGTGATCAATCATGACATAAACACCGTAACCGACATCACTTGTAACAGCAGTAATTACCGTACCGGACTTTGTTGCATAAACGGGAGCGCCGTGAAGAGCACCGTTGCCGCCTGCAAGATCAATACCGCCGTGGAAGGACCAGCCCGAAACATTGGGATCTCTGTAACCGAAGCCGCTGCTGATGTAACACCATCTGTCACCAATAGGCCAATACCAGTCACCTGTTCCTACATAAGAGGGTCCTGCGGTTACAGCAGGGTCAGCATTTGATGCATCAAGTCTTGTTGTTGTCTGCTGAACCGATGTAGCGTAATACTCACTGAGAATTCTGTCAATCTCGGCATCAGCCTGAGCATTTTCTTCTTCAAGACGGTTAATATATTCCTGATATTCGGCTCCCGTCTTGTCAAGCTGAGCAAGAACAAGTTCAATTTCAGCATACTGCTGTTCAAGCTCATCCATTGTTGCCTGAAATTCCGCCTCAGCTTCTTCAAGAGCGGTTACATTTGCCTCATATTCAAGTTTCTTTTCTTCAATTTCCTTCTGCTTTGATACAAGCTCAACCCTGTCAGCCTCAAGTGAGCTTTTTGCCTCATTACACTGCTGCACCTGATCTCTGAAGCCGAGAATCATCTTTTTATCGTTCTCAGACGTACGCTTCATAAACTCAAGTCTTGTTAAAAAGGATGACAGACTGTCTGAACCGAGAAGAATGGTCAGAGTTGACTCATAACCGTTCAAAAAAGCTGAGCGCAGCTTTGCGGAAAGAAGATCACTTGCTGAGCTGATTGAATTTTCAAGGGTTAGAATTTCTTCTTTGTAAACCTCAATCTCTTCGTTGAGAGTTTCAACCTCATTATTCAGCTGATTAAGCTCGTCATTGAGTGAATTGATTGATTTGTTGATGTTTTCTTTTTGAGTCTGAATGTTTGTTGCCTTCTCAGAAATTGCATCAATCTGCAGTTCCAGGGTTTCAAGATACTCCTGCTGAGATTCTTTTTCAGCTCTGAGCGCCTCGAGCAATGCTCTGTTTGCTTCAATTTCGGCATTGTTTTCAGCAATCAAAGCCTCAAGCTCTTCTGTTGCAGTAAGCCCTGAAGCAATAAAGCTTACAGGCTCTGCCAAAGCCACAGACAAGCAGATACAAAGACAAAGGAAAACTAATTTGAATTTTTTCATTAAGATTCTCCTATCGAAAAATCAAGGAATAAACCGAGGGAAAATCCATCGGTTTATCAAAAAATTATAACTCTTCAGCCTCACTGCCTTCTTTTTTAAGGTATTTGCGGATTGACACAATGCTTCCGATTGAGCCGATAAGAACACCTGCAAAAAGATAACTGACTATGAGAACGGGAAGATAATCGATAATTGAAATAGCCTTGCTGCCGAACATTTCAAGAAGTGACTGCATAGCTCCGCCTTCAAACTTGTCAACAAGGAAGGTCAGAATAACCGCAACCACACCTGAAATAAGTCCGATGATAATACCCTCAATCATAAATGGCCAGCAAATAAACACATTGGTAGCACCAACTGATTTCATAACCTGAATATCAATCTTTCTTGCAACCATAGTAATTCTGATGGTGTTAGAAATGATGAACATTGAAACAACAGCAAGAACGATGACAATAATGAGACAAATTGCGGAAATTGATTTCTGAAGAGTTGAAATCTGATTGACAAGCTCTTGGCTTTCTCTGACCGCATTAACATTCTTGACACTCTTTATCTGTTCAAGAGTTGAATCAAACTCTTCAAGGTTACTTACATAAATTTCATAGGAATGTGGCAGAGGATTTTCGATGATGCCGTCAAACTGATTTTCATCAACACCGAATTCCTTAAGCTGTTCGGCATAAGCCTCTTCTCTTGAAACAAACTTAACCTCAGTAACATTTTCAATTTTTTCAAGGTCAATCTTAACCTGCTCAACCTCCTGCTGAGAAATGTTATCTTCAACAAAAGCGAGCACTACGTTCTGATTTTCAACATCCTTAACAAGATTCTGAATGTTCATCAGAATCATAATTGATACACCGATAAGAAGCAGACATGCAGTAAGCACGCTGATTGAAGAAAAAGACATGCTTCTGTTAGCCACCATATTGTGCGCACCCATCTTTGTCAGATAAGTTGTGTTAAGTCCGCCGTTTCTGTCTGATTTTTTCTTTGCGGAGGCAGCGGGTTTATTATTCTTGGCCATTTTCAACTTCCTCCTGAACATTGGTTTCAACTTCGGTCACTGCCGGTGCTTCAACTCTTGAAATCAGAGGAATATCAGCAGGCTGTTCCTTCTTGTATTTAGCGGGAGTATCTGAGACGATTCTTCCATTTTCGATTGTAACAACTCTGTGGTCAAAGCGGCGAACAAGATCAAGGTCGTGTGTAACAACCACAACAGTTGCGCCGAGAGAATTGATTTTATCAAAAAGACCCATAATATCATTTGAAAGAACAGGGTCAAGATTACCCGTGGGCTCATCAGCAATGATAACGGCAGGATTGTTGACAAGTGCTCTTGCAATAGCAACGCGCTGACGCTCACCCTGAGAAAGCTGATTGGGATAATTGTTTGACTTGTCAAGAAGATCAACAAGCTTGAGAACATACTGAACTCTTCTGACAATCTTCTTCTCACCCATACCGATAACGCGCAACGCAAATGCAACATTATCATAAACTGTCATTTTGGGAATGAGTCTGAAATCCTGGAAAACGATGCCGAGCATACGTCTGAGATAAGGAAGAATTCTTCTTCTGATTGTTGTAAGGTTATAAGGACCAACCTTTACAATACCGGAATCGACCTTCTCCTGACCCATAATTACATTAAGAAATGAGCTTTTGCCGGCACCTGAAGCACCGACGATGAAGACAAACTCACCCTCTTCTATTTTAACGCTCACATTTTCAAGAGCGATTGCGCCGTTTGTTTTGTATCTCATCGAGACATTTTTAAATTCAATCATATTATTCTCTTTCTTTAAAACTGTTAATTTCAAGATGAATATCATTCTGACAGACAGCTTATTCCGTCCGTCAGAACACGAACTTATATAGGGTTACACGCCCGGAGTTATTCACGGACGCCTTCAGTCTACCATATGTAGACCGATTTGTCAAGAGCAACTAATTAATACTTGATGGGCTTAGCATCAAGATACTTTTTAACCATTAAAGCAACTTTAAAAACAATTGCGTCGTCAAACTCTCTCAGATCGAGACCTGTAAGCTTCTTGATTTTTTCAAGTCTGTAAACAAGAGTGTTTCTGTGGACGAAAAGCTTTCTGGACGTTTCAGAAACGTTGAGGTTGTTTTCAAAGAACTTCTGAATTGTGAAAAGGGTTTCGTGGTCAAGTCCGACAATTGAGCCCTTTTTGAAAATTTCCTTGAGGAACATCTCACAAAGAGTTGTGGGAAGCTGATAAATAAGTCTTGCAATACCAAGATTTTCATAAGTAACAATTGTTTTCTCTGTATCGAAAACCTTTCCGACCTCAAGAGCAATCTGAGATTCCTTGAAGGAACGGGGAAGCTCCTTGATACCGGTTACAATTGTACCGATACCGATAACAGCGTTGATGTAAAATTCGGTATGAAGTGAGTCAACAATGCTTCTTGCAAGCTTTTCAAGATCCTTGATTTCATTACCTGCACGCACCTCTTTAACAAGAGCGGTATCAGTTTCATT
Source organism: Acutalibacteraceae bacterium (assembly GCA_045659065.1). GTDB lineage: Bacteria > Bacillota > Clostridia > Oscillospirales > Acutalibacteraceae > UBA6857. Next base: position 40,605 of record JAZOWF010000003.1, read on the forward strand.
GATGTTGATAACAAAATCCTTGTTCTTGTCAGGGAAAAGAGTCTGAACTGATTCACTGATTGAAATCTCAGGTCTTTCAGCTGTTCTGATAAGAAGAACGCATCTTGATACCTCATTGTTAAAGCCGAGCTCTCTGGTCTTGAGATAAATATCACCCTGAAGAATATTATCAAGGATAACATTTTTAATGAAATTGCTTCTGTCAAACTTGACATCATAGTACTGCTTGATGCCGCCGAGAGAAATTGAAATAAGCTTGGCATAATTTGCTGCGCTTTCATCTTCACCGTCAACAAAAACTGCACTGTCGGGTCGATTCTGACCGCCGATTGCAAGGAAGGTTCTGCCACCGACTACCTTGATCTCAGTTGAAGCAAGAATATCCTTTGTGTCAACAAAGTCAGGCTCACCGATACGGATAAGATCACTGCAGCAGATAATTGCTCCTGAGCTGTCAACAACACCGATTGTACGGTCAATAGCATCTTTCATTTGATGAATAATTCCCTGAAATAATCTGTTAGACATATTAAATGTCCCCCCACCATTAAATTTTTAACAATTGGATATTTTGACTATTGTTACTTTTGCTATTTTACACAATTTATCGTCATTTTGCAATATAAAACAGTAAATTTTTTATTTA
>JAZOWF010000004.1:0-16954 GCA_045659065.1 Acutalibacteraceae bacterium
AGCACTTTAAAAGGCGAAATAGTGTTGCAAGAAAAGGCGAAAACCACCGATAATGCTGACGCATATCGGTGGTTTTTAACGCATTATTGTGATGCTATTTCACTTTTTAAAGAAATACTGCCTTATGTGGTGTCGGCGTTCTGTTGCGTTTTTTGTTTTTATGAAAAATATAACTTTCTTTTCCGACAGAAAAATCACAGTCATCGTTATATTATTATATAAACTGTCGCCTCAGGAGGCTGTTTTCTAACAAAATATACAAATCATATTAACATTTTTTTATCACCTTGTAACAAAATCACAAACTCTCTTGAATTTTGCCAAGATGGATGTTATTATAGTATATGTAGTATTTTAAATTGAGGGAGTGTACCCTTTTTGAAATACTTCTCAGCTGTCAGACAAGCTGATATTTTAAGAAAAAAGAGGTGTCCCAATGGCAAAAAACAAAGAACTCGGAGACAATACTGCTCTTTATCTTTTCCACCAGGGTAACAACCGTAAGGCTTATGAATACATGGGTGCTCATAAGGTTGACGGAGAAAAAAATCTTTTCAGCTTTCGTGTCTGGGCACCCCATGCCCTTTCAGTCAGCGTTGTGGGTGATTTCAACGGCTGGGATGAAAGCAAGGGCGCCATGGAAAAAATAAATGACGCGGGTATGTGGGAATGCTATCTTTCCGACGTCAAGCAATTTGATAATTACAAGTTCCTTGTCACCTCACAAAAGGGAAAGAAAACGGCAAAAAGCGACCCTTATGCTTTCCACAGCGAGACAAGACCTGACACAGCATCAAAGTTTTATGATCTTTCAGGATACAAATGGGGAGATTCAAAGTGGTTCAAAAAGAAGGCTGAGACCAATGTTTACGAATCACCGATGAATATTTATGAGCTTCACGCAGGCTCCTGGAAAATCCACGATAACGGTGCTCCTTATTCATACAGAGATCTTGCCGATGACCTTGTGCCTTATGTGAAGGATATGGGCTACACCCACATTGAGCTTATGCCCCTTTCCGAATATCCCTTTGACGGCTCCTGGGGCTATCAGGTGACGGGATATTTTGCAGCCACATCAAGATACGGAACTCCTCACGATTTTATGTATTTTGTTGACACCTGTCACAAAAACGGAATCAGTGTCATTCTTGACTGGGTTCCCGCCCATTTCCCCAAGGATGAGCACGGACTTGCCATGTTTGACGGTGAGGCCTGCTACGAATATGAAAACGATCTCAAGGGAGAGCACAAGCAGTGGGGAACAAAGATTTTTGACTTCGGAAGAAACGAGGTTGTTTCATTCCTCACAAGCTCGGCTAATTTCTGGCTTGACAAATATCACATCGACGGACTGAGAGTTGATGCCGTTGCTTCAATGCTTTATCTTGATTACGGCAGAGAAAACGGTCAGTGGATTGCCAACAAAAACGGCGGCAATGAAAACCTTGAGGCTGTTGACTTCCTCAGAAAGCTTAACGAAGGCATTTTCACAGAGCACTGCAATCCTCTGATGATTGCCGAAGAATCAACCGCCTGGCCTCTTGTTTCAAAGCCCACAGACATCGGCGGTCTCGGCTTCAACTTCAAATGGAATATGGGCTGGATGAATGACGCCCTGAGATATTTCTCAATGGACGGTCTTTCAAGAAAGTTTAACCATAACCTTCTTACCTTCTCCTTCTTCTATGCTTTTTCCGAGAACTTTATTCTTCCCATCTCTCACGATGAGGTTGTTCACGGAAAATGCTCACTTATCAACAAAATGCCCGGTGAATACGAGGACAAGTTCAGAGGAGTCCGCTCCTTCCTCGGATATATGATGACTCACCCGGGTAAAAAGCTGACCTTTATGGGTCAGGAATTCGGACAGTTCATCGAATGGAAATACGATGACAAGCTTGACTGGCTTCTTCTCGGCTATGAAAAGCACCGTCAGCTCAAGGAATATGTCCGCAGACTCAATCATATCTATATTAAATATCCTGCTCTCTGGCAGATTGATTACAGCTGGGAGGGCTTTGAGTGGAACGTCAGTGACGACAACACAAACAGCGTTCTTGCCTTCACAAGAAAGGACAAGGAGGGCAACGAGCTTGTTGCCGTGTGCAACTTCACTCCCGTTTACAGAGAAAAATATTCCTTCGGTGTCAGAAACGAAGGCTACTATGAGGTTATCTTCAATTCCGATGCAAAAGAATTCGGCGGCGACGGACTTGGTACAAAATCAGGTGCAACATCAAAGAAGACGCCCATGCACGGCTTTGAAAACAGCATAACAGTCAATTTGCCCGGCTTCTCATTTATGCTTCTTAAACGAAAGGACAAGAGGTCAAAAAAGACAGAGGCCGCAGCTGAAAAACAAACAAAAAAATCAAAATAAAGAAACGGAGGAAACAATCTATGGCTAAGAAAACCGAATGCCTTGCTATGCTTCTTGCCGGCGGACAGGGAAGCAGACTCGGCATACTCACCAAAAACATTGCAAAACCTGCAGTTCCCTACGGCGGTAAGTACCGTATCATCGACTTCCCTCTTTCAAACTGCGTAAACTCAGGCATTGAAACCGTTGGCGTTCTCACTCAGTATCAGCCCCTCGAGCTTAACGATTACATCGGCAACGGACGTCCCTGGGACCTTGACCGCTCCTACGGCGGTGTGCACATTCTTTCACCCTATCAGCAGATCAAGGGTACAGAATGGTATAAGGGCACAGCAAACGCAATATATCAGAACATCAATTTCATCGACCGCTACAATCCCGAATATGTTGCCGTTCTTTCAGGTGACCATATTTATAAAATGGATTACAACAAGATGCTCAAATTCCACAAGGAAAAGGATGCAGCCTGCACAATTGCTATGCTTGAGGTACCCTGGGAAGATGCATCACGCTTCGGTCTGATGTTTGTCAACGATGACGGCTCAATCAGCGAGTTTGAAGAAAAGCCCAAGAATCCCAAGAGCAACAAGGCTTCAATGGGTGTTTATATCTTCACCTGGAGCAAGCTTCGTAAATATCTCATTGAGGACGAAAACAACCCCGAATCAGGCAACGACTTCGGTCACGATGTTATCCCCGCAATGCACGAAAACGGAGAAAGAATGTTTGCCTATAAATTCGAGGGCTACTGGAAGGACGTCGGAACAATCGAAAGCCTTTGGGAAGCAAACCTTGACCTGCTTAATCCCAAGGTTGACCTTGACCTTTCAGACAACAGCTGGAAGATTTATTCAAGAAGTCCTGATGCACCTCCCCACTTCATTGCCGACTCAGCCGAGGTTGAAAACTCAATGATCGGTGAAGGCTGCTACATAGCAGGTGAGGTTGACTATTCCGTTCTTTTCTCAAACGTAACTGTTGAAAAGGGCGCATCAGTCAAATATTCAATTGTTATGCCCGGCACAACAATCAAGTCCGGTGCAGTTGTTGAATATTCAATCGTTGCAGAAAATGCAGTTATTGAAAGCGGCGCACACGTTGGTCAGAGCCCCGAAAACATTGAGGAGCTTGACAACTGGGGCGTTACCGTTATCGGTGAAAGAGTAACCATCGGAAACGGTGCGGCAATCAAAGCAAAAGAAATGATCGACACAGACGTAAAGGGGGTTAACTGATTATGTACGCATCAGATGTATTAGGCATTATCTATTCAAACGTTTATGATGACCACTTAACTGAACTTACAAGCATCCGTACAATGGGTTCAGTTCCCTTTGCAGGAAGATACAGACTGATTGACTTTGTTCTTTCAGGAATGGTTAACTGCGGCATCACCACCGTCGGTATCAGCACAAAATCAAACTACCAGTCACTTATGGACCACCTTGGCACAGGTCAGGCCTGGGATCTTTCAAGAAAACGTGACGGTATGACAATTCTTCCTCCCTTCAATCTTTCAGACAGCGGTGTTTACGAAAGCAGACTTGAAGCTCTTCACGGCATGCTCGGCTATATTCAGAAGGCCGCCAAGGATTATGTTATCCTTGCAGACTGCAACTCTGTCTGCAACATCAATTACGGCGATCTTCTTGACGCTCATCAGGAAAGCGGTGCAGATATCACCATCGCTTACAAGAGAGGCGTTGCTCCCAAGCTTAAGAACATTATGACCTTTGAGCTTGAAGGCAACGATATCAAAAAGGTTACTGTTGACCAGCATCCCGAGGAGGCTTGTAACTACGCTCTCAACATTATCGTTATGAGCAGAGTTCTTCTTGAAAGAATCATCAACGCTGCCGCAGGTGCAGGTGCAATCCGCGAAAGCTTTGAAAAGGAAGCTATCGCAAAGAACGTTGACAAGCTCACCATCAAGGGCTACAAGGTTGACACCTATGCAAAGACAATCGACAGCCTTCAGAGCTATTACGATATCAATATGCAGCTTCTTACCGGTGAATTCAGAGATCTCTTCTCATCAGAAAATCCCGTTTATACCAAGGTGCGCGACGATATGCCCGCAATTTACGGCATCTGCTCCAAGGCTTCAAATTCTCTTGTTGCTGACGGATGCATCATCAAGGGTACCGTTGAAAACTGTGTTCTTGCAAGAGGTGTTTATGTTGCTGAGGGTGCAGTTGTCAAAAACTCCATCATCATGCAGGATTCATACATCAGCACAGGCGCAACCATCAACTGCGCAATTCTTGACAAGGATGTTGTTGTCAAGCCCAACCGTGAGCTCAGCGGTGCAGAAACCTATCCTCTTTATATCGGCAAGAATATCACAGTCTGATTTCAGCCGAAGTTCAAACTATCCCGAAAGGAATTTTAATCTATGAAAGTTTTATACGTTGCAAGTGAGGCTCTGCCCTTCATCGCAAGCGGCGGACTCGGTGACGTTGCCGGCTCTCTTCCTCAGGCTCTGAGAAAAAGACTTATCGGCTGCCGAGTTGTAATGCCTCTTTATGACACAATCAAGCAGGAGCTCAAGGATAAGATGACCTTTGTCACTAATATCTCCGTTCCTGTTGCCTGGAGAAGACAGTACTGCGGAATCTTCCAGGCAAAGCATGAGGGCGTTATCTATTACCTTATTGATAACCAGTATTATTTCAAGCGTGACTCCCTTTACGGTCACTATGACGATGCGGAAAGATTCACCTTCTTTGCCCGTGCCGCTCTTGAAATTCTTCCCGTTGTTGACTTCAAGCCCGACATCATTCACTGCAATGACTGGCAGTCAGCTCTTACCCCTGTGTTCTATTCAGCCTTTTACAGCAAGGATCCCTGGTATCAGGGCATCAAGACTGTTTTCACAATCCATAATATTCAGTATCAGGGCACTTACGGTATGGAGCTTATCAATGACGTTATCGGTCTTGAGCCCTCTGACAGCCGCCTTGTTGAATATGACGGTGACGTCAACTTCATGAAGGGTGCAATTGAATGTGCAAACAAGATTACAACGGTTTCACCCTCTTATGCAAATGAAATTCTTGATCCCTGGTTCAGTCACGGTCTTGATCCCATTCTGCGTGAGCGTCAGTGGAAGCTTCAGGGTATTCTTAACGGTATTGATATCATCAACTACAATCCCGAAACTGACAAGAACATTGCCGTCAATTACACCGTCAAGGATGTAAAGAAGGGCAAGAAGGCAAACAAGGCAGACCTTCAGAAATCAATCGGTCTTCCCGAAAAGGCAGATGTACCTGTTATCGGTATTGTTACCCGACTTGTTTCGCACAAGGGTCTTGATCTTATTGAATGTATTCTTGATGAGCTTCTTTCAACAACTGACATTCAGGTTGCAGTTGTCGGCTCAGGTGACTGGAAATATGAAAACTTCTTCAAGGAAATGGCTAACAGACATCCCGACAAGCTTTCCTTCACTCTCGGCTTTGTGCCTGACCTTGCAAGAAAGATTTATGCAGGTGCAGACCTGTTCCTTATGCCCTCAAAAAGTGAGCCCTGCGGACTTTCACAGATGGTTGCTCTGCGTTACGGCACTCTTCCCATTGTCCGTGAAACCGGCGGTCTGAGAGACTCCATTACAGACAGCGGAGACGGCGAAGGCAACGGCTTCACCTTCAAGTCATATAACGCTCACGATATGCTTGATGCAATCAGACGCTCACTTGCAGCCTTCAGTGACAAGGCAGCCTGGGATGTTCTTGTCAACAGAGCAATGGAATGTGACTGCAGCTGGGGCAAGAGCGCAAACGAATATATCAGAATGTATAAGCAGCTGCTTAAGGACTGATAATAAAAAAACCAAAAGGACAGCATCAACGGATGCTGTCCTTTTTACTATAGAACTATTAACTTATTTGTTATTCTTAAGCTCCTCAACGAATTCACCGATTCTTCTGATAGCCTCAAGAATGTGCTCTGTTGAGTAGCAATATGAGGCTCTGACGAAGCCCTCACCGCCCTTACCGAAGGCGGGACCGGGTACAACGGCAACCTTCTTTGAATAAAGAAGCTTTTCACAGAACTCCTCACTAGTAAGACCTGTTGAGCTTATGCAGGGGAAGGCATAAAATGCTCCCTTAGGCTCACGGCAGGTGAGACCGATACGGTTGAAGCCGTCAACAATAAGTCTTCTTCGGCGGTTATATTCAGCCTTCATTTCTTCAACGGCTTCATCACAGTTTTTCAGAGCTTCAATTGCGGCATACTGTGAAACTGTGGGAGCGCACATTATTGCATACTGATGTATTTTGATAATCTGCTGCATAATTTCACGGGGACCGCAGGCAAAGCCGAGTCTCCAGCCCGTCATTGAAAATGCCTTTGAAAAACCGTTGACAACGATTGTTCTTTCCTTCATACCCTCAATTGATGCGGGTGAAACGTGAGTTGTGCCAAAGGTAAGCTCGGAATAAATCTCGTCGGAAACAACAAGAATGTCTGTGCCTCTGAGAACCTCGGCAATTGCCTCAAGGTCCTCCTTGCCCATAACTGCGCCCGTGGGGTTGCAGGGGTAAGGCAGAATAAGAAGCTTTGTTTTTTCACTGATGGCATTTTTAAGCTGCTCAGCAGTAACGCGGAAGCTGTCCTCCGCCTTTGTTTCAATTATGACGGGAACACCGCCGGAAAGTCTTGTCATGGGCTCATAGCAGACATAGCTAGGCTGAATAATAATTACCTCGTCACCCTCCTTGACGGTGGCTCTGATTGCCGCATCAATGGCCTCACTGCCGCCGACGGTGAGAAGAATTTCCTTTTCGGGCTCATATTCAAGACCGTATTTTCTTGAAAGCCAGGCCGCAATTTCGGCTCTGAGCTGAATCATACCGCTGTTTGCCGTATATCGTGTTCTGGATTTTTCCAGCGCCTCAATGCCGGCATTTCTGATTGCCCAGGGAGTTTTGAAGTCAGGCTCACCGACACCGAGAGAAATAACATCATCCATTTCAGCGGCAAGGTCGAAAAAGCGTCTGATGCCCGAGGGCTTCATTTCAACAACGGTGGGATTGAGAATTTTTGAATAATCAATCATACAGGTATCTGCCTTCTTTCATCGTCGCTTGCATCTGTAAAGATGATTCCGTTATCCTTGAACCGATTAAGAATAAATGTTGTGGTTGTGTTTGTAACGGCATCAATTGTTGCAATCTTTTTAGAAACAAAATTAGCCACCTCAAGAAGATTCTTTACCTTGATAATAACCTGAAGGTCATGACCGCCGGAAAGAAGATAAACTGATTCAACCTCTCTGTGCGAGGCAATTCTTTTTGCAACCTCATCAAAGCCGAGATTTGCAGCGGGTACAACATCAACGAGCACAATTGCCACAACGCTGTTTTCATCAATCTTCGGCTGATTTACGACAGCCTTATAGCCAAGGATAACGCCTGCCTTTTCAAGCTCCTTGATTTCAGCTCTGATTTTTTCAGGAGTGCTGTCAAGCATTGAAGCAAGCTCATCATCGCTGTATCTTGCATTGCGTTTTAAGAGTTCAACAAGTTCTTTATTCATAATATTCTCCTCCTTAAGCTTCCCGGGTATAATACAACGAAAAGCTTTTAAATAATTATAGCAAATATAGCACACCTTTTCAACAACAAAATATATTTTATAATCCGATACATCAAAAAGGTGCTTTCTTTTTCGCAAAAGCTCACCGAAATGTTGAAAACGGCCTCTTCCGACAAAATAAACTGCCTTTAACCTTGACAATCAGTGCCGGTTTGTATTATTATAATATGTAAATCAAAAAACATTTCAGAGCAAATAAGCTCTGCTATGAAAGGAGTTATAAAAATGCTCGCTAACACTGAAAAATCAATGGAAAAACTCGTTGCCCTTTGCAAAGGCAGAGGCTTCGTTTATGCAGGCAGTGAAATTTACGGCGGACTTGCAAACACATGGGACTACGGCCCCCTCGGCGTTGAGCTTAAAAACAACATCAAAAAGGCCTGGATGAAGAAATTCGTTCAGGAAAATCCTTACAACGTAGGTCTTGATTCAGCTATCCTTATGAATCCTCAGACATGGGTTGCTTCAGGTCACCTCGGCGGCTTCTCAGATCCTCTTATGGACTGTAAGGAATGTAAGACAAGACACAGAGCTGACAACCTTATCGAAGACTTTGACGGCACAAACGTTGCCGGCTGGTCAAACGAAGAAATGACAGCATACATCAACGAAAAGAACATTCCCTGCCCCGGCTGCGGCGCACACAACTTCACTGACATCCGTCAGTTCAACCTTATGTTCAAAACCTTCCAGGGTGTTACCGAGGACAGCAAGAACGAGCTTTATCTTCGTCCCGAAACCGCTCAGGGTATCTTTGTTAACTTTGCAAATATCCAGAGAACAACAAGAAGAAAGATTCCCTTCGGCGTTGCTCAGATCGGTAAATCCTTCAGAAACGAAATCACTCCCGGTAACTTCATTTTCCGTGTACGTGAATTTGAGCAGATGGAGCTTGAATTCTTCTGCAAGCCCGGCACAGACCTTGAATGGTTCGATTATTGGAGAAGCTACTGCCGTGACTGGCTCTACGCACTTGGCATGAAGAAGGAAAACCTCAGACTCCGTGACCACGATCCCGATGAGCTTTGCTTCTATTCAAAGGCAACAACTGACTTTGAATACCTCTTCCCCTTCGGTTGGGGTGAGCTTTGGGGTGTTGCTGACAGAACTGATTATGACCTTACTCAGCACACAAACACATCAGGCAAAACTCTTGATTACTTTGATCCCGCAACTAATGAAAGATACATTCCTTATGTTATTGAGCCCTCTCTCGGTGTTGAAAGACTTTTCCTTGCCGTTATGACTGAGGCTTACGACGAAGAGGTTGTTGATGCAGAAAAGAATGACAGCAGAGTTGTTCTTCACTTCCATCCCGCTCTTGCACCTTATAAGGCTGCAGTGCTTCCCCTTTCAAAGAAGCTCAGCGAGCAGGCAACAGAAGTATTCCATACTCTCCAGAAGAAGTTTATGGTTGAATTTGACGATGCAGGCTCAATCGGTAAGAGATATCGCCGTCAGGATGAAATCGGTACTCCTCTTTGCATCACATACGACTTTGACTCTGTTGAAGACGGCTGTGTAACCGTCCGTGACCGTGACACAATGCAGCAGGAAAGAATTGCAATTTCCGATCTCGTTGCTTACATCGAAAAGAAAATTGAATTCTGATTATAATTAATATAAAAAAAGCTGTGGCTATGCCGCGGTTTTTTTTATTTCTGAAAGCCGACAGAAATAATTTCTGACTTTTGAATATATTGGCATACTGAGTCAATAATAATCATAAGATTAATCAAACAAACACAAAGGAGTCTTAATTATGAAAAAAATCTTGTCTTTAATTCTCATTGCAATGCTGGTTCTGTCAGTTTTTGCCCTTGCCGCCTGCGGCTCGGATAAGGTGAAGGAAGATATGACCTCTGTCTCAGATGAAATTTCAACAGACCTGAGCGCCCTTGATGATATGCTGACAGAAAACGGAAATGTCACCGACAGCTCTTCCGCAGAAGCCACAACAGACGAACCGGTGGTATCAACAGATGAATCCCTTCTGACAACCGACGACTCAACAGAGATTGTTGAGGCGGAATAAATCTAACATCTTAAAAGCAGGGAATTTTACCCTGCTTTTCATATTTAAAGTGATAATCCGCAAAAGTTTATGCACTCTGAACAAATAATAGTGTACAAAATTAGTCAATAATCCGTTGTTTTTTTGTGTAAAATATGGTAAAATAATTTCAACGTCACGATTTTGTTGGCGCGGCAAATTTCAGACCTTAAAATCAGAGTAAGGTCTCAGGAGGTATTAGAATGAAAACATATTCAGTAAACAACATCCGAAACATTGCTATTGCAGGTCACACAGGAAAAGGTAAAACCGCTCTTGCTGAGGCTATGCTTTATGTTGCAGGCGTAACAGACAGACTCGGCCGTGTTGCTGACGGTAACACTGTTATGGACTTTGACGCAGAAGAAAAGAAGCGCAAGTGCTCCATCTCCTCCGCAACAGCATCTTTCGATTGGAGAGATACAAAAATCAACCTTCTTGACGCTCCCGGTAAGTTTGACTTTGCCGGCGGTATGGCAGAAGCAATGAGAGCTGCAGACTGTGCAGTCATCGTTACATCTGCAGGCTCAGGCATTGACGTTGGTCTTGAAAAAGCAATCAAGGCAGCCAACGAAAGAAACATTGCAAAATTCTTTGCTGTTACAAAGGTTGACTCAGACAACCGTAATTTCTATAAAACCTTCGAAATTCTCAAGCAGGAGCTCGGCAACAAGCTTTGCCCCGTTGTTGTTCCTTATTATAACGGTCCTGTTTGTGAGGCTTTTGTTAACCTTTGCTCAAACAAGGCCTTTAAATATCCCAACGGCAGACCCGTTGAAATCGACATCCCCTCAGATGCCAACATCGAAGCAATGAGAGCTGCTCTTGAAGAAGCTGTTGCAACTGTTGACGAAGAGCTTATGGACAAATTCTTTGAGGGTGAACCTCTCACCAAAGAAGAAATCATCAACGGTCTGACAAAGGGTGTTGAATCAGGTGAAATCTGGCCTGTATATGCATGCTCCGCAACAAAGGTTGACGGCTGCGATATGCTTATGGACGCCATCGTTTACTCAGCTCCCTCTCCCGACAAGGCAAAGCCCGAAATTGCAACAAATGCAGCAGGCGACCTTGTTGAAATCAATGCAGATCCCAACGGCCCTCTTGCCGCTCTGTGCTTCAAGACAATTGCCGACCCCTTCGTAGGAAAGATGTCCTTTGTCAAGGTTATCTCCGGTAAAATCACATCAGATACTCCCGCTTATAACTCAAGAACCGGAGAAAGCGAAAGAATGGGCAAGCTGGTTTCAGTCAAGGGCATCAAGCAGGAGGACGTTGCCGAAATCTCAACAGGTGACATCGGCGTTATCACAAAGCTTTCAGGTCTTGCAACAGGTGACACTCTTTCCGTTGCAAAGGATCCCGTAACTCTTGAAGGCATCAACTTCCCCGCACCCTCACTTTCAATGGCTGTCACAGTAACAAAGAAGGGTGAAGAGGACAAGGTTGCTTCAGGTCTTCGTAAGATTATTGCTGAAGACCCCACAATCACCTTTGAATCCAATGACGAAACAAAGGAAATGATTGTTTCCGGTCTCGGTGAACAGCATCTTGACATTGTTGTTTCAAAGCTTAAAACAAAATACGGCGTTGAAATCGGTCTCAAGATTCCCAAGGTTGCTTACAGAGAAACAATCCGCAAGAGCTGTCAGGTTCAGGGACGCCACAAGAAGCAGTCAGGCGGTTCAGGTCAGTTCGGTGACGTATGGGTACGCTTTGAGCCCCACAGCGGTGACGAGCTTATCTTTGAAACAGAGGTTGTCGGCGGCTCAGTTCCCAAAAACTTCTTCCCCGCAGTTGAAAAGGGTCTTCAGGAAGCAATCCTCAAGGGACCCCTTGCAGGTTATCCCGTTGTAGGTCTTAAGGCTGTTCTTTATGACGGCTCATACCATCCCGTTGACTCAAACGAAATGGCATTCAAGACCGCAGCAAAGATCGCTTATAAAAACGGTATGGCTCAGGCTAACCCCGTAATTCTCGAGCCCATCGGTGAGCTCAAGGTTTATATGCCCGATACATATCTTGGTGACATCATGGGTGACATCACAAAACGCCGCGGACGTGTTATGGGTATGGGCGCAACAGATGACGGCAAAATGCAGGAGCTTGTTGCTGAAGTACCGATGGCAGAAATGGGCGACTTCTCTACTACTCTTCGTTCCGTAACAGCAGGCAGAGGCTACTTCACACTCAACTTTGTGAGATATGAAGATGCTCCCACACCCGTTGCTCAGAAGGTTATCGAAGAAGCAAAGAAGGATATGGAAGACTAATCCCTAATACCTCATTCATAAATACCAAACCAAAGACGGACAGAAGTTATTTCTGTCCGTCTTTGGTTTATGGCACAAATAAAAAAGCAGAAGATACGCCGATGTACACTTCTGCTTTATGTTTATTTATTTGTTGTTTACCATCTCTGTATAAAGCTCACAAACGGAATTCACATCACCTGAAGCCACAAGCTGACCGCCGGTGAGAATGATTGCCTTATTGCAGATTTTTTTGACTCTTTCGGTGCTGTGGGAAACAAAGAGCACCGTGACACCGTCTTCCATCATATCAAGGATTCTCTGCTGACTTTTATCCTTAAAGGCGGCGTCACCGACACTGAGCACCTCGTCAAGAATCAGCACATCGGGCTTCACAGCCGTTGCAATGGAAAAGCCGAGGCGGGATTTCATTCCCGAGGAGTAATTCTTCATGGGAGTATTGATGAAATCTCCAAGCTCTGAAAACTCAACAATTTCATCAAACTTTTCTTCAATAAACTTACGGGAGAAGCCCATTGTTGCACCGTAAAGATAAATGTTCTCCGCACCCGAATAATTTGAATCAAAGCCTGCTCCAAGCTCAAGCATGGGGGCAATAACGCCTGAGACCTTAACCTCGCCCATTGTTGGCTTGAGCACACCTGCAATGATTTTAAGGATGGTACTCTTGCCTGCTCCGTTAAAGCCCATAATACCGATACGGTCACCCTTTTCAACCTTGAAGCTGATATCCTTGAGTGCCCAGAATTCAGAGTAGCTCATATTGCCCTTGACCAGACGGACAAAATATTCTTTTATATTGTCAACCTTTTCCTTGCTCATATTAAAGCGCATACTGACGTGGTTGACCTCAACTGCATATTCCTTCAAAAAATCATCTCCTTTTCTCAGACATGGAGAATAAACTTATCCTGATTTTTTCTGAACATAACAACACCGATAACGAGCACCACAAGTGTCAGTCCGCAGGAATAAAGGAAAGCGTTCATTTCCGAAAAATCTCCGCCGTAAAGCACTGCGCCTCGGAACATCTCAACAAATCCGTAAAGAGGGTTAAGCTTCAGAAGGCTGAGCTGCCAGCTGTCTGCACCGTAATCAAGTCTGTCAAAGGTGTAAACAATGGGTGTTGCATAAAAGAGAAGGAGTGAAAATACATCATAGATATTTTCAATATCCTTGAAAAAGACGTTAAGGGTTGAAAGGATGAGACTCACGCCAAAGCTGAAAAACAGCATCATAATTATCGGGAAGACCGCATAAACGGCTTTCCAGGTGACAGTAATGGGATTGATGCCCGCAATGTTGAAAAAGAGAATTACAACAACAAGAACGGTCAGAGAAATCAGAAAGCTGACAAACTCTGAAAGAACCGCAGATAATGTATAGATATATTTGGGAACATAAACCTTTTTAAGAATTGAGGCGTGAGATCTGATTGACTTCATACCCGCCTTTGTTGCACCGGTAAAAAATGAATGCATCAGCTTTCCGCAAAGAAGATAAACAGGATAATTGACAACCTTGCTTGAATCTCTGCCGAAAAAGCCGCCGAAAACAAAAGAAATAACAATCATTGTAAGAAGAGGCTGAAGAAAGCTCCAGAACATACCGAGAACAGAATTACGGTACTGAAGCTTTATTTTTTTAACCGTAAGCTCTTTCAGAAGAAAACGGTATTTCATAAAATCTTCCATAAATCCTTTGCGCTCCAAAAGATAACCTCCTTTATTTTATATACAAAGTAATCCTATTTAAAAGTATATCATATCAAAAAGTCTTTTTCAAGAAAAATTTTAATCTGTGACAAAAAATCGGAATAATCTTTATCTGCCTCTGATATATTTAAAAGGCGGATTTTTTAATTATGCTTAAACTTAAGCTTTTATAATATAAACGGAAACGGAGGTAATTTTCAATGAAAGACAAAAACATGGTACTTGTTTGCGTAACAGCTCAGGCATCATCAGAAAAACTTGTCAAAGCAGGGGAAATTATATCAAAAAAACTCGGCGGTAAATTAGAAGTGGTTTCAGTGCTGCCCATATCCAAGGAAAACCGACCCTTCGATCCTTCGGTGATTGAAGCATTACATTCACTGGCAAGAAAAGGCGGCGGTGACATGGCACTTTATTTCAGCGATGATCCCGTTATCACCCTTTGTGCTCACATCGGCAAAAGAAAGCCTGCAACCATTGTTGTCGGCTTCCCGGGTGAAAACAGCAACAACTTTGTTTCTTTTATACACCTTCTTTTGCCCGACATACCCATCAGTATGGTGAACGGCGACTCTGTCATTTATAACATACTCCCTCAGGAAGCTGCTGCTCACAGCGGAAACAAAATTTAAAAAAGATAACGGCTGAAAATCCATCGGATCTTCAGCCGTTTAATTTACTGACATTTTGAAGCGGAAATGTTGAAAACTCACATCATTCTTTTCAGGGAAGCACAAATCCGCACTTTTTCATTGTCTTTGTGAGAGTTCTTTCAGCAATTCTTGAAGCTGACTGTGCACCCTTGGCTGCCATTTCCTTGAGATATGCCTGATCCTTCATCAGAATTTCATATCTTTCTCTGACAGGACGAAGCTCTTCAACAACAGCCTCACCCACAGCATTCTTGAAATCACCGTAGCCCTTGCCCTCAAACTCCTTTGCAATCTGATCATAATCAAGACCGGTGCAGCAGGAATAAATGCTCATCAGATTGTTGATTCCGTCCTTGCCTTCACCGTAATAAACACCACCCTCCGAGTCTGTGACAGCGCTTCTGATTTTTTTCATAATTGTTTCGGGAGCATCAAAAAGAGAAACATAGCTCTTGGGGTTGGGGTCTGATTTGCTCATTTTCTTTGTGGGGTCCTGAAGTGACATAACTCTTGCACCGCTTTTTGCAATATAGGGATCGGGAATTGTGAAGGTCTTGCCGTAAATTCCGTTGAAGCGGTTTGCAATATCTCTTGCAATTCCAGGATGCTGCTTCTGATCGGCGCCCACGGGAACAAGGTCAGCCTGATAAAGAAGAATGTCAGCCGCCATAAGCACGGGATAAGAGAACAGACCTACATTGACATTGTCAGCGTGGGAAAGAGACTTGTCCTTGAACTGAGTCATTCTTGACATTTCACCGAACTGTGTATAGCAATTGAGCACCCAGGCAAGCTGAGAATGGGCGGGCACGTGACTCTGAATGAAAATGATGCTCTTTTCGGGGTCAAGACCGATTGCAAGAAGAAGAGCAAAAACCTCCATAATCTGCTTTCTGAGCTTCTGAGGATCCTGTCTTACTGTGATTGCGTGAAGGTCTGCAACGGCAAAAGCACAGTCAAAATCATCTGAAAGCTTTTTCCAGTTTTTAAGTGCTCCGAGATAATTGCCCAATGTGGGAATACCCGAAGGCTGAATGCAGGAGAGAATCTTCTTTTTCTTTTCGGGAGCCTCAACTGAGGGTAAAATAATTTTTTCTTCCATTTTAATCATCCTTTCAAAAAAATAAAACCTGTTCCCCAAGGAACAGGTATAACTGTCAGCCACCTTTGGTTTCACGTACTTTCATACGCTCTCAGCTTAACGGTCTGAGTTTCCGTCAGCGCCTACTCTTTTTCATTTCGGGCTGCCCTCACAAGTCCATTCACAAATTCTCCTGCTGCCGATTTTCCACCGCCGTCGGCTCTCTGTAAGCTTCGGAATATGCTACTACTCTTGATCTGCGGTTTAATTATATTGTGGTAATTATAAAACAATTGACCCTCTTTGTCAAGGGAATAATAATACCTCTTAAAAACAAAAAGGACTGCTGCCTGTCGGCAACAGTCCTTGAACTGTCAATAAAGCCACAGGAACAGCAATGCACTGAATCATTATTCTTTTTTAAAGACAATTATCTTAATGCAATTGAAAAAAATCCTTCAAAGCATCGAGCCTTGAAGGATTTTACATTGCTTTGCTCTTTTTTTGCCCTCTCGGAGTACCTTTGTACGCCTTCGGAGCAAAGAAAAAAGCATCCTGTAACTTTCTTGAAAGTTCTTTTGCTTGTCGTAACCGACAAGCAAAAAGGACTGCTGCCTGTCGGCAACAGTCCTTTATTATCAAAATCAGCCGTTTGAACCCATTGAATAGTTGGGAGCTTCCTTGGTGATGGAAATGTCGTGAGGATGGCTTTCGATAAGACCTGCATTGGTGATGCGGACAAACTGAGTCTTTTCCTTGAGCTCATCAATTGTGCCGCAGCCGCAGTAACCCATACCTGCACGAAGACCGCCCATCATCTGATATACGGTTTCGCTGAGAGTTCCCTTGTAAGGAACACGTCCTTCAACGCCTTCGGGAACGAGCTTCTTGTTGTTTGCCTGGAAGTATCTGTCCTTACTGCCCTGATTCATTGCAGCAATTGAGCCCATACCACTGTAAACCTTATACTTTCTGCCCTGATAGATTCCTGTATCACTGGGTGATTCCTCACAGCCTGCAACAAGTGAGCCAACCATAATTGCAGATGCACCGGCAGCAATAGCCTTAACGATTTCACCTGAATACTTGATACCACCGTCAGCAATTACTGTAAGCCCGTGCTTTGCTGCTTCGTTAGCTGAATCATAAACAGCAGTAACCTGTGGAACACCGATACCTGCAACAACACGAG
>JAZOWF010000005.1:0-23606 GCA_045659065.1 Acutalibacteraceae bacterium
ATTACTGACTTACAAAAAGAATTTTACAAGCATATGATAAAAAACAGATTTGAGAAAATTATCGAAGCATCTTTTGAAAATCTGATTAAGAGGTGAAAAAATGAACTGTTACGAGGTTGATGCTCTTATATGCCTTAAGGACGACCTGGGTATAGAGTATGTAGTGTCGGCAATTGAATATAAGATATGGAAGAATGAAGAGTTTGAATACAGATTCAGACCGAACTATTCTGTTATTGACCTTTTAGATACTTCTCTGTTTCAGGGTATTCCCGGCATTGATTTAGATTTGAGAAAAGAGGAATACATACGAAAGAATACTGTTCCTACCTTCATTTCAGAAAGAGCACCGGCTTCTAACAGACAGGAGCTTTGGAAGCTGCTTGAGGATTGCGATATGCAATATCTTAATCAGCTTGAATGGTTAATCAGAACGAACACGAAGTATATCGGTGACCGCTTATATGTAAGAAAGCCTTATGCACAAAACTTTTCTGATACAATAAATCTCGATGATGAAACATCAAAGTTAAAAAGGTCTTATGACATTCAGAAGAAGCTGCTTGACGGAATTTGTGCAGGATTAAATATTGAATATGACGGCTTTATAATTAATGACAGCAACCGTAAGACCTGCTATGATTTGCTTTACCGCTTATTCAGACGAGAATCCGAGCGATTAAGAAAGCTTCAGAGCGACGGTATAAGCAAGGCGAAGAACGAGGGTATGTATCAAGGCAGAAAGGCAATCAGTGTTGATGACACAAAGCTTTATGAAGTATGGCGCAAGTATGAAAGCAAGAAGATTTCACTTGAAGAAGCAACTAGCTTGCTTAATATCAGCGTATCCACATTTTACAGAAGAATAAAGAAGTTTCAATAAATTATAGCGTGCGGAGTAAAATCTGCACGCTGTTTTTTGATCTAAAGTCAAAAAACTACATAGAAATTTAAAGTTTTATCGGTATAGAAGTAAAAACTTATGTAATAAATATAATGTACGCAGGTTGAGAAAAAGTTAAAAGTATGATAAAATGAAAATAAAGGGGGCGAAATAAATGCTTACAAAAGAACAAAGAATTGTAATTTCCGTAATATTGGGAATCTTTGCGGTCGTTGTTTTTGTTTGTCTTTATGGATTTACAATAGGCGGTGAATACTTTTCTATAAAATATATTCTTTATTGCCTTTTAACTTCTTTGACAATGGCAAGTATAGCTTTTTTATTTGTTTTTAAGAGAGAAAAATTTAAAGCTTTATTTGGAAAAGAGCCCTTTATAATAGTTTGTTTAATTCTTATTGTTGTTCAATTGCTTGTGTATCAGCCATTAAATCTTCTTTCTTCTAATGATGATGGTAAAGAGTACGAAGTTGAAATAACAGATTATTTTAGCAGTAAATTATCAGCTGAAGTATATTTTATTGATAAAGACGGCATAGAGAGAAGCAAAGATATTACTTTCAAGTATATTGTATTAGATGACGGTGAATTATATCCGCAAACAGGCGGAAAAATGATTGTTAAAGAGAGAACAGGTGGATTTAATTGTAAGTATTTTGAGATTATAGAAGTCACTTATATGCCTGAATAATTACATAGTTAAAATAATTTGAGGCTACTTTTATGGTAGCCTCTCTTTTTTTGTTTTGCAACACTTTCGTTAAATCTGTCTAAAAACTACCCGTTATAGTCTTCCTTTCACTGCAACCACCCCATAGCTGCACCCATAATTGACACCCCGCAAACCCAGTAAAATCAAGGGTTTCGGGATTTTGAAAAATTTTATGGTTTTCTCTTGACATTTACCCCCGCCGCAAGAAAGACTATCTCTGAATTTTTCAGAGATACGGGAACATCGCCTCTTTCCTATGACAGAATTTATACAGGTGATCTTGGCTTTGTCGGCAGTGAGCTTTTGATAGAGCTGCTGAAAAAGGAGGATAATATTGATATTTCTTCCGTACACGATGATTGCGGAAAAATGATTTTTTACCGTGAAAAGCAGGATGTTCATTCGGGCGGCTCGGGCTGCGGTTGCAGTGCAAGTGTGCTTTGCTCACATATTTTAAATGAAATGAGAGAGGGCAGACTCAACAACATTCTTTTTGTTGCAACGGGCGCTCTTATGTCTCCCGTGACTTCCCGTGAGGGTGAATCCATACCCGCGGTGGCTCATCTTGTCAATATAAAAAGGGGGGAAGTATGATGAATTTATTTTCCTGTATCAGATGCATTTTCTGCCTTGTGAAATGCAGTAAATATCTTTATTTTGCCAAAAAGTTACTGTGTTTGATAACAGTTGCCGTGGCGGGTCTTGCCCTGATATGCTCTCTTGGTAAAAACAGCGGCAGTGTTGCAAAAATACGGAGGATGTTCTGATGGATGTATTGTTTGCTTTGTTGAAGGCTTTTCTTGTGGGCGGTCTTATTTGCGTTGTCGGTCAGCTTCTTATTGATCTGACCAATCTCACACCCGCAAAAATTCTCGTCAGCTTTGTAATTCTCGGAGTGATTCTCGGAGGTCTCGGAGTTTATGAGCCTCTTGTAAGCTGGGCAGGTGCGGGGGCTACGCTTCCTCTTACGGGCTTTGGTTATAATCTTGCCAAGGGCACCCGTGAGGCGTTGGGTGAGGACGGAATTTTCGGCATTCTCAGCGGTCCTCTTTCCTCGGCGTCTGTGGGTATAATGGCGGCGGGTATCTGCGGTCTTGTAGTGTCACTCTTTGCGGGAAGCAAGGATAAAAAGTAATTAATGGGACGGTATCAGATTTTTGATTGATGCCGTCTTAGATTTGTTAAATTGACTTTTAATGCAAATTATGATATAAATTAAGTATGTTTAAAATCCGGTAAAAGGGGATTAAAAAAATGTTGAGCAAAGAAGATTTGGAGGGGTACTGTAAAGAGTATTATCTGCCTGTGTATAAATATTGCTTTAGCAGACTCGCTAATAAAGAGGACGCGGAGGATGCTACTCAGGAAACTTTTTCTATATTTATTGAGAAGGCAGATTTCCTTGAAAAAAATAATATAAAAGCATGGCTTTTTGCAACAGCTCACCATATGGTTTTAAAAGAGTATAAAAGACGTGCTGTTGAAAGAAGCAATGAATGCGTTTTTGATGAAGAATTGGCGGAGTTATCTTTGAAGGTCAGAAAATTTGAGGAAGATCTGGTTGATAACTCTATAGAAAGATACATAAATGAAATATATGAACGCTTATCTGACAGAGAAAAGGAACTGTTTGATTTGTGTCGTAACGGTAATTTGAAAATCGGTCAAATAGCTGACATTTTGGGCCTGGAGCCTCATGCCTGCTCTATGAGAAAAAAACGTTTAAAAGAAAGATGCAGAGAAATAATGCTTGAAATTTTATTTTATTGATAATTTTTCGTTACGTTTTGCTTTTTGAGGTATTTATGTTATGAAGAGCAAGACTTACCAAAAGGAAGGGTGGTTTATTATGGATGATGAAAAGTTCGTTTTCGGTAATTATGCCGAGAACGAAGAAGTAATGAATGAAGAAAATTATTTTAATCTTAATAATAAGAATAAGGCGCAAGCGGAAAAGGATATTAAAAATTCAGCAGAAGAATTAATAAGCTTTTTTGAAGCAGCTTCACAGGATGCTGCGGAGCCTTCAGAGGATGAAATCAACCGAGGAATAGAAAAAATTCTTGAAAAAGCATATCCTGTTGCAAAACCTGTTCAACTTCCCAAAGAAGCAAAAAGTAAGAAAGTAGGACTTAGGGTGCTCTTTGTTGCAGCGATACTTTCGATTCTTTTTGTTACCTGTATCGGAGTGGTAGGTAATACTAACAATATAAGTATTGAAAACGGTTTTGTAACATTTGCAAAGGACGCAATCAGGATAGTCTTTTTCGGAGCCGACAAAGAGGAATTTATTCCTGTTGACGCATTGCTTTTGGATTTGAAGGCAAAGGGCTATAAAGATATTTTGTTCCCTGAAAAGTTTGTTAACAATTCCGTTTATAAATCAACTGTTCCGAAGTATGAAAATTCCGGCTTATCAGAACAGGTTTCATTCAATATTACTGACGGTATAAATGAATTTTCATTTTCTATATGTGAACACAATAATGATTTGAATGAATTCTGTTTTCCGGAGCTTGACAATGCTGAAACAATCATATCAGACGGTAATTACATATATCTTTTTGAGCAAGAGAGCGAACAGCTTATTTTGTTCTTTTATGGTGAACTGATTTTTGATATTCAATCCAAGGCACCTTATTCGGATATGTTAAAAATTGCTGAAAGTATAAAATAAGGAGCTTATTATTTATGAAAAGAACAGGTTCATTTTTTCTTGCACTGGTATTGATGTTTTCATTTTTATCTTTTGATTCAGGTGCTGCTTCTGAAGCGGAGGCTGCCCCTTATGTTATTGATTTTTCGGTTACTGTAATAGACGATATAACAGGTGCTGATGAAAACAGCACACGGGCAACCGGCTTGATTTTTTATTATGATCTTAGCCTGTCAAATAACGGAACGACCTTAACTATTAATGGGATTACTCGTGGGACAACTGAGGTGGTAAAAACGGGCTTTAAAAATTTGACCGTTCAAAGAAGAAAAACGGCATCTGATTCCTGGCAGGATTATTATGAATACGGTAATGTTTATATAGACTCTTACATGGCTTCTGTGTCAACAAAGCTTGCAGTGGTATCAGGCTATCAATACAGACTTACCTGTAAGCATTATGCAAAGAAAAATATTCTTTCGGTTCAGACAATCAGCAACACATCAAATTCTGTAACCGTATGATGTTTTAATGAATCAGAACAAGTTTTAAATTTAACAAAAAAGGCTTAATTCTTTTCGGATTAAGCCTTTTATTCTTTTCAAAACTTATTTGACAAATCGTAACAAAAAATATATAATGTTAACACAGTTAAATTTTAATTAACAAGGAGAGAATTATGGGAAAGAAAATTATCGTTGCCGGCGGCGGACACGGCGGTATCACAGCCGGTATGCTTCTTGCACAAAAGGGCTTTGATGTTACTGTTTATGAAAAAAACACAAGAAAAAAGATGGGTCACGATTGGACAGACGTGTTCCATAAGGAAGGCTTTGGTGAAATCGGTCTTGATGTTCCCGAAAATCACGGACACAAGCCTTTTATGAGCTTTTACAGTCCTGATATGGAAACTGTTCTCAGAGAGGAAACTCCCGAGGATAAGCTTGAAATTCAGATGGAGCGCAAGGAGATTTACGATTACATAATTGAGAAGGCTGAGCAGGCAGGTGTCAAGTTTGTTTACAGCTGTGCTGTTGAAGGTCCAATCCTTTTCGGTAACAGAGTTGTCGGTATCAAAACCGCAAAGGGTGATAAGTATGCAGATCTCATTATTGATGCCTGCGGTATGGATTCTCCCGTCAGAAGAAACCTTCCCGCTTATCTCGGTGTTCAGAATGAAGCGGATAAAAACGAGTGCTTTTATGTTTTCCGTGCCTTCTATGACAGAACAGATACCTTTGTTGATAAGTATGACAGATACAAGGTTGTTATGCTCTGTGAAAATAAGATGGGCATCAACTGGGTGCTTACAGAGGATGACTATGCTGACATTCTTATCGGCAGATTTGAAGAATTTGACAAAGAGGAAGCAGACAGAACTGTTGAATATCTCAGACAGTCAAATCCCGTTATCGGCAAAAAGCTCAGACGCGGAGGTCAGTTTGTCAAGATTCCCGTTCGTCAGCCTCTCGGTGTGATGGTTGCTGACGGCTATGCCGCAATCGGTGACAGTGCTTTTATGACAATTCCTATCATCGGCTCAGGTATTGCAAACAGCTTTGCCGCAGCAAAAATTCTTGCCGAAACAATTCTTGATGATGAAAATGGGGCTTACAGTGCCGAAAGCCTTTGGAAGTATCAGTGCGGATATTACAAAAAAATCGGTGCAACTCTTGCTCCTCTTGCAAATGTCAAGCTTATGCTTACAAGCATTGAGGGTGAAGAGCTTGATTACATCTTCAAAACAAAAATTCTTACAGGCACAGATATGACAAACGGCGTTGTTTCTCCTAATGTACCTCACATGGTTGCTGGTCTGCTTGCTCCTTCAGGTCTCAGACCCAGAATTGAAGGCCTTGCAAAGAACAAGCCTATCGTTTCGAAAATTATGAAAATGGGCACAGATCTTGCAAAGACAGTTGCCGTTACCGCAGCAATGCCCAGAGAGTATAACAGAAAAGCAATTCTCAGATGGGTCAAGGAGTATAACGAGTGCTTCAAATCTTAAACTCGGATTAAATTGCAAAACAGCAAAAGCGGCTATGCCGACACCCAATAAGGCAGCATTTATTTATTAAAGCGAGCCTGCAAAACAACAGTGCATTAAAAATCACCGATATGCGTCAGCATTATCGGTGATTTTTGCTTTTTCCTGCAACCTGATTTTGCTTTTTACTGTATTCGATGTTATAAAATTTTATCCAAGGTTATCTTATGCCATTGGCTGATATGCTCAAGATAAAGCTCACACTCTTTAATTTTTACAAGAAAAAGACCGGGATTGTTTTCTTCGATATATTCTCTGAGAGTCATAATGTTTATGTGCACATCCTCGGTCAATTCGGTTTCGAGTGATGTGCTGAAAATGCTTCTGATACTGCTCCATTCTTTTTCAAGGCTGTCAATGAGAGCAGTCATTGCGGCAATATCCTCTGCTTCAGCGGCATTGCTCAGCTGATTTAGAATGTCAAGGACTCTGTTGCAGTTTTTTTCAACGGTATAGCTGTTGATTATGCAAAGGAAAAGGCATATTGCAATCAGAGTCAGGGCAATAAAGGTTCTTTTCATTGCTTCGCCTTCTTTCTTCGGCAATCTTTTTTTACCAGATGATAGCTGCCGTCGGCCTTGGCGGTCAGAAGCAGAATGTCTTCAGCACACACCTTCTCTTTTTTGAGAATTTTTTTCAGTCTGCCGTCGGTCATTCTGCAGAGAGGAAATTCACCCCTGATGATTTTTCCGTCACTGATTACAAGGCAGGAAAGCTCTGCTTCGGCCTTTTTTATGTCAGTGTCAGAGATAACAACGGGAGTGCTGCCGCTTTTAAGAAGTACACTGATTGAGCCGTTGGTTTCAATGTAAGCAAACTGCACCTGGCTGATGTCAAAAACATCCTTAAGTCTGAGCGCTTCAGTGAGATCCTCAACAGTATATCTGATGCGTCTTAGCTGAGACTCGATAAGCTTTCCTTCACGGATGACAAGAATGGGACTTCCCTGAAGAAGATTTCGTATTTTTTTGGATTTGATGCTGAGCACGGAAAAAAGAATTTCAAGGGAAATAAGAAGAAAAATTGTAACAAGGGTGTTTACGAGAGGAGAGTCGGGATTTTGTACGGGTACAGAGGCAATCTGAGAAAGGAGAAAGGTCACAACAAGCTCCGACGGCTGCAGCTCACCGATCTGACGCTTCCCCATAAGCCTCACGGCAAAAATGACTGATATATAAATTATGATTCCGCGGATTAACATGTTAGCCATTATCTCACCTCAGAATCATTATTGACCTGAAAGTCGGAAAATAGACAGGAAACTGATTAATAATGCGTAAAAAAGCCACCGATATGAGTCGGTGGCTTTTGCTTTTTTATGTGATGTTGTTGTCAGCTTTAATATTTTCAAAAGCTTTATCAGTTAAGAATCTGCCAGATGATAACCTGGAAGAACAGCTCAATGATATCTCCGAGGCCTCTTACTGTTTCCTTTTCAGCTTCCTTGACAGCTCCGCTTGAAGCAACAACCTCGCAGGTGTATTTCACTGAGTAGGGCTCACAGAATTCAATTTCATATACAGCCTTGCCGTCGTCATAATCCTTCCGTGTTTCTGTGAATTTAATCTCCTCGGCGCTGACATTGAAATGCTTAAGAGCAATTTCCCTTGCCTGCTCGGCAGTGATTTCGGCTTTGTCGGACGGTGACTGTGAGGGCTTATAGGGAACAGATCTTTCAAGCTCTGATTCCTTGTCAATAATTCTGCCGTCTGAAGCCTTGATGTCATAATCATATTCTGTATAAGTTCCGTTTTCATTCTGAATATAAAAGCTGACCTCAAAGTATTTTACGCCGTCATCGTAATCGGCTCTGGCAGTGAGAGCTGAAACCTGTGAGGCTGAGAGCCCCGCATCCTTGAGAGCGATTTCCTTAGCTTTCTCGGCTGAGATATCTGCCGCAAGTCCTGTGACTGAAAGTGAGAGCACAAGAATAAGTGCAAGTGCGAGTGATGATAATTTTCGAAAGTTCTTTTTCATAAGCTTATCCGCCTTTCATTTTTATTTTTTTATTGTTAAACCGGGTTTGTTACCTCTTGTTTACATCTACATCATACACGGGAAAAATTAAAATACGATTAGAGTTTTTAATTTTCTGAAAATAAAGTGCAGATAAAAAACAGCGGCATTTCCTTGCGTGATACGCTCAGAATGATGCCGCTGAAGCTGAAATATTAAATTCTGAAATCTACAGTGAAAATGCTGCCTTTACCCGGGGTGCTTTCCGCATAAGCTTCTCCGTTATGAACGGAAGCAATCTGTCTGACCATTGCAAGACCGAGTCCCGAACAGCCTTCCTCACGGCAACGGGCCTTGTCGACGCGGTAAAATCTGTTCCAGATTTTATCAATGTGCTCGGGTGCAATTCCTTCTCCGTCATCCTCAACGCTCAGACGGATCAGCTCACTGTGTTTTTTGAGCCTTACTGTTATATTGCCGTTTTCCTTTCCGTATTTATATGCATTGGAAATAAGATTGGTCACAAGTCTTGTCATAAGAGTGATTTCCATATCCATAGTCAGACCGTCGTCAATGTCTCTTTTAAGAGTGATATTCTTTTTGTCAATTCTGTAAGCATCGTCACATACCGTGCTGACAAGAATAGAAAAATCCTCTTTTTCTTTTGTTATTTCATTGCCGTCTTTTTCAAGCCTTGCCATTTCAAGAAGCTGTGAAATAAGTATTTTCATCGTTTCAGCCTGCTTCTGAATTGTCTCAAAGCCTTCTCTGTCCTCCTGGTCAAGCTCGGGTCTGGAAAGCTGATATTCACTTTCTGCAAGAATGACAGCAGTTGGAGTTCTCAGCTCGTGGGAAACGTCACCTGAAAACTGTTTTTCGTTTTCAAAGGAAAGCTGAAGTCTGCTGAACATACGGTTGAATTTTTCTGCAAGGCTTGTAATCAGCGGATCTGAGTCAGAAAGGCTTACTCTTTTGCTCAGGTCTTTTCCTCCGTGAATTTCTTCAACAGCGTATCTGAGACGGTTGATTGGCTCAAGGGCTCTTCCTGTGATGAATTTTCCGATAAGAAAGCTCACAATCAAAAGCAGCGGAAGCAAAATTGCGGCAAGGCGGGTTATGATTGCCCAGACTCCGTCAACGCCGTTTGCGGCAACAACACCTCTGACCCATATATCCTCATAAGCCTTTTCCGAGCTGTGAAATTCAATTTCATAAATAGGAGCATCGTTATATTCATAATTTTTGATGTTGATAATGTCAATCATGCTTATGTCAAGTCCGCTTTTGTTCAAGGCAATGGCGAAGGCTTCTCTGCAGGAAATGTCACAGTTTTCTCCAATGAAATCCATATCACCGCCAAAGGCGGTATAAAAATCTGCTCCCTCAACCTCTGAACTGATTATTTCACCTGTTTTGCCGTTGATTTTATAATCGTATTTTGTAAATTCCACCTTGGTGTCATAAACATAATAACCGTCAAATTTGTCAAAGCGTTCTTCTTCAAGAGGGATTGAAAGGTTTATTCCCTCCGGATATTTGCCGCCGAGGACCTCTCCGTCTGCAGAATAAACAACAGCATAAATTTCACCGTTGCGGTAAGCGAAGTCAGTTTCAATGTCAAGCAGACCGTTTTCAACCTCAATTTCGTCAATGTTTCTTTCAACACTTCTGATAAGCTCCTGTTGAGCCTCGGAGTTTTCAGAAAGTCTTGCGGCAGTTATCAGTGTTAAAATGAGTCCGACTGAAACAAACGCCACAAGAAGAGTGTACCAGAGATTAAGCTTTGCACTGATGGATTTGCCGAACCTGATTTTCATTTCTTATTCCTCCTTGAGAATATAACCCACGCCTCTTACGGTGTGAATGAGCTTATTTTCAAAATCATCGTCAATTTTCTTTCTCAGATAACGGATATAAACATCAATAACATTTGTACCGCCTTCATAATCATAATTCCAGACGCTGTTTTCAATCTGTTCCCTTGACATTACAGCACCTGCATTACGGATAAGTGCTTCAAGAATGGAATACTCCTTGGCTGAAAGGTCAATTTTTTTACCCGAGCGTGTTACCTGATGGCTTTTGACATCAACTGTCAGATCTCCCACTGAAAAAATGTTTGTGCTGTTTCCTTTTGAATCTCTTGTAATCATTCTGATTCTTGCGGCAAGCTCTTCAAATGAAAAAGGCTTGACAAGATAATCGTTTGCACCCAGGTCAAGACCGAAAACTCGGTCACTGATCTGAGTTTTTGCAGTCAGAAATATAACGGGTGTGCTGTCACCCTTTTCTCTCATTTCTTTAAGCACAGTAAATCCGTCCTTTTCGGGCATCATAACGTCCATAACAACGGCGTCATAAGCTGCTCCCTTGAGATAATCAAAAACACTTTCTCCGTCAAAGCAGCTGTCAACGCTGTAACCAAGACGGGTGAACTGCTTGACAAGGATTCTGTTAAGGCTTTTTTCATCTTCTGCAACAAGTATTCTCATAATTGAATTCTCCCGTGTTTTTTATGTTCTGATAATACCATATTATTTATTAAAAATCCATTAGAACGCCGATAAAATTTCTTGCGGAATTTTAAAAAATTCTAATCGTTTTTTAATTTTTTCCGAGTATGATATAGGTGCAAAGAGAAATTCTCTCTCAGGCACAATAAAAACAGACATTAGGAAGGAGCAATTAAAATGAAAAAAGTTTTAAAGGTTTTTCTGGCCTTGGTTTTATCGGCAACAGTAATTTTTTCAGCAGTTTACACCGCTTCAGCGGCATCAGCACCGGGAAAGGTGACGGAGGTTGAAAGCTTCAATAATGACGACGATGAAATCAATCTCAGATGGAAAAAGGTAAAAAATGCAGACGGCTATCAGATTAAGATCTTTTCCGGCGGTGAATGGAAGGGTCTTGCTTCAACAAAAAAGAACATCCTTGAGGTTGAAAATCTTGCAGGCGCGAAGAATTATAAGTTCAAGGTCAGAGCCTATGTGATTAAAAATTCAAAAAGGGTTTACGGACCTTACTCTTCAACTCTCACAGCTTCAACTGAGCCCGATGAGGTCGAAAGACTCAAGGCATCCTCTGTCAGCAAAACCTCTGTCAAGCTCAGCTGGTCTGCAGTTAAAAGAGCAACAAAATATCAGGTTTACATCTATGACAGCGCAAAAGGCAAATATGTCAGAAAGACAACAGTAGCTTCAACATCAGTAACAATCAAGGGTCTTGAAGAAGGCAAAACATATAAATTCAAGGTCAGAGCTTATTTCAAGGGCGCAGGCGGAAACACTTTCGGTGAGTTTTCAGATGTTCTGAAGGTAAAAACAAAGTCAACGGTTACAGTTCCCACAGAAATAATCAGCGGATCAAAGGCTGTCGAAATTGCACTCAAGCATGCGGGCTTGAGCAAGAGTGAGGTTCTTGATCTCAGCTGGGAGCTTGAAGGAAAAAAGGGATCTCAGTATTATGAGGTCGAATTTGAAAAGGGCAGATATGAATACAGTTATGCAATCGATGCCGAAGACGGAAAGATTCTCAGATGGGAAAAGGAAAAAGATTAAATTAAAAAGCACAAAAAGAGCAGTTAAGGCTGCTCTTTTTCTTTGGGTTTTATAGACAAGGAGAGTGTAAAGTAATATAATGTAAGAAATCACTTGAACGGGGAGGAATCGGAGTGCTTGAGCTGGCTGAAAAAATCGGTATATACAAAAACACCCTTGTGGAGCTTGAAAAGTTTTTTTCTGAAGCGGGAGAAGAAATTGACCGCTGCTGTGACAAATGCCTTGGTAAAGGCTTTCACTGCCTTAAAAGAAGATCTCCTCTTTTCCGCCTTGCAGTCATTCTGACCCTTGCAGTGAGAGTCAGAGAAAGATACAGAGACCTCGGTATAGGAGAAAAGATATATTATGACACAATGAGTGACATAAAAATCTGGTATGATAAAACGGGAGGCAAAGGAATAGAAAATTACGGCTGGCTCAAAAATCACGTCAAGGCAGAGCTTTTCCGTCTCGGCAGACTGCAGTTTCAGCTTTATGAAAGCAAAAACAGAGCATTGCGTTATGACCGGCTTCCCTTCAATTTGGGAGATAAGGTCATTTATGTGCATATCCCCGAGGGAGAGCCCTTGAAAAAAGAGGAGTGTGAAAAATCCTTTGACCTTGCACGAGAGTTTTTTTCTGCACATTTTCCTTCCTTTGATTATAAATGCTTCTTTTGTGAAAGCTGGCTTCTGTATGAGGGCAACAGAGCCTTTATGGCAAAGGACAGTAATATTGTTGCCTTTATGGGACTTTTTGAAATTGCTTCAAATATAAAAATAGAGCTTCAGGCAATTGAAAGAATTTTCGGCAAAAGACGACTGTTAAAAAAGAATTATCCCGAAAACACCTCACTGCAGAAAAGGGCAAAGGCTTATATGCTTGAGGGCAACCGGCTCGGAGTGGGTATAGGCTTCAGAGAAAAATAACAAATAAAAAAACACAACAGGCGTCGCCGTTCTGTTGTGTTTTCTTTTTTATTCATTCAGCAGATCAAAGGTAAGAGTGACACTCCAGCCGTAGTCTCTGATTGACTGATATTTGACTCTGAAATCATAAGGCTCAAAGATTTCTCCCTTTCTGTTGAAGCAGAAGGGTGGAATGCGGTTTTCGCTGTCATAAAACTCAAAAATTGTTCCGCTGAGATGATACCATTCATTGATGATTTCAAGAGTGGTGTTTTTAATTCTGTCTGCTTCTTCATTGAATCCGTAAGCTCTGAGTGCCTTGATGATCATATAACTGTAATTAATCCAGACGGGACCTCTCCACATATCTGTGCCGAAGGTAGCATCCTTTTTCGAAATGCTGGGAACGGGGAAGGGTGTTCCGAATTCCTCAGGATTTTCAAGATGGGCAACAAGTTTTGCACACTGATCCTCATTGCACACTCCTGCAAAAAGAGGAAGGAAGGATGACACGGACTGAACCTTGCTGAAACAGCTGTTATTTATATCGTAATCATAATAGAAGCCGTCTTCCTCACAGAAAAGGGTATTGTTGATATCTGCTTTGATTCTTTCATACCAGTTTCCGAAAAACTCTGCATCAGCCTTTTCCGAAAGCTCCTGGGCAATAAGCTTCATAAAGCGTGTTTCATTTGCCATATAGCAGGAAAAGTCAATTGCAAAAAGGTCGCTTTCGGTGTCGAAGCGCGGTGAGTTATCCATACCCGATTCATCACAGCGGTTATTTTTTTCAGGGTTTGTGTGCCAGGAATAAAGCTCCTTTTCGGTTTTTCTTCTGTTATTCTGACACCAGAGAAGGAATTTTTTGTTGCTTTCAAAAACAGTTCTGAGAAAGCTTTTGTCTCTGTTTTTTTCATAAACCTGCCAGCCTCCCCAAGCAATAACAGGGGGTTGAGTGATGTCAGAAGTATCATTGGGTCTTGCCATATGAGGAATAAAGCCGTCATCTCTCTGAACATCAAAAAGAGCGGTAATAAGCTCTGCTGCAATTTTTGAATCAAGATGTCTGTGACCGATTGCGTGGAAAATTGAGTCCCACAGCCACAGGTTTCTGTGAGGCAGACGGTCGGGAGTTGACCAGATTCTTTTGATCTGACCTTCGGGAGAATAAAGCTGACTTTTCATAACGCTGATGCATTTTGAATAAAGGGCATCATATTTTTTGTTTTTGCAGACAGCTTTTTTATAAATGCTAAGCTTGTCAGTTTTCAGCTTTTCAATGTCAATTTTCAATCCCTCTCGGCAGAGTGCTGCTGCCTGCTCCTCACTTTTTGCAAAAGCAAAGGCAAAACGGTCATTTTCTTTAAGCAGAGCGGTGAATTCACCGTCGTTTGTGTTGTGAATTTCAATTCCGTCCTTGTGCTTGGTTTCAGATTTTCCGTCAATTGAAACAAGCACCTCGGGAACAAAACGGTATTCTCCGATAACAAGATTTCTTCGTGCAAAAATTATACTGCAGGGCCCCAAAAGAGTGTTAAATATAACTGCATCTGAGGTAACACTCATCATTTCGGGAGCAATGAATTTGTTCATTCCCGCAAAAAAGAGTGTTCGCCGTGTCTGAGTGTTGAAGATAACGCCGATTTTATCCGCGCAAAGATATCCTGTGAAATCCTCACTGAAAAGCGCTTCACCGTCAAGGGCAGAAAAAGCAAAAAGCTGACCCTGTCCCCATTTCTTTGGTATCATTATGCTTCCTCCTTAATAATTATATCCGCAATAATCGGGTAATGGTCTGAGGGGTACATACCCTTTACTGTGTTTCGGATGATTTTGAAGGTGTCAACCTTAGCTCCGTGAGGCACAAAAATAAAATCAATGATGCAATCCTTTTCCTCGGACATTTTTCCGTATCCGTGGAAGGTGTTGCCGCAGTCACTTTTGTCAGCAACTGATCTTGAGTCATCAGTCAGTGCTGTCATTGCGGCATAAACCTCACTTGTGGGTGTGGTGTTAAAGTCACCTGTGCAGTAAACCTTGTTTTTCTTCTGAAGCTCTGTGAGCTTTTCGATGAGCACCTTGACCTGACTTACACGGGTTTCTTCAAGTATATGGTCAAGATGAGTATTGAGATGGGTGAAGCTTTCTCCTGTTTTCCTGTCTGTAAGCACAGCCCACGTAGCAATTCTGAAGCAATTGCTGTTGAAGCTTTTTGTGAATTCCTTTTCGGGAGTTTCGGAAAGCCAGATTGTACCGCTGTCAATAAGATTGAATTTATCCTTGAGATAAAAAATTGCGTTATATTCGGTGTTTTTGCCCTTGTTATCTCTGGGCTGACCTACATAGGCATATTTATCACTGAGAGCATTTGTGAGTATATCCATCCATAAGCCTGTTGCTTCCTGGGTGCCGAGAGAATCAGGGGCATACTGTCTGATAACCTCAAGGGCAATTTTTGAGCGCTCTGCAATGCTGCCTTCCTTATCATCCATTGAACGCAGATTAAAGGACATTATTCTAAGAGCGGACTCAGCCTTTTCGGGCACCGAGTCGATGATAATTTCTTCGGATTTAATTGAATTGTTTTTTCTGAAAAACATATAATCAGCTCCTGTAATCAGTTTTTATTGTTCTGTCATTTGCTTTCCGAGGGCATCGAAGGCAACATCGGGAGCATCCGTGATAATGCAGTCAGCACCGATGCTTTGTAAGAAAGCAATTCTTTCAGCATCGTTTATTGTCCAGTATTGAACTGCAATGTTGTTTTTGTGGGCGTGATTTACAAGTCTTGATGTTCCCATATTTGCTATGTATTTGTCGGGAGGAACCTGCAAGGCTTCAAATTTATAGTGCCCCTCAGGTCTGTCAAAGCCGAAAATGGAATCAACAAACAGCAGCGCAGCCTCAACATTTGAAGCAGCTCGGGGAAGGTCGGGATAGGTCTGCTCAAGATAATTGATAACCTC
The DNA here is from genome assembly GCA_045659065.1 of Acutalibacteraceae bacterium. Taxonomy (GTDB): domain Bacteria; phylum Bacillota; class Clostridia; order Oscillospirales; family Acutalibacteraceae; genus UBA6857. The sequence goes on from JAZOWF010000005.1 coordinate 15,683, forward strand.
TGTGTTGAATGAAGCAATGATTACTCTGTCAAGCAGCTTCATATCCGACAAAATACCGTAAAGGATATCTGCTGCACGGATGCCTGCTTCACCGCTGTTTTTGATTTCAATGCTGTAATAATAGTCACCGTTGCTTTCGGTATAGGCTAATGCATCGTTGACTGTCAGCGCTCTCAGATTATATGGGATATCATCCCCGCGAAGTCCGTGATAAGGCATATCGCCGTTTTTATCCTTGTGGAATTCTGCAAAGTTAAGGTTGCTTATTTCCTCATAGGTGTAATTTTCGGGATAGTTTTCTGTTTTACCGAAATATTCAACGGCATCTGTGATTTCGTCAAGGGTATCATCGTGAAGGATAATCAGCTTTTCATCTGCGGTAAGACGCAGATCAAATTCAAAAACATCTGCCTCAAAGGTTTCGGAATTGACACAGCCTTCAAAGGCCATCAGTGTGCCCTGAGGAAAAAGTCTTCTTCCTGCACGATGGGCAGAAACCATAGGATCTCCAAGCTCTGTGATGTATTTGTTGGTGGTGGGATAAGACACGGGTTCATCCTTCCACTGATAAGTCACAAGCTTATAAAGTCCGAAGACCAAAAGTGCAATCAGGGCTGCACAGATTAATAATATACTGATGGCTTTTAATATTACGGAAAATATTTTCTTTCCTTTTTCACTTTTCATAATTTTTTACCTTTTGTCAGCTTTGAACGGCAGCTTCTTCAAGCTTGGCCTTTGCCTCGGCTCTGATTTCTTCAAGCTCAGCCATAATCTTTTCCTTGCGCTTACCTGTGAAATTATCAAACATCATAATGATGCCGGGAAGCAGGTTGCCGAGGATGCCGGGTATTGCAACAAGAAGGAAGATGCCGTGAAGTGTTTCGGGAGTCTGGACAGCTTCAACCATCTGTCCGCCGATATTCTGAGCGCTCTGATAACCGATGAGAGCAAGACCGCCGTTAACAAGAAGCTCCTTCCAGAGATCAGCAATTCTTGATACCATTGTGCTGAAAGCAAAAACCATACCCTCGTTACGTTGTGCCACGCCGTATTTCTTATAGCTTTTCCATTCCATATAGTCAGTGGAGTCGGCAAGAAGAACACGCTTTGCAGCGCTCATACCGGCATTGGGAAGACCGCCGAGTGCAATAAGAATACCAACAACCCAGAGGTTATTGTAGCCTAAAATGGCAAGAAGGATATAACATATAGCTGTATGCATATAACCTGCAACAACAATGTCTCTTGATGAAAGCTTTCTTCCGATGAAGGGAACGGAGAAAAGTCCCACATAAGAAAGTGCTGAGGAGCCCATTTCAACATAAGCCTTCATTCCGTATTTGTTAAGAGTCTGCTTATAGAAGAAGGGAAGTGAGTTATAGCACACTCTTCTTATGGATTCGATACAGTTGCAAAGACAGAGAAGAAGAAGTGGTCTGTTGAGCAGAATGAGCTTATAGTCGATTTTGATTTTTTTGTCATCCTTGGGAGGAAGCACGATATTTCTCTCTTTAAGAGTCATACAGGGAACCAACATGGTGAAAAGTCCCATGATGCCAAAGAGCAATGCAACAGAGAAGAAGGCCCATTTTTCTGAATTATAGTCACCGCCGCGTGCTTCAATGATAATAGGCACGAGCCAGCCGGGGAACATTGAGCCTAAGGTTGAAGCAACCTGAGCTACGGTGTAGAAGTTCTTTCTTGATTTTGCATTGGGGGTCATTCGCACAGAAAGAGTTGATAAAGCCACATCGTAAAATGTATCTGCAATATTAAAGACAAGATAAAGCACAAAGCTCCAGATAAGATTAAACATCAGTGAGCCGGAGGGAACAACAAAAAGAAGCACTGATGCAAGAGTGAAGGGGATTGCTGAAGCCATCATAAAGTTTCTTGCATTGCCCTTGCCTGAACGGTTGTTGTCAAGCATTATACCGACGATGGGAGCAATAAGAATGTTAACTGCAGTTGTGGTTGATTTCATAGCAACCATATGGCTTGATTTAAGACCCATATAGTCATACATGAACTGATCTGTATAGGTGCTTACTGAGTCCTGACCCATACAGTTGCCGAAGACACCTGAAACGTAACCGACCTGTTCCTTTAAAGCTACATCGGGGTTATCCAGGAATTTCTGAAATTTTGCTTTTAAGTTTCCCATTTTTATAATCTCCTTTTTATTAAATTTCTCCGCCGAGAGAAAGGTATTTAATGATAAGCTCCGCAAAAAGAGTGTTGGCCCAGGAGAACCATTCTCTTGTGAATTTCTCCGGCTTGTCCTTGTGGAAGCTTTCGTGCATAAAGCCCGTGCCCGCATCAGTCTGAGAAAGAGTACAGATGAGGGAAAGCATTTCGTCTTTATCTGAGGTGGTCAGTCCCTGCATGCTCAGGGCAATGGGCCAAATATGATTTTTCGGTGTGTGAGGGCTTCCGATACCCTTTGCCTTTTCACCCTCGAAATAATAGGGATTTGCTTTGCTGAGAATAAAGCTGCGGGTGTTCTGATATAACTCATCGTCCTCAGAGCAATAATTAAGGTAAGGAAGGGACAGAAGGCTGGGAACATTGGCGTCATCCATAAGATTATATCTTCCCTTGCCGTCGGTTTCATAGGCGTAAATGTCATTGCCCTTGGCGTCTTTGACAATGGCATATTTTTCAATTCCCTGCTGAATTTCCTTTCTAAGCTTCTCTGCTTTTTCCTTAAGCTCGCTGTCTTTGTATATCTCCTCGGCAATTTCACTGATATAACCGAGAACCACACAAGCAAACATATTTGCGGGAATCAGATAACCGTAAATGCAGGAGTCGTCACTGGGTCTGAAGCCTGACCAGGTCATACCCGTGTAAGCCACGGGAGCACCTTTTCCCTTGTGAGAAAGGGTGTCTGATTTTCTGCGGAAGGGTCTGCTGAAATAATAAGGAGAATTTTCGTGCCTTTGTTCAACTGTCCAAAGCTCAATGATTCGGCAGAAGGCTTGTCTTGTTTCCTCGGTAAAATGAGAGACTGTGTCCGCCTCCTTCCAGAAACGGTAAGCAAGCTTTACGGGATAACAAAGAGAGTCAATTTCATATTTTCTTTCCCAGACATAAGGGGACATCTCTGTTTTGTCCTTCTGATGTCCGAGACCGTTGGCTTCACGGTTGAAGGCATTTGCGTAGGCATCGTTGTTAATGCAGCTCATCTGACGGCGGATAAGACCGTCAATAACCCTGAAAGCCTCTTCACTGTCCTTTGCAAAAGGAATATAATGATTTACCTGAGCCGAGGAATCTCTCAGCCACATTGCAGGAATGTCACCGGTGATGACAAAGCAGCTGCCGTCATCTTCAAGCTGAACCGTTGTCTCAAAGGTGCTCAGAAAGCATTGCACGAACATCTTTTTTATTTTTTCATCTTTGATTTTTTTTGCATAAGAGGCGGCAATATCTGAAAGCTTCATATTTTCATTTCTCCCTTAAATTTCAATTGTTTTCTCAATACATTCCGACTGTTTACCGTAAACATTTTCTGCAATTACCTTTATTTTGTATTTGCCCTCGGGGAGCATACCCAGGCAGGTTCTGATTTCTTCATCCTCACCGTAAAGATAATAGGTCGGAACTGTTTTTTCACTCCTTACGACTTCTCCTTTTTCATTTTCAACATAAACTCTGTAAATGAACACAGGGGATTTATCCTTGCATTTTGCTTCAGGATATACTGCCACGCAAATGCAGTCCTGTTTGTCGATTTCGGGCTCTGCACCCTGCGGAAAAGAAGGAGCCTCAGATCGCGAATGCTGTTTTTCCTCAGTATATTCACGGTTTGCTTTATCGGCGGGATTTTCAAGGTAATATTCACACAAGACCTCTTCCGCCATACAGTCAATGCCGAAAATTCTTAGATTGCTGTTTTTATCAGCCTCAACAATAAGGAAATTGGCACAGTCATCATAAAAAGCAGGATGAACCTTTCTGTCATCATCCACAGTAAGCTCAACATATTTTAGAGAGCCTGTGCCGATTGCAGTAAACTCCTTCTGCCATATTGAACGGCAGTCGTTCACCGGGTAATGTGAATGACCTGAAAAATCAACCACATTGGGATATTTTTCAAAAATGCCGTTAAAAAATCTGTTGCCCCAACCGTCAAAATCACTGCTGCCGAAAACGGTGTTTTTCACGTGCTCATGATGAAGCACAAATACCGGCTTATCGGGTGAAGTCTTGGCGGCTGCCTTTAGCTCCCTTTTAAGCCAAACCTTCTGACGGAGTGAATAATATTTATTGTTTATCGGGCAGGTCGAAAGCCCGATAAAATGATAGCCGCCGATAATTCTGTGAAAATCCGTCTCCTGACCGGTAAGGGATTTAAAATATTCAAGGGATTTCTTGCCCATTGTTATTGAGTCATGACCCTTGGCAACAGTGCAAAGAAGGCTTGCTCCCTTTTGCCCTGCATAATCGTAAAGCTCCTTAAAAGCATCAAACTCTGCTTTTGTGCCGCGGTTGGTGATGTCACCGGCAATAAAGAAGCTGTCAATTTTATTATAGCTTTCATTTTCTGCAGCAAGGTTAAGGGAATAGTCAATTACATCCTTTAATCTGTAATAGCCTGGTGTACCCACACCCTCAATGTGAGAATCACTGCAGATTACAAAACGAAAAGCGGGTATAAATTCAGTTTTCATATCAACACCTCACTGAAATGAAATGCTCAGTGCAAGCAAGCTCTGAGCCGCAAAATAAGTGTAAGAAACGGCATTATGCAAAAAATCCGGTCGCTTTATACCGCCTTTTCCGATTCCTATCATAATATCCGACAGGAAGAAAAGTGTTCCGCCCGCTATAAGGCAGAGACCCTGGGGAAGATTTCCCTCCCTGATTGAGACAAAGCCTCTGACAAGAGCACAGGAAAAGGCAAAAGCAAGAACAGGCAGATATATTAAAAGCATATTTTTCTTGCCCTTGAGCTTAAGCTTTGTTTTTGCAACAGCTGTAATTACAGCTGTCACGGCAGCTGTAAGAGCAATTACACCTGTTACATATGACAAGATTTTATGTGCACCGACACAAAGAAAGGTGTAAGCGTAAGCTATATGCCCGAAGGCAAAAAGCAATGCCCCCAACGGAAAAAGCTTTTTTGCCTTATATTCAAGAAAAAAGTCACCGAGTAATCCGAAGACCAATGCACCAAGCATCAAAGCGGAATATTCAGTCATTTTGTGAAACGAGGCTGCCGAAGCAACGCCCGTCACAAGATACATAAGCGCACAAAGCATTTTCATTTTAAAGCCATATTTTTCCGAAAGCCCCGTTTTCTGCGTTATGACAGGCATCAGAATTGAAATCACGGCCAGAAGCAATGGTAATATTTTCATATTTTCTCCGTAAAATTAAAAGTTATAATCTTTAAGATAAGCCTTTGTGTTGTTTATCATTTTGTCAAAAAGCTCCTTTGCCTGATCGAGTGAGCAGGTCACAAGAGGATCATTTGCAAAAACCTGGAAAATCTTATCGAGGTCTCTTTCTGCAATGGCGTCAGAGAGAACCTCCTGCTGAGTGCAGATGCGAGAAATGAGGGGATGAATTTCCTTGGGAATTTCACCTGCAACAACGGGGGTTACTGAGCCCGAGGTGAAGGATGCATTGGTTTCAACAACTGCACCGAGGGGAAGGTTGGGAATCTGTCCCTTGTTGGGGAGGTTGACGTTGGTCACAAAATCACCAAGACCGAGAATGGCTCTCATCTGCTTTACGCCTTCCTCTCCTGTTACCTTGAGCTTAAGCTCTTCCTCACCCTTGAGAAGCCTTTCACTTTTTGCAAGACGCTCCTTGAGCTCATCCTTTCTTGACCAGACGGGAGTCAGATGAAAAAGCATATCCTCAACTCTTTCTTCTGATTCAAGATACCATTTTCCTTCGCAGAATTCGGCAAGATGTCTGTCGCCTGCGGCTGCAATGTAGCCGAAGCGTCTGAAAAGGTCGATTTTAACCTTGTGAGCATTTCCGTGGAAGCTCTTGAGCCATACGGGATCAACGTATTCGGCACAGCCGTCCTTATATTTTTCACAGAAGTCTTTATAATAGGGGAAAAGGTCGATATTTCTGTATCTGGCGCTTGTCAGCCAGGTGAAATGGTTGACGCCGATGGGGTTGACCTTGATTTCCTTCCTTTTGACATCCTCATCAAAAAGGATACCTGCTATTTTCGCAAGAAGATCCTGAGTGCCGAAAACCTCGTGGCAGCAGCCGAAGGCTTTGATTTCGGGGAACACTCTGTAAAGAGTCTTAACACACAAGGTCATGGGATTGGTGTAATTGATAACCCATGCATCGGGTGAATATTTTTTGATATTTTCAGCAATTTCCTCAAACATGGGAAGAGTACGCATTGCTCTGATAACACCGCCGGGGCCTGTTGTGTCACCGACGGACTGATAAATGCCGTATTCCTCGGGGGCGTGAACATCACTTTCCATTTCATCAAAGGTTCCGGGGAGAATTGAGATTATAACAAAATCTGCACCGGTGAGTGCCTCTTTGATGGTTTCAACTGCCTTGTATTCCCATTTGGAAGCCGCATCGGGAAGGCTGTTGAATTTGTTGCCGATGATTTCGTTTGCTTTGGCAGCTTCAAGGTCAATGTCATAAAGCTCAACTCTGCCGCTCATATCTCCTGCTGTTGCAAGGTCACTCATAAGACCCCAGGCCCAGCCTCTTGAGCCGCCTCCGATATAAGCTATTTTGATATCCTCAGCTTTGTTGTTAATATATTTCATAAGTAAAAACTCCTTTATTTGTGGTTATAGATGCTTTCTGCCAAGTATGTGCCGTCTGCTTTTATGCTGAGCATTGTGCAGCCCTGAATCCATTCTTCCTCCGGGGCGCCGAATTTGCTTTCAAGGTTATATGCGCCGTAGCCTGAAGGCTGGATATATGAAAGAAGAATGCCTTCATACATAACACCGAAATCATTGACATGGTCGTGTCCGAAATAAATTGCCTGAGCACTGCCTTTTTCGAGCATTGCATCAATCAGACCTGCATCAAAGCCGGACTCACACACACCCTCACGCTTTTCACCGTAAAGGAAATCGTCCTCTTCGTATTCCTGCTCTGCCTGATAGGGAGGAATGTGAACAACGGCTACCGAGCGGAACTTTCCGTATTCTGCTTCAATGGAATCGTGCTTTTCCTTGTACCACTGAACCTGTGAGGTTTTGACGCCGTCGTAAACCTCGCCTTCCTTTGTCACACCGTATTCAGCCTTTGATTCCTCTGTCATATAGCCGGCTGTATCCATAAGGAAGAAAACCTCTCTGATGCTTCCGTCGGCACTGAGAATGTTGATTGCGTAGTTTCCGTTTCCGTCAACACCGTCCTTGCCCTTTCTCATAAGACCGTATTCAAGAGAGGAGAAGATTTCAATGTTTTCTTCTCTTGAAATTGCAAAATTGCCTTCACCCTCGTGGTTGCCGAGAACTGAAGCCCAGTAAACACCGAGAGCATCCATAAGCTCAGCAAGCTCAGTTGTTCTCTTTTTTGTGAAGCCGCCTGTGATGATGTCACCGCCGAAAATAACAAGGTCAGGCTTTTGCTCGGTGATGTTTTTGACAAGGTATTCGGCAGTCATGGCATCCTTGTCCTTCTTACCGCAAAAATGAGTGTCTGTGAACATCAGCACCTTGAAATCATCCTCACTTTTTTTCTGAAGAGTAACGCTGTCATCGTCTTCACAGACAATTTCAACATCTGTTCCGATGCTTTCAACTGAAGAAATGTCAAAGGGAATTCCCTGAGAGCTTTTATAAATGAGGAAGCTGCCCGCGCCGATAACTGCAACAAGCAAAATAACAATAATAACCTTGAGTGCTTTTTTCATAGTAATCCATCCTTTATATTTATTTTAATTATATAATACATCTAATTTGTT
>JAZOWF010000006.1:0-6727 GCA_045659065.1 Acutalibacteraceae bacterium
TGACGGTGCTCTGCGCCTGAGCAAGAGCCATACCGTAGCCGGGAACAATGATAACCTTCTTTGCTTCTGAGAGAATGTCACTTACGGAAACCTCTGCTGTTACAGCTTCCTCAGCCTTAACCTCAACAGCCTTTTTGTCCGAAGGTGCTTCTGTTAGCTGAGCAACAGTTTCGTTTGTGTCTTCGAGCATAATAATTGTATTTTTACTCTCGTAAAGAGGATTGGGAACACCTGCATAACCGGGCTTTGTATCAAAGTTACATACAATCACATTCTTAGCATCAGCAACATTGAGCACGGGCATTCCGTAAATGGGTGTTCCCTCCGCTGTGTTTGCGGCAGGGTTCACAACGTCATTTGCTCCGACAATGATTGCAACATCACATTCCTTGAATTCATCGTTGATTGCATCCATTTCATAAAGCTTGTCATAAGGAACGTCAACCTCACAAAGAAGAACATTCATATGTCCGGGCATACGTCCTGCAACGGGATGAATTGCAAACTTGACCTCTGCGCCCTTGCTTTCAAGCTTGTCACAGAGAGCCTTGACGGTGCTCTGCGCCTGAGCAAGAGCCATACCGTAGCCGGGAACAATGATAACCTTCTTTGCTTCGGAAAGAATGTCATTGACAGTAATTTCTTCTTTAACCTCAGGCTCTGCCTGAACAGCTTCTTCAGCCGCTTTTTCAGTCTGAGCCTTGGGCTTTGATGATTTTTTGCCTGAGCTTCCAAGAAGGATGCTGATGAGGCTTCTGTTCATTGCTCTGCACATAATCTGTGTCAGCAAGAGACCCGATGCACCGACAACACCGCCGATTGCAACAAGAAGAGGATCACCAACGGCAATACCTGCAATACCTCCTGCAACACCGCTGAGAGAGTTGAGAAGTGAAATAGTAATGGGCATATCAGCACCGCCGACACGGATTGCAAAAGCAACACCGAAGAAGGCAGATAAAGCTGATATAAGCCAGATACAGTCGGGAACAAGCACGATGGCGGCAAGGCAGGCAATTATTGTGACAGCAACAATTGCGGAATGAGCCTTCCAGACAATCGGCTTCTGGGGAAGCAGCTTGTGAAGCTTTCCTGCAGCAACAAGGCTTCCCGTGAAGGTTACCCAGCCGACGAGAAGAGCAACTGCGCCCACATAAACGGCAAATTTATCATCTGAAGCCTGCTGAATTGTGAGAATTGCAACCAATGCACTTGCAAGACCGCCCAAGCCGTTCAAAAGAGCAACGGCCTGAGGCATCTCAATCATTTTGACCTTATAAGCACCGAAAATACCGATTACGGCACCGATGGCAATACCAAGCCATGCCTGCCAAGCGGTAAGCACCTGATTGTCATAAAGAACAACGGCAATTGCAAGAACAGTGCAGATTGCGGAAAGAGTATTACCTGATTTAGCGGATTTGACCTTACTCATCATACTGATGCCGACAAGAACACCTAACACAAGGACTCCGCTGATTATGTAATAAATTGTTGACGGTATCATTTATTTGTCTCCCTTTTTAAACATTTTCAGCATTCTGCCTGTTACTGCGAAGCCGCCCGCAACATTAATCATTGCAAACACAATTGCAGCAATGCCGACAATCACGCTGATAACAGGTGATTTTTCCTTGAGAGCCACTGCCAGAACTGTCAGTGCGCCGAGCACCGTGATACCTGACAAAGCGTTCATACCTGACATCAGAGGTGTGTGCAGTAAGGTGGGCACCTTATTGATTATCAGATAGCCGACAACTGCGGCTACAACAAAAATCAAAATTAAAATCCATCCGGGCATTTAAAAATACTCCCTTCGAATAAATTAAGCGTTCATTGCTTCAAGAGCACCCTTATGAACAACCTTGCCGTCAATTGTTGTCATAATACCCTGAACGATTTCATCATTCATATCAAGATTGATTGCGCCGTCCTTTGTCAGATATTTGACAAGGTTGTAGATGTTGTGTGAGAACATCCAGGTTGAGCTTGTGGGAAGAAGACCGGGAATATTCTTGATGCCTTCGATTGTGACCTTGTGCTTAACTGCTGTTTCACCGGGAACAGTGATTGCACAGTTACCGCCCTGGTCAATTGAAATGTCAACGATAACGGAGCCGGGCTTCATTGACTTGACGATTTCTTCTGTAATAATAACGGGAGCAAGCTTACTGGGAACAAGAGCGGAGCAGAAAACGATATCCATATCCTTGATTGTGTCCTTGAGAGCTTCTCTTTCAATTTTGAGCCATTCTTCACTCAGAGCATTTGCATAACCGCCCTGACCGACTGCAACCTCAGCGGGAACACCTGTGTCAACAATCTTTGCACCAAGGCTCATTGCCTGCTCTGCTGCTGCGGGACGGATGTCTGCTGCATAAGTTACGGCGCCCAGTCTCTTTGCTGTTGCAAGAGCCTGAAGACCTGCAACACCTGTGCCGATAACAAGAGCATTACAGGGCTTAACCATACCGACAGCACAGAAAATCTGAGGAATAAATTTTGCAAGATCGTTTGCTGCCATAAGAATACCCTTATAGCCTGCGCAGGTGCTCATTGATGTCAGAGCGTCAAGATTCTGAGCTCTTGAAATACGGGGAACACCGTCAAGAGTAAGGCTGATAACACCCTTAGCTGCCATATTCTTAACCATTTCGTGGTTAACGGGTGAAGCAGGGTGAATGAAGGTGATGAGATACTGACCCTTGTGCATCATGTCAACCTCGTGGATGCCCTTAGCCTTGTTGAACTGAGGCTCCTTAACCTTAAGAATGATATCAGCCTTTTCATAAAGCTCTGCAACATCTGCAACCATTACTGCGCCTGCGGCTGCATATTCTTCATCACTGAAGAAAGCGCCTTCACCTGCAGTGTTTTCAACAAGAACCTCAAAACCGTCAGCCTTAAGCTTTGCAACTGTTTCGGGAATAGCTGAAACTCTGCCTTCACCGTGCATAATCTCCTTAGGAATACCGATAATCATAACATCAAACCCTTTCAAAAAAATTTTTTTATTTTTACCTGAGCTTCATTCTCACCCAGGCTGTTCACTTAAATTGCTTCAAGTTTTTTCAAGGTAACAGACAAACCTCATTTTTGTTCTCTGACAAAACAACGGTTGTTCTTGTGAGAGAGACGCCTTCAATGGATTTGACATAATTAAGAATGCCCTCCAGCTTCTCCCCCGTTTTTGTGATAACCTTGAGAATAAAATCAAAATCACCCGCAATGTAATAACATTCCGCAACAGAGTTGTGCAAATTAATCAGCTCAACAAATTTTTCATAATACTTCGGGTGCTCAAGACGTATGCTTATAAAAGCAATCTGACCGCCGCCGAGCGCCTGCTGATCTACAACAATTGTATATTTTTTAATCAGCCCCGAGGCCTCGAATTTTTTTATGCGTTCAATAACAGCCGATGTCGAAAGGTTGATTTTTGCCCCGATGTTTGTTGCATTTTCACGGGCGTTTTCCTTCAGACACGCCAGAATTTCATAATCTATTTTATCCATATTTTTATCACCTGTTTGTCAGTTTCATTATATATTAAGCAAAGAAAAATGTAAATATCACAGAATAATAAATATATTTTTCGGCATAAGGCTGTTTTTGCAGAATTATTTTCTGAATTATCTTTTATTTCTTTTGTGCAGCAATATTTTTTTCGTCATCTTGGTGCGCTATCAGTCTGCAAAGGCATCTCTGACCGCATAATAAGAGGGCTTGGGGTTGCCTTCACTGTCAACAAGACCCCATTTTGTTTCAACGGGACAGTCACTCTGACCGCAAACATAACAGTCTCCCGAGTCATCCCACATATAAATAAATGAGCCGATAACATAATCAAGATTTCTGATTTTGGGAATCAGATCTAAGAAGAACTTTGCCTGTCCCTCGGGTGTATGCTCATAGCCGTAAAGACCGAAGCCGTCGTGAAGCTCTCTGTAAAGATGGTTGGAGAATTCGCCCTCAAACATAAGCTCGGCTCTGTATTCGGGAGTCTCATCGGCATATCTGTCAAACTCATTTGCCAGCTCCTCGGGTAAAGCCTTGATAAAATTATCAATATCTGCTCTCGCCTGTTCTTCACTTGAATAGCCGTAGCTTTCAAGAATTGCCTTCTTTTCTTCATCTGACTTGGGCTCACCGAGACCGATATAACCGAATTCGCAGAGAATTACAGGCTTATCTGTGACCCTTCTTACATAATTGAGCACAAGAACATACTGATTGATATTTTTAAGAATATTTTCAAAGCTGCCGAGATAAAGGTCAACGCCCACATAGTCACAGTACTGATGATATTCCTTCATCTCAAGGGGCATTGTTGCAATTGAAAGGGCCGCAAGATTGTAACCGATAAGAATATCCCCTCTTATTGGATACATTGCCTCAAGCTGCATACCGATGAAATCATAAGCCTCCTCCATTGTCAGAGGGTAAGTGAAGCGATCAATACCCATTTCATTTGTAATCTGGAATGCACCCACAATTCCTCTCAGGTCCTCCACATAGAAGCGGGCAATATCCTGAATTTCGTCACGGCATTCGGGGTCACGGGGATCAAGTCCGTATTCAATGTAATCCTCGGGATAAGGTGTGATACCGAAAATTCTTATGCCGTTGTCAGCATAAGCCTTGACATATTCCTTCCACATTTTATAGACCTCGGAAATGTTTCCGTCGGCATCATAAGGGAAGGGAATATCATCACGGAACCACTCAATATTTGCGCCCTTGATAAGATCATACTGAGGCTCAGCGTGGCAGACGCCCTTCATAAATCCGTCTGTTTTAAGCAGTGCTGCTTCCACAGATGTGTCAGCAGGATTGAAATCCACAAATAAAACGTTCAGAATAGGTGTCAGAACTGCAAGCAGAACACCTAAAACCTTTGACCAGAATGTTGAAAACACCATAAAAAATCTCTCCTTTTTTGTTTTATAAAATTATGATAACACTGTAAACAGATTATTTCAACGAATTGGATTTATAATAACAATTTGGTCATAATTTTTGTGCACTATGTATTTATTAAGGCTGAAGCCTTGTTGAAAAAGACAAAAGAAGAAGGAATCCTCTCTTGCATATTTCTCTTAAGAAACTATATTGAATTCATCACAGATTTAATGTATAATACATTCATAAATATGAAAGGAAGCAAAGCTATGTACAAAGAAAAACTCTCCAAAAAAACCTGGTTTACTATGTGCCTTTTCAGCTTTATGGGCGGTATTGCCTGGAACATTGAAAATATGTATTTCAATACGTTCCTTTATAATTCCGTTTATTCAAATGCTTCTCAGCAAGCAATGGCAGGCTCAATGGCACCCACAACCGCAATCAGCCGAATGGTCGCACTTTCAGCAATTGCCGCTGTGCTGACAACCTTCATTATGGGTACTCTCAGCGACAAAATGAAAAACCGTAAGCTGTTCATTTCCGTCGGATACATTCTCTGGGGTCTAGTAACTGCTGTTTTCGGATTTATCACAAAGGACAATGTTGCCGCCGTTCTCAAGCTTTCAGATGAAGCAAAAATTCTCACATCAACGGTCTGGATTATCATTATTATGGATATCGTTATGACCTTTATGGGCTCAACAAGCAACGATGCCGCCTTCAATGCATGGGTCACAGACATCTCAACACCCAAGGTCAGACCGACAATTGAAACCGCCTTCACCTTTGTCGGCTTTCTGTCAATGGTGGCAGTTATGGGCGTGGGAAGCCTTGCACAGTCGGGCACAGTTTCTTATCAGGATTTTTTCCTTTATCTCGGTCTCATTGTTACCGCCTGCGGTATTGCAGGTCTTTTCCTCATTAAAAATCCGACTGTAAAGCCCGCTGAAAGTGAAGGCTCATCAAGCTACTGGGCAGATCTTTTCTATGGCTTCAGACCGTCTGTCATCAAAGAAAACTCCAGACTTTATCTGACCTTTTTGGCTGTCGGCTTTTCAAGCGTTTCCTATCAGGTCTTCTTCCCCTATCTGCTTGTTTACCTTCAGTATGTTGTTATCCCCGACAACGGAGAAAATCTTCTCACCCCCAGCGTTATTGCCACCTTTGCCGTTATGCTTGCAATTCTCATAGGCGGTATGATATATCTTCTTAGGCTTTCGGGAAGAAACAAAGCTAAGGGTCTCATCCCCAGTGCAATTCTTATGACCGCAGGTCTTGTTATTCTTTCAACCTCAACCAATATCCATATCATTCTTATCGGAATTGTACCCGCTGTTGTAGGAAATCTTGTTACGGGAATTCAGTTCAATGCGGCAATCAAGGACTTCATCCCCGACGGAAAGGCAGGTCTTTTCCAGGGCATCAGAATGATTTTTACCGTGCTTATTCCCATGGTGCTCGGTCCCGCACTCGGTGATATGGCTTGCCGCAACTCAGCAATTACATATGTAAACGAATACGGAGTTGACACGATTGTTCCTTCAAGCAGTATGTTTGTTTATGCAGCAATTGTTTCCGTCTTTGTTCTTATCCCCCTGTTCTTCCTTATAAAGAAGGGCTTCAGAACCGAAGAAAAAATTTCATAAGCTTCACTTATAAAAAAGACAACCGCCGAGGATTTCGCCGACGCCACATAAGGCAGTATTTCTTTAAAAAGTGAAATAGCATCACAATAATGCGTTAAAAACCACCGATATGCGTCAGCATTATCGGTGGTTTTCGCCTTTTCTTGCAACACTATTTCGCCTTTTAAAGTGCTTCG
>JAZOWF010000007.1:0-17152 GCA_045659065.1 Acutalibacteraceae bacterium
ATCAGCAGCGAGTTCGAGAACCCCAACGGTGTTCCCGTATCAGCAATCGTATTCGGCGGCCGTCGTGCTAAGCTTGCTCCCCTTGTATATCAGTCAAGAGACTGGAACCACGGTGTATTCGTTGGTTCAATCATGGCTTCAGAAACAACAGCTGCAGCTTCAGGTGCAGTAGGTGTTGTTCGTCGTGACCCCATGGCTATGCTTCCCTTCTGCGGTTATGACATGGCTGATTACTGGCAGCATTGGATCGACATCGGTGAAACACTTGATGCTGACAAGGCTCCCAAGATCTTCAACGTTAACTGGTTCCGTAAGGATGACGAAGGCAACTTCATGTGGCCCGGCTTCGGTGACAACCTTCGTGTTCTTGACTGGATCATCGACAGATGTGAAGGTAAGGTTGGCGCTGACGAAACAGCAATCGGTTATCTTCCCAAGGCTGAAGACATCAACCTCGAAGGCCTTGAAGGTGAAGTTACTGTTGACGGTCTTAAGGCTATCCTTGATGTTGATAAGGCTCTCTGGGCTGAAGATGCAAAAGGCATCGAAGAGTTCTACGCAAAATTCGGTGACAAGCTTCCCAAGGAACTCAGAGCAGAGCTTGAGACTCTCAAGAAGAACACAGCTGAATAATTTTCATCAGATAAACAAAATCCCGTACAATTCAGATTGTACGGGATTTTTTAATTGGTGTTTCAGATGCAAAAAAAGAAGCGGATAAAATAAAAAAGTCAGGCAAAAGCCTGACTTTAAAATCAATAACCGAAATAATCCTTGCAGTAACGGTCAAGAGTTTCAAGGTAAATCTCGTGCTGCTCGGGATTATTCAGAAGAGTGTGGAAGGAGTCGGGATAAAAGACAAGGTCATATTTTGCTCCCACCTGCTCAAATTTTTCTGCAACGGCTTCGGCATTTTCTTTTTTTACAATGGGGTCCTTTCCTGCATAAGCAAAAAGAGAGGGCATTGTGTTTTTGTTTATATATGTTACGGGAGAAACACGGGCAATTGCTTTCTTTGCCATATCGGAATTGATGTTTTCTGCTGTGATTTCAAGACCGGTCAATCCGCTGACAATCACGGGACAGAGGTCTCCCCAGATTTCATAGCTGAGAAGAGAGGGAGCAACCATATTTGCCGTGAATACAAGAGGAACAGGGGATTTGTCAGCTCTTGTGTAGGAATAAAGCAGAGAAATGTGACCGCCTGAGGAAAAGCCTGAGAGAGCGGCTTTTTTGATGTTCAGTCCCTCATAAGATGAGAAGTCCTTGATTTTCTCCAATGCAAGACCGATTTCGTCAAGCATTATGTCAACGGTGAAGCTGTCTGCATTACCGGCTGAATAAAGAGTGTAATTCATTGTTGCGGTGATGTAGCCCTTTTCTGCAAGCTCAATGCAGCGGGATGCCATTTCCTTTTTGTCTCCGTTTGACCAGGAGCCGCCGTGAATGAAAAGCACACAAGCATTTTCTTTTCTGTCATATGCGGTTTCGGGAACATAAATGTCAAGATAATTTCTTTCGCTCAGACCGTAGCTTATATCGGTGTGAACGGTATAGTCGGCTTTTGAATCGGGGAAGATTGATGAAAAATAGCCCGAAACAAAGGCAACAAGTGCCATAATGATTGAAATGATTTTTTCCATAAAAAACGCCTCGATAAAAATTGGAATTATGTCAGTAAATATACCACAATTATATTCAGGAGTCAACCAATTATGAACAATTTGTTATGATGTGAAGAAAATTAATATTTGCACAATAAAATTATGAAAATTAAACTCTGATACTATTTAAAATAATGCGGTTTTATGTTAACATAGAGCTTAACAAGGTTTAACTGAGTAAAATTTCAATGTGTTTATATTAAAAACACTGACAGTTAAATTTTAAAGCTTCTTAAAAGGAGGAACAGGCTTGTGAAAACAGTTTCGGTTATCGGTCTTGGCAACAGAGGCACAGAATATATGGGCTTTCTGAAAGGCTTTCATTCAAAAAAGGTCAGGCTTCATTCTCTTTGTGATATACGTCAGCAGGCTCTTGACGATATTGCTCCTAAATTCGGAATTCCCGAGGAAAGACGGTATCTTTCCCCTGACAGCTTTTTTGAAAAGGGTGTTGTTTCCGATGCTCTTATAATTTCAACACAGGATGCAAGTCATTATGAAATCACAAAAAAGGCTCTTGAAACGGGATACAGATATATTCTTCTTGAAAAGCCTGTCAGCGGGTCAAGAGAGGAATACCTTGAGCTTAAGGACCTTGCAGAGAAAAAGGGCGCTCTTCTTATTATCTGCCACGTTTTGAGATATTCAAATTATTACAGCAAAATCAAGGAAATCATAGCTTCGGGAAAAATCGGTGACATTGTTTCAATCAATCACACGGAAAATGTGGGTTATTTCCATTTTGCCCACAGCTTTGTCAGAGGAAACTGGAGAGATGAATTCACCTCAACTCCCTCAATCCTTGCAAAGTGCTGTCACGATATTGATCTTATTGCCTGGTTTGTCGACAGTCCCTGCACAAGTGTCAGCTCCGTGGGAGGAATCAGATATTTCAAAAAGGAATGCGCTCCCGAGGGTGCGGCGAAAAGCTGTATGGGCGGCTGCAAGGCAAAAAAGAACTGTCCTTATGATGCTCAGAGGCTTTACATAACAGATCCCTTTTATAAGGCAAAGTTCATAAAGCATATGAAAAGAACGCTCACGGGCAAGGCTCTCAACAGCAGAAAGGACATTGAGGAGGCAATCAGATACGGTGATTACGGAAAATGCGTTTTCCTCAATGACAACAATGTCTGTGACCATCAGCTTGTTACAATGAAATTCGAAAACGGAGCAGTTGCTGTTCTCAATATGAACGGCTTTTCCGAGAAGATGTTCAGAGAGTGTCACATTGTGGGCACAAAGGGTGAGCTTATCGGATACGGTACAAAGCTTGAAATGAACATTTTCGGCAAGGGCAAAAAAAGAGTTTTTACAGGCAGTCCTGCTGTCAGCGGACACGTTGAGGGTGACATCCGCCTCATTTCAAATTTTGTGAAAATCATCTGCGGTGAAAAGACCGACCTCAAGGATGTTACGACAATTGATGCAACGGTTATCAGCCACGATATCGCTCTTGCTGCTGAGAAATCAAGAAAAAGCGGGGGAGAGCAAGTTAGCTTATGACCAGGAATCAGATTAAACTGCTTGCCTGTCTGACAATGACGATTGACCATGTGGGAGTGGTGCTTTTTCCTCAGCTCTTCACCCTCAGACTCATCGGCAGAACAGCAATGCCCTTGTTTGCCTTTTTCATCGGTGAGGGCTGCTTTTACACAAAGGACAGAAAAAAGTATTTTCTCAGACTTTTTGTTCTTGCTCTCATCTGTCAGGCGGTCAACATTGCCGAAAGCTTTATAACAGGCAGCGGAAACGGATTTTATCTGAACATACTGTTCACCTTCTCTTTTTCAATTCTGCTTTGCGGCAGCTTTCTTGAAATGAAGAAGGCTCCGGGTGTGAAAACGGGGCTGATTTTCTTCGGCATTCTGGCAGTGCTGTTTTCACTTTGTCTGTTTTTCGAAAATTCTTTTGCTCTGACGGGTATAAAAATTACTCTTGATTACGGCTTACCGGGAATTGTTCTTCCGCTGTTTGCCGCTGTGTGCAGAGACAGAAGGAAAAAGCTGATTGTTTATTCTCTCGGACTTCTTGCTTTTTCCGCTCTTTGCTACGGAGCGTTTACACCGTCATTTTTCTGGGCAATGCTTTCTCTGCCCTTCCTCTTTCTTTATAACGGGGAAGCGGGTAAGAAAAAGCTTAAGTATTTCTTTTATCTTTTTTACCCCTTACACCTTGCGGCTATTTATGCAATAGGTATGATAATTTAACTCGAATTTATTTTCGGGCTGCAACAAAGTTAAATTAATTCTTTTTAAAGAATTTTATTGAAAGGATGATAAATATGAAAATTACATTTATGGGTGCGGGAAGCACAATCTTTGCAAGAAATGTTATCGGTGACTGTATGTGCACCCCTTGTCTGAGAGACAGTGAGTTTGCGCTTTATGACATTGATGAAAAGAGACTCAGAGAGTCGGAGATTATTCTTTCCGCAATCAACAGAAATATCAATGAGGGCAGAGCAAAAATCACAACATATCTTGGTGTTGAGCAGAGAAAGGATGCTCTCAGAGATGCAAAATTTGTTGTCAATGCAATTCAGGTCGGCGGCTATGAGCCCTGCACCGTAACAGATTTTGAAATTCCCAAGAAGTACGGACTCCGTCAGACAATTGCCGACACAATGGGCATCGGCGGAATTATGAGAGCTCTTCGTACAATTCCCGTGATGAAGGCATTTGCCGATGACATGGAAGAGGTTTGTCCCGATGCCTGGTTCCTTAATTACACAAACCCCATGGCAATGCTCACAGGCTATATGCTCAGATACACAAAAATCAAAACTGTCGGTCTTTGCCACAGCGTTCAGGGCTGCTCAAAGCATCTTCTTGAGGCTCTGGGTATGGAGGATAAGGTAGAAGGCAGAACAGACATCATTGCAGGTATTAACCATATGGCGTGGCTTCTTGACATAAGAGACAAGGAGGGTAATGACCTTTATCCTGAAATCAAAAAGAGAGCAAAGGAAAAAAATGCCACAGAAAAGCACGGAGATATGGTGCGCTATGATTATATTGACAAGCTTGGCTATTACTGCACCGAAAGCAGTGAGCACAATGCGGAATACAACGGATTCTATATCAAGTCAAGATATCCCGAGATGATTGAGGAGTTCAACATTCCTCTTGATGAGTATCCCCGCCGCTGTGTCAATCAGATTGAAGGTTGGGAAAAGGAAAGAGACAGCATCCTTGCTGACGGAAAAATCACTCATGAGCGTTCACATGAATATGCCTCATACATTATGGAGGCAATTGTTACCAACAAGCCCTACAAAATCGGCGGCAATGTGCTCAACAACGGACTTATTGAAAATCTGCCCAAGGATGCCTGTGTTGAGGTTCCCTGTCTTGTTGACGGCAGCGGCATCACACCCTGCCACATGGGAGAGCTTCCTCTTCAGCTTGCGGCAATGAATGCAAGTAATATTTACGCTCAGCTTCTGACAATTCAGGCTGCAGCTACACTTGAAAAGAAATACATTTACAATGCGGCTATGATGGATCCCCTGACCGGCTCAGAGCTTAATATCAAGGATATTTATGCAATGGTTGATGAGCTTCTTGAGGCACATAAGGACTGGTTACCTGAATATAAAGATTAAGTAACTTAAGCCTAATAAAAAGACCTCACAGTAATTTGTGAGGTCTTTGTTGTTTTGATATAATCAGCTGATTTCAAGCTTGAAGCAAATGGGAAATTCAGCGTCGGTGCCTTCGGGAAGGCGGATGATCATTTCATCCTCTGTTCTTTCAAATTCAACCTTGCCGACGCCGAGAAGCTCAACGCTTTCAACAAGAAAATCGTGAACATTCTTTTTGCTGAGTGTTCTGATTTTAACATCCTTGCCGTCGGGACGCATCTGGAAAACATAAAGGCTGCAGTCCTTATAGGTGAAGCGGAAATCCTTTTCCGTGAATGCCTTTTCGTCGCCGTCCTTGAAAAAGCCTGCTTCGGCATTGACAGAGCCTTCACCGAAGGTTTTCCAGAAGGTTGTTCCGTAAATGCCTTCACCGTTGGTTTCAAGCCATTTACCCATATCAAGAAGCACCTTTGTTTCTTCCTCGGTGATTGTGCCGTCTGAACGGGGACCGATGTTAAGAAGAAGGTTGCCGTTTTTTGAAACAATGTCAATCAGGTCACAGATAATCTGTCTTGATGATTTGTATGTATTGTCCTTGCGGTAGCCCCAGGAGTTTTTGCCGATTGCCGTGTCTGTTTGCCAGGGCACAGGTGAAATTCCCGTCAGTGCACCTCTTTCAACGTCAAAGGTTGCAACGGTGGGGGGGAATGCCTCGTGCTTATAGTTGATTGTTACTTCCTTACCCCATTCAAGAGCACGATTATAATAATAAGCGGCAATCTTTTTCAGATAAGGCTTGAAGGAGTGGTTCTGAATCCACCAGTCAAAATAAAGAATCTGAGGCTGATATTTGTCAACAAGCTCACAGGTTCTGACCATCCAGTCCTCAAGCCATTCCTGACTTGCTCCCTCGGAATAAATGTTTTCCGTTGTGATGCCGAGATTTTCTGAATTGAGTCCCTCTGAATAAACGGCGGGTCCGTAAAAATCTCTGTAATTGTCATCATTGACATCGCTGTCAAAGGTTCTGCCGAGATTCATAAAGAAATAATGCTCGGCTCTGTGAGTTGAAGCGCAGAAGGTAAGCCCCTGCTTTTCACATTCAGATTTAAGCTCACCCGTCACGTCAACACAGGGTCCCATGTTCACGCTGTTCCATTTGTTAAACTCGGTGTCATACATTGCAAAGCCGTCGTGGTGCTCGGCAACGGGCATAACATATCTGATGCCTGCTTTTCTGAAAAGCTCAACCCATTTTTCTGCACTGAATTTTTCAGCCTTGAACATGGGGATGAAATCTTTATAACCGAAATCCTTCTGCTCACCGTAGGTTTTTCTGTGATATTCAAACTCTCTTACTCTTTTGTCATACATTGAACGGGAATACCATTCACTGCCGTAGGCGGGTACGCTGTAAATACCCCAGTGGATGAACACGCCAAGCTTGTCATGAACAAACCAATCGGGAGTCTTATGGTTTGAGAGGGATTTCCAGTCTGCTTTGTATTTTCCGTTTTTAATGACATTGTCAATAAGTGCAAGATATTCTTTTTGAGTCATAAGTTCACCTTAGTTTACCTTTTCCAAAATTATAATTTCTGATTCCAGGGTTGAACCCATTTCAAACTCCAGACCAACATTCATCAGATAAGCACCGCTTTTGATAAACTCTCTGTCTCTGAAGGTGAATTTATACTGACTGTTCTTGTCAAGACCTTCAAGGCGCAGACGCAAGAACTTGTCGTTGAAGAAGGTGTTGACCTTCTTGCAAAGGAAGACAACGGCCTGATTGCCGAGAACATATTCTGTTGCATAGATTTTGTCCTTTTGGAAATTTGCAAGGCGGTAGAAGAAGCCGAATTGGACGGTGTTGCGGATTTCTTTGTAAAGGGAGATATATTTTTTGTGAATTTCAAGCTCTTTTTCATTGTATTTGAGAAGATTGCCGCCGATTGAAAGAGAGCCCTGCATTGTGACGTTGAATCGGAAATCGAAATCATTGGGGCGGGAGTGTCTGTTTGTGTCTGTTACCCAGGCTCTCATTGTCTTTATGGGATAAAGCAGTGAGAAGCCGTGTTGGATTTCAAGGCGGTCAACGGGGTCGGTGTTGTCACTTGTCCAAACCATATCAAAATGGGAGAGTGCACCGTAATCAGCTCTGCCGCCGCCTGAAGCACAGCACTCAATCTGAAGGTCGGGATGCTTAGCCTTGAGTCTGTCGGCAATTTCATAAACTGCCTTTGTGTGTCTGTACCACAGCTCCTGGGGGTTTGCAAGATTGTCTGCACCCGTTTCGGAGTAGGCTCTGTTCATATCCCACTTTATGTAGCTGATGTCATACTTGCAAAGCATATCGTCCATTGAGCTGAAAACGAATTCCTTCACATCGTCTCTGGTAAGATTGAGAACAAGCTGATTTCTCAGAAGAGAGGGAGTTCTTGTGTCATAATGATATGTCCATTCGGGATGAGTGCGGTAAAGGTCTGAATCGGGGTTGACCATTTCAGGCTCAAACCATAGACCGAATCTCATACCGAGGCTTTTTACCTTGTCAATCAGAGGCTTGAGACCGTTGGGGAATTTTTCACTGTTGACATACCAGTCACCGAGACCTGCGTGGTCGTCCTTTCTCTGACCGAACCAGCCGTCATCCATAACAAAAAGCTCACAGCCGATATCTGCGGCAATTTCAGCAAGCTTCTGCTGTCCCTCGCAGCTGACATCAAACCAGGTTGCTTCCCAGCTGTTATAAAGAACGGGAAGAGGCTCACGGGCAAATCTTTTCGGCATAATATGCTCATAAGCAAAGCGGTTCATCTGATTGCTCATTTCACCGAAGCCCTCTGCATATCCGCAGAAAACGGAGGGGGCATCAAATTCTTCACCGGGAAGAAGATCGAAGGAAAAATCGAAATCACTCACACCGATAACTGCACGGGTGCGTCCGATGAAATCACGGGAAATCTCTGACTTGAAGTTTCCGCTCCAGGCAAGAGCACCGAAGAAAACCTCACCGCTTTTTTCCGTTGCATCCTGTGAAAGAATAAAGAAGGGACTGTTTGTGTGATTACTGCCGCCCTTTCTGCTTTCATAGGTGAGAGTACCGTTTTTGACAACTGTGTCTTCCATTCTGAATTCAGCCGCCCATGCACCGTTGAAATTGGTTGAGGTATAGGGTCTGAGAGAGGGGAGTGTGAATTCTCCCGAAGCTGCCTTTTTCAGAATAATTTTTTCGTCTGAGCAGTTTCTGATTTTCACATATCTTTCAATGATATCGGTTTCTTCTCTGAGCTTATAGAAAAGTGAAGCCTCAAGACCGTATGCCTTGTCCTCAAGAATGATTTCAAGCACAAAGGCTTCATTCTCATCAAAGACATTGAAGTCTTTATAGGTGAGAACGGTTTCGCGGCATCCGTCGGCATAAGAAGCTATAAGAGCAGGTGTTCTGTAAACCTTACCCCCATGAGCAAGGTATTCTGTTGCACCTTTGTCACGTGTCGAGTGATTTGAGTTTATATCGTGGGCCGTGTAAAGAGATTCATAATCCTCAATTGCACATTTTCTGCCCCAGTGAATGTGTTCAAGCTCGCCCTCACAGTTAACTGCCAAAACATAATGGGTTGACTGAGTTTCAAGGACAAAAACCTTATTGTTTTCAAGTATAAGCATAGCTTTACCTCCCTTTAATAATTAACTGAATTTTATCATATAAGCACTCATACAGGCAATGTTAAAAACATAGAAAATTGTTGTCTAAAATTCACATAAGAAAAATACTTTTTTTCTGTTCAAAAAGTTGAAACGGCTTTTATAATGTGATAGTATTAAAAAAACTGCCGAAAGGACGGTAAAAAAATGCAGACTTATGGTACATATTTTCAGAATGATGAAAAAGAACCGATCAAATATTCACTTATCAATCTTATAAATCCCGAAAGACAAAGACTCAGAGGTGAGCCGCTTTATAAGGGAACAGAAGCCTGGCCTGTTTTTCAGGGATTTTGCGGAACAGACTTTGAGCTGATGAAGATGGGCAGAGCAGGAAAGCTTTCAAAGAAATTTCCCGAGGGTGAAAACAGACTCATCAACGGTCACGAGGGCGTTGTCTGGGTACCCTCTGAAAACCGCTTTGCAATTGTTCTCATCAGAGGCGGAGACAGCTGGGATCCCACAAGATACACAGAGGATGAAACCTATTTTGAATACGGCTGTGACGGTGCGGACGGACTTTTTTGTGACAAGAATTATTTCAACCCCGATATGCTTCTTCCTCTTCCCGAAAAATATGCGGGACTGACAAAGCTTCCTCTTTCCGTTGCAAAGAGACTTTCCTTTGCCGATCCTTACGCCTGTGCAATTTTCCAGCTTGAAAGAATGGAGGATCTGGGTCAGGCTCATCAGTTCCGAATTGAAATGGCGAAGCACAAATGCTCCGAGCAGGAGGCAAGAAAAAGAGCCTCTGACAGCATCTTTGCAAAGACCGTTGTTTTCGGCTTAGGTATGACAGGTCTGTTCATTGCCGATCAGATCAGAAGACACCATCCCGATGCTCAGATTCTTTTCATCGGCAGAAGTGACGAAGGCTGCAAGAAGGTTGTTTTTTCAAAGGAAATTGCAAAGGCTGATTATCTTTGCACATCAGGTCTGAGCGAAGAAGAAACAGCGGGAAAAATCATTGAAAGACTCGGCGGCAGAGCAACAATGTTTGTGGGCACAAGCGGAACGGACATTGAGCACAGAGTTGCCTTTGAGCATAAGGTGCTCGGCTGCAACGGAATTTATAACAGCTTTTCCCTCGGCCCCGTTGTCAGATATGACACAATGCCCTTCGGCTTTGAAAATCATCTTATCTTTGCTTCAATCAACTTCCGTCAGGAGCATATGGAAAAGGCGATTGAGGTTCTTGTTGACAGCAGATATGACGAGGTCGTTGAGCTGATTGACAAAAAGGAATTCACAGACGATGTTCTCGGCGCCTATGAAAACAAAATTTTCTGCAAGGGTGCTCCCCTTAAAACAGGCGTTATCTGGAACAGGGATTTTATCAAGGAGGATGAATAAAATGAAAGCAATTGTAATTTCAAATCCCAATGAAATCGAAATCAGAGAGGTTGAAATGCCCGTTGTCAAAGAGGGTGAAGCACTTCTCAAGGTTAAATATGTGGGCATCTGCGGAGCTGACCTTGCTTCATATACGGGTAACCAGCCCTTCACAACCTATCCCCGAATCCCCGGTCACGAATTTTCAGCAGAGATTGTTGAAATTCCCGAAAATGACAAGGGCTTCAAAAAGGGTGATATAGTGACCTGCAATCCTTATTTCAATTGCGGTGAATGTTATTCCTGTCAGAGAGGCTTTGTGAACTGCTGTACTGACAATCAGACAATGGGTGTTCAGCGTGACGGAGCCTTCTGTGAATATATTGCAATGCCCGTTGAAAGAATTTTTGACGGCAAGGGTCTTTCGGCTCAGGAGCTTGCACTCATTGAGCCCTTCTCAATTTCTCAGCACGCAGTTTCAAGAGCTGAAATCAAGGAAACTGACGATGTGCTTGTTATCGGAGCAGGTCCCATCGGTCTTTTTGCTCTTCTTGCCGCAAAGCAGAAGTGCAGAAGAATTGTTGTTGCTGACATTCTTGACAACCGTCTTGAGCTTGCAAAGCAGTACGGTGCTGACGCTGTTGTGAACACAAAGGCTCAGTCCCTTGAGGAGTTTACCCTTGAATTCACCGAGGGCAGAGGCTTTGATGTCTGCATTGAGGCTTGCGGTGCTCCCGAAACCTTCCTTGGCTGCATTGATAATGCCGCCTTTGCCGGCAACATCATTCTTATCGGTAACGGTAAAAGAGAGACCAATTTCAATCACTCAATCCTTCTTAAAAAGGAGCTCAACGTTCACGGCAGCAGAAATGCTCTCAGAAATGATTTCATCAACAACATCGACCTTGTTGCTTCAGGTAAGGCTGATGTAATGAAAATGGTCAGCGGTGTTTATGAAATGGAAAAGGCTGTTGAGGCCTTTGAGGCTCTCAGAAATAATAACGGAACACTTGCAAAACTTCTGATTAAAATAGGTGATTAAAATGAAAGAGACAATTATTCAGTTTGGTGAGGGTAATTTCCTCAGAGGATTTTTCGATTATTTCCTTCATAACCTTAACAAAAAAGGTCTTTATGAGGGCAAGGCTGTTGTTGTTCAGCCCATTGCAATGGGCAGATGTGAGCAGCTCAATGAGCAGGACTGCAAATACAATCTTTATCTCAGAGGTATTCAGGACGGTGAAATCAAAAAGGAGCACACCTTCGTTGAATCAATTTCGAGATGCATCGACCCCTATAAAAATTATGAGGATTTCATTTCTCTTGCAGACAATGAGGATTTCCGCTTTGTTGTTTCAAACACAACTGAAGCAGGCATTGCCTTTGATGACAGCTGTGAAATCACAGACAAGCCCTGCAGCTCCTTCCCCGGTAAAGTGACCCAGCTTCTTCACAGACGTTACCTCAACGGTATGAAGGGCTTTGTTTTCCTTGCCTGCGAGCTGATTGACAACAATGGAGATGAGCTGAAGAAATGTGTTCTCAGATATGCTGAAAAGTGGAATCTCGGTGAAGATTTCATCAGCTGGATTGAAAAAGAAAACACCTTCTCAAACACTCTTGTTGACAGAATCGTAACAGGCTATCCCAACGATGAAACAAATCAGCTTCATCCCGATGACAAATTCCTTGACACTGCAGAGATTTTCCATCTGTGGGTTATTGAGGGTAATTTTGAGGATGAGCTTCCTCTTAAAAAGGCCGGCTTCAATGTTGTATGGACTGACGATGCCAAGCCCTATAAAAAAATCAAGGTAAGAATCCTCAACGGCGCACACACAACAATTGTTACGGGTGCAATTCTCAAGGGTCTTGAAACCGTAGGTGAATGTATGGAGGATGAGACAGTTTCCGCTTATCTTGAAAAGTGTATGAATGAAGAAATTCTTCCCACAATCGGTGACAATGAAGACAGCAGAAAATTTATGAACAGCGTCTTCGACCGCTTCAGAAATCCCTTCATCAAGCATAAGCTCAGATCAATTGCTCTCAACAGCGTCAGCAAGTTTGCTGTCCGCGTGCTTCCCACTCTTCTTGAGTATAAGCAGCTCAACGGTAGCTACCCCAAGGGACTTACAATGTCTCTTGCAAACCTCATTTATTTTTATAAAAACGATACTCCCGACGATGGGGCAGATGTTATTGAAAAAATGCAGAAGGGCACAATCGGTGAAATTCTTGCTGACAGCAGCCTCTGGCTTTGTGATATTTCCGATATGACGGAAACAGTAACAGAGTATTATGAAAAAATCGGTCAGCTTACAGCCGAAGGAGCATTAAAATGGATACTGTCATAATCAATGAAAGAGACAACGTTTCGGTTAATCTTGAAACGGGACATAAATCTGCAGTGCGTGACATAGCTGAGGGTGAGGATGTTATCAAATACGGCTTTCCCATCGGCAGAGCAACGGCGGATATTAAAAAGGGTGAGCTTGTTCACTCGCACAATATGAAAACAAAGCTCGGCGATGTACTCAGCTATGAATACACTCCCGACTTTCAGCCTCTTGATCCCGAGGAGCCCTTTGAAATTGAGGCTTATGTCAGAGAAAACGGTGACATCGGCATCAGAAACGATATCTGGATTGTTCCCACCGTTGGCTGCGTCAACAGCATCGGAAAGCAGCTTGCCGAAAAAACAGGTGCAATCTGCTTTTCACATCCCTACGGCTGCAGTCAGCTTGGCGGAGACATGGAGACCACACAGCTTATTCTCAGAGGCCTCATCAACCACGGAAATGCGGGCGGTGTGCTTGTTCTCGGACTCGGCTGTGAAAACAATCACATCGGAGAGATGAAAAAGGTGCTCGGTCAGTGGAATGATGAAAGAGTGAAGTTTCTCAATGTTCAGGACTGTGAGGATGAAATTTCCGAAGGCTGCAGCCTTATTGCTCAGCTTCAGAAAAAAGCAGCTGAGGATAAAAGAGAAAGAGTCAGCGCTTCAAGACTTAAGGTCGGTATGAAATGCGGCGGCTCCGACGGCTTTTCGGGAATCACAGCCAATGCAGTTGTGGGCTCAGTTACAGACATTCTTTGCTCAATGGGTGCATCCTGTGTTCTGACAGAGGTGCCTGAAATGTTCGGTGCCGAAACAGTTCTTTTTGAAAGATGCGTCAGCAAGGAAATCTTTGACAAGAGCGTTGCCCTTATCAACAATTTCAAGGAATATTTCAGAAACCACGGAGAGCCCGTTTCCGAAAATCCCTCACCGGGAAACAAGGAGGGCGGTATCACAACCCTCGAAGAGAAATCCCTGGGCTGTGTGCAGAAGGGCGGCAAGGCTCCCGTTGTTGATGTGCTTGATTACGGTGACAGAGTTTCAAAGGCGGGACTGAGTCTTCTCAACGGCCCGGGAAATGACATTGTTTCAATCACAAATCTTTCTGCGGCAGGCTGCCACCTTGTATTATTCACAACAGGCAGAGGAACTCCTCTCGGAGGTGCAGTGCCCACGGTGAAGATTGCTTCCAACAACACAATTGCCAAAAAGAAGCCTCATTGGATTGACTTTTCAGCTTACGGCTTTGAAAAGGATAAAATTGCCCGGGAGCTTGTGGAGCTCATCAGAGAGGTTGCCGACGGCAGACCCACAAACAACGAAAAATGCGGTTCAAGAGAAATCGCAATCTTCAAAGACGGAGTGACATTATGATTATTGATGCACATGCACATTTATGGAAAAAACAGAAGGGTCTTGTTGGCGGCAAGCCCGTGTTTGATATCGGCTCAGGCAGAAGTAATTTCGGCGGAGAAATCCGTCAGATGATGCCGCCTTATATGACTGACGGCTTCAACAGTGCGGAAAGATTTATTGCCAATATGGATTATGCCGGTGTTTCGGGTGCGGTTATCACTCAGGAATATATTGACGGAAACCAGGACAGCTATCTTCTTGAGGCCTGGAAAGAATATCCTGAAAGGCTGAAAATCTGTGCTCTTTATCAGGAGCAGGGGATGGGTGATATCACATATTTTGACGGAATTAAAATCTGCGCCTCAAGGCTTAAGGATAAGAATCTTCTCAATCATCTTTATGTTTTTGAGCTTGCCTATGAAAATGATAAATTCATTTCAATTGACCTTGCTGACGGTGATGAGCAATGTGAGGCAATGGAGAAAATCATTGAAATGTTCCCTGAATTGAGAATTGCAATCGGTCATTTCGGAATGGTTACAAGAGAGGGCTGGCAGGAGCAGATTAAGCTTGCCCGTCACGAGAATGTTTACATTGAAAGCGGCGGAATAACCTGGCTTTTCAATGAAGAGTTTTATCCCTTCCCGTCGGCTGTGGATGCCATCAATGAGGCTGCGGCTCTTGTCGGCTTTGAAAAGCTTATGTGGGGCAGTGATTACCCGCGCACAATGACTGCAATAACCTATAAAATGAGTCTTGATTTCATTGAAAAGACAGATAAGATTTCAGATGAGAATAAAAAGCTTATTCTCGGTGAAAACGCAAGAAGATTTTACGGCTTTTCAGACCTTGAAACACCTGTCAGAATTAAAAATATGGTCGAATAAGAAAACAAGTTTAAATTAACCTTAAAAACAGATTGACTTTACTGAATTTAAATGTTAGAATAAATTGTAAATATTTTTACTAGGAGGTAAAAAAATGAAAACAAACGTGAAGAAACTCGCACTTATCATTGCCACAGTTGCTCTTCTTGCTGTTGCTTTCTGCTTCGGAGCAAGTGCCGGTAATGACGGCTACGGCGCACTGTCTTATGAAGAGTACGGCGGAGAAGCTACAATCGTAGGCTGTGCATCTGACTATGAAGGTGTTATGGTTATCCCCGATACACTCGGTGGCTGCCCCGTAACATCAATCGACAGCTATGCATTCGAGTACTGTGACGGTATTACAGGTATCGTTATCCCCGAAAGCGTAACTTACATTGACACTTATGCTTTCTATTACTGCGAAAACCTGGAATACATTATCTTCAACAACTACGGCAGCATTAACAGCAGCACAGTTTATTGCTGTGATTCACTCAGCCGCGTCTATATTTCAACTAATATAGACTACATCTCATCATCTGCAGTTAACACTTATTCCTACAACGATCCCGCTCCTCTTACAGTTTACTATGCAGGCTCTGTATATGACTGGGAAGACGGTTCAATGTATCTTGAGTTTGACAACATTGTTTACAAGCACAAGCACGAGTACAAAAAGACAACAAAGAAGGCTACCTTCTCATCTGACGGCTATGTTAAAAAGTCATGTGCCTGCGGTATGCAGACCTCAACAACAATTGCTTCAGTAAAAACAACAACAATTCCTTACACAGAGTACACCTATAACGGTGAGGTCAAGACTCCCAAGGTAACTGTTAAGGACAGCAACGGCAAGACTCTCAAGAAGGGTACTGACTATAAGGTTGTTTACTCAAGCGGCAGAAAAGCAGTCGGCAAGTACAACGTAAGAATCAAGCTTATGGGTAACTACTCAGGCGAAAAGGTTCTTTCCTTCAAGATTCTTCCCGGCAAAACAAGCGCAATTTCAACATCCTCAAAGTCAGATTCAATCACTCTTAAGTGGAAGGCAGTCAAGGGTGCTGCAGGCTACAGAGTTTATGCTTATGACAAGTCAACAGGTGATTATAAGAAGCTGACAACAACAACTGCTGTTAAGTACACAGCTAAGAACCTCAAGGGCAGCACAACCTATAAGTTCAAGGTTCTTGCTTACGGTAAGAAGGGCTCAACAACATACTGGGCATCAAAGTTCACTACCGTTAAGGCAACAACCAAGAAGGCTTATTCACTTGCTCTTAACAAGGACAGCATCTCAATCTTCCCCGGTAAGTCATATACTCTTACAGCAAAAACTTATCCCGCAGGCGTAGCAGTCAAGTGGAAGAGCAACAACACAGCAGTTGCTAAGGTTAATCAGAACGGTAAGGTTACAGGCGTTGGTGCAGGCTCATGCACAATCACTGCTTACTTCACATCAGGCGGCAAGACATACAAGGATACCTGCGTAGTTAAGGTTACTAATCCTTCAATCAAGCTTAACACAACCTCAGCATCAATCGGTATTTATGATGCACTCTATCTTAAGGCTACCTGCAACCCCTCAGGTGCAACAGTAACCTGGAAGAGCAGCAACACAGGCGTTGCTAAGGTTTCAAGCAAGGGTACAGTTGTTCCCGTTAAGGCAGGCTCATGTAAGATCACAGCTTCCTTCTCATACGGCGGAAAGACATACTCGGCTTCCTGTAACGTAACTGTCTTTAACGAAGATCCCATTTCAATTGTTTATGTTGACTGGTACTGTAACTCAGTTGACGGTATCGAACCCGAAATCACAATCAAGAACAACACAAACAAGTTCATCACACGTATGGAAATTGATACATACTATAAGGACTGGTACGGCGACCCCTGTTACTGTGAAATCAGATACAGCGATTACAGAAACCTTATTGTAACAAGCGGTCTGAGTGCAAACACAGAAAAGACATTCTACTGGGATGCAACAATCTATAATCCCTATGTTCACCGTATCGACATCGACAACATCTATATCACATTCGAAGACGGCTCAGAAACTGTTTACGAATACAACAGATATTGGTACGATCAGTATTACTACTATTAATTAAAAACTTGCTGAGTTAATCAGTTAAGGAATTACAGCCCCGTGAAACGCCGACGCCACATAAGGCAGTATTTCTTTAAAAAGTGAAATAGCATCACAATAATGCGTTAAAAACCACCGATATGCGTCAGCATTATCGGTGGTTTTCGCCTTTTCTTGCAACACTATTTCGCCTTTTAAAGTGCTTCG
>JAZOWF010000008.1:0-15380 GCA_045659065.1 Acutalibacteraceae bacterium
TGCCTCTGTAGCTCAGTTGGTAGAGCAGTGGACTGAAAATCCACGTGTCGTTGGTTCGATTCCGACCGGAGGCACCAAATATGCGGATGTAGCTCATCTGGTAGAGCGCCACCTTGCCAAGGTGGAGGTAGCGAGTTCGAGCCTCGTCATCCGCTCCAGAAGAAAAACCAAGTCAATTGACTTGGTTTTTTCTTTTTATATCATATTATATAAAAGCCTTTTCCCTGCCCCGAAGCTGTACAAAGGTACTGCGAGCAGGCAAAAAAGGTCAAACGAAAAACCCCGCTTTTTTTAAGCGGGGTTAGTTTTCCGTGCTTTTGTGCTGTTATCGTGTATTTTAATCAGAGGGCGCTGTATTTCTTTGCCCAATCCCTGACTTTTTTCTCGTCATAAACCTCAGGAATCTGCCCTGCAACTAATTCGAGGAAGGGAAGAGATTTAAGGTTGTAGGCAATTTTGGGAACGGACTTGATTTTCTTGGCAAGTGCGCCGAGAAGGTTGAGTATGTATTCCTTTGTGAATTCAAGCTCTGCACCGTCAGCTACGGCAAATTCCTTTTCGGTGAGGATTTCTTCCTCAATCATAAAGTCCACCATATCAGCATCCATTGTGGTGAAGAGGTTTTTCAGCACGTCAACAAAGAGAAGATCCTTGCCGTATTTTGTGAAATATTCGTATTCATATTTCCACAGCACCTGCTTTGTAAGCTCCCTGTCACCTGCACCGATGATTGTGTCGGCAAGAATTTTGCCTGCCTGCATTGCAAGAACAATTCCGCTTCCGTTGATGGGTACTGTCATACAGGCACTGTCACCGATGGCGGCATAATTATCACATACAATAAGAGGAAGCATTCTTCTGACGGGAATCTGAGCAGTCTTTCCGCCTCGGATAATCTTGTCACCCATAAAGGGATATTCTGCCTTCATATTTTCGAGGGCTTCCTGAATTTCCTTGTCGGTCAGTCTGCCGCTTGAATTGAATTTTCCGAAAAGCAGGTCAACTCTGCCTTCCTTTGTATGAATCCAGTCGATACCGGGTCTGCCCATATTGAAGAAGATAATCTGATAAGCGGGATCAAGCTCCTCGTTTGTCATATTTTCAAAGTAAACTCTGTAAACGTCAAAAATATCTCTGGGGGCAATTTCCTTCTGAATTCCGCAGGAAAGAGGAAGGCTCTTTCTCACGGGAGAATTCATACCCGCGGCATCAATAAGAAGGTCACAGGTTTCAATTTTCATCTCACCCTCGGTCTCATATCTGACGCCAACTAC
Source organism: Acutalibacteraceae bacterium (assembly GCA_045659065.1). Lineage (GTDB taxonomy): Bacteria > Bacillota > Clostridia > Oscillospirales > Acutalibacteraceae > UBA6857. Next base: position 1,275 of record JAZOWF010000008.1, read on the forward strand.
CTTTTCACCCTCGGTGATTGCAGCACAGACCTTCACTCCGAAGCAGATTTCAACTCCCCTTTCAGCCGCAAGGCCGACAAGGTAATTGATAAGAATCTTTCTGTCCATAACAATAACTCTGTCGGGATTGAAGGGGGCTCTGAGAAGCTTTGTCTTTGCGGGATTTCTGAAGCCTGAGGGAGTACCCTGAGAATAAAGTGAGCTGTCAGGTCGGGGAATCCCACCGTCATCAAAAGCACCGAACTCAAGATAGTCGTGCCAGTCGTGACCGAGCTTATCCCTTTCACTGCATTCGAGTACCTTTACCTTATATCCCTTTTCTGCAAGATGATATGCGGTAACAAGACCTCCGTGTCCTGCTCCGGCAATAATAATTTTTTTCATTCAGATTAACCCTTTCCGATTCTTTTCAGAACATCTCTGTCACAAATGTCAGCCATTTTACCGATATCATCCCAGAGCTTATCTGCCTTCAGCTTCCACTCTCTGTAACCGGCGGGTGTTTCGGGATATTCGTCATAAAGCTTTGTCAGGCTGACATTCTGAACAAGACCCTTCGCAATCTCCTTGACTGTTGAAGCCTTGAGCTTTCCTGTAACAACACCTGAAGCAATGCCTGAAAGCATCTGAGCAATGTCACCTGCAGTAAGGTTAAGCTCACCCATACCGCCGAGAATTTTGCTGCTGAAGATGATGTCCTTTTTGAAAAGATATTCAGCTTCATCATAATTTGCCTTGATAACGCCGATAAGAATAGGTCTGAGAGCATCAAAATCCTTGCCCTGAACGGCAATATATCTTTTGTTGATTGACCACATATTTTCCTTTGTCAGCTCCTTATCCTCTTTAAGAAGCTTTGAGATAACCTCAACGGCAATTTCTGCCTGATAAAGAGCCGATGTGCAGCCCTCACCGCAGGTGGGCTTTGTCAGAAGAGCAGTGTCGCCCATTGCAATGAAATTATCGTCAACGAAGGAATAAAGTGTTCTGTGATAGGGAGTCATACCCTTTTCAACCTTTTCAACGGTATATTCAGGCCAGGGCACGTTCTTTCTGAACTGCTTGAAGATTTCCTCGGCATAATCATAGCCGTAATTTCCGCCCACACCGAGAATTGCTCCGTGCTCGTCACCTGAGGGAGCTGACCACGCCTTATACTGAAGGTATGAGCCGTCAAGCTCTCTTGCCCTGACTGAGTCTGCATATTTCACATAATAAAGCACAACATAAAAAATATCTCTGGGAGTGAGCTTGAAATTTTCAACATAAGCATCCGAGGGAAGCTTTGTTCTTGCGGCGGCAGGAATACCTGTGCAGTCTGCAATAAGCTTGCAGTAAATTTCCTGCTCGCCCTCCTTTGTTTCATAAACAGCACCGATTCTCTTACCCTTTTCATCGGTAATGAAATCCTTGAAGGCGGCACCATAGATAATCTCAGCGCCCTCAGCCCTTGCCTGCTCATTCATTTTGATTATGTATTCGTGCTTGTGCATACCGATGGTAGCTTCACCGCTCTTTTTGCGGTAGTTGCCGTAGGGAGAGCATACGGGTGAACTGCCGAAGGCAAAGCCGTATTCCTTTTCATCCTCAGCGGGAATTGTAAGACCGAATTTCTCCATATCAGCCTTTCCCATATGGAAAATGTCATACTCTCTTGAGATGTCATCTGCCTGCTGCTTTTCAATCACAACAACGCTGTGACCGAGCTTTGCCATTTCACGTGCAAACCAGCTGCCTGTTGTTGAGGCACCGGCAATAAGAATATCGCATTTCTTCATTTTTTATTCTCCTTTTTTACACAAAATTATAACAATTAAATTGTACCACCAAAGACAACTGCTTTCAATAACAGCGGAAAAACAACTCCTTGACTTATTTAACAAAATTTTCCTTCAGTTCATAGTACTTTTCAACAATCCACAGCTTTATTTTGTATCTATTTTCCGAATAAACAATATCAAGCTCCTTTTCATCAAGAACATCCTCCATTCCTGCCTCAGACTCCGTTGCGGCAGGCAGGCACAGAGGCGGGAACATCACGCACCACCAGTTTTTACCCTTCCCCTCACCGATTATAACTCTGACCGCATTGTAATATCCTGCAGGAAGTGTTGCTCCGTCATACTCTCTTGTGGGGAAATATGTTCTTGCAATTTCAATACGTACGGCATAATCATAGCCGTTTCTTTCAACGGTCTCAGCTGCAGCCTGACGGATAAGAGAAAGATTTTCTCTGATTTTTTCTCCGGCACCTTCGGCTGTCTCACTGCCGGAAAAGGCATCTCTGCCGTCACGCAGAACAGCATCTCTCACCTGATATTTAAGACTCTGATCCTCGGGAGAATCAGAATTTGCAATAACGTGAAGCCGAAGCACCTTTTCTCTGATTCCGTCACAGGCACTGTCAAAGGATAGGGTTGCAACAAGGCAGAAAATGAATGCCGCCAAGGCTGAAATTTCGATTGCTTTGAGTTTCAATGTATTCATTCCTTTCTTACCCGTACATATAAACCGAAGCAACGGCTTTCCGTTGTGCAGAATCTGAAGGATGTCAAAAAATATGTACGGGGTAGCTTTAATATTGGCAGGAAAAAATGAATATATTCATATTAATTATGCAGAATATTAGGGACGTGATGCATTCTGACAAGCCTTGACAAAATCCGCCCTTGCACTTAAAATCAAAAGGAGAGATATTATGAATACCTTTGAAAAAATCTGCTCAATCACCGAAAGAGTCATCAATGTGGACAAAAGCACCCTTTCAAGAGAAACTCTGCTGACGGAAATTGACTGCGACAGCCTTGACGTTGTTGAAATTCTCATGGCAATTGAGGATGAATTTGACACGGAAATCAGTGACGAGGCCGCCGACAGCTTCCGCTCAATCGGTGACATTGAAGCTTATCTTGACTCAATCAGATAAATACAAGGAGAAAAGCAATGAAATACAAGCATATTATGTGGGATTGGAACGGCACAATCCTTGACGATCTTCAGATAAATTTCGAAATCGAAAACACTCTGCTGAAAAAAAGAGGCCTCAGAGAAATGAAAAGCATTGAGGAATACCACGGCATTTTCACCTTCCCCATTATCCGCTTTTATGAAAAAATGGGCTTCGACCTTGAAAACGAAAAATTCGAGGTTATCGCCCGTGATTATACATACGAATATGAAAAGCGCTTTCACGAGGCCGAGATTTTTGAGGACTGCGAGGGTGTCATCAGACACTTCACTTCCCTTGGCATCAATCAGATAATTCTTTCAATGACAGAAAGAAAATGGCTTTTCAGCCAGGTTGCCTTTCACGGCATTGACCACCTTTTCTCCGACATTCTCGGCACGGGTGACATTTATGCAAACAGCAAGGTTTCCATTGCTCAGAATTGGATGAAGGAAATGAATGCTGATCCCGCTCAGGTGCTTTTCATCGGAGACACCACTCACGACCTTGAGGTTGCACAAAGCATCGGCTGTGACTGTGTGCTCATTTCAAGAGGCCACAATTCCCGTGAAAGCCTGCTGAACACGGGCTGCCCCGTTTTTGACAGCCTTGAGGAATTAAAAAATTACATTTCATTATAAAAAAAATTATGATTTTTATTGATTTATTTTCAATTTTGTGGCTTAATATAAGGTGATGATTAAAAATCAATAAATCAAAAGGAGTATAAATTATGGCACAGGTAAAAAAACTGAGCTATTTCGTAGACGGTAAATGGCTCAAATCAAACACAGAAAAATATATGCCCGTTTACAACCCCAGCACAGGTGAGGTTATTGCTGAAACTCCCTGCTGTACACAGGAGGAGGTTGAGGCTGCAATTGCATCAGCAAAGGCTGCCTTCCCCGCTTGGTCAAACACTCCCGTTATGAAGAGAGTTCAGGTTCTCTATAAATTCCGTGAGCTTCTTGTTGAGCATCTTGATGAGCTTGCTGAGCTTTGCGCTCTTGAGCACGGTAAGGTTCTTTCAGAGGCAAAGGGTGACATTCTCAAGGTTAAGGAGCCCGTTGAGCTTGCCATCACAGCTCCCATGTCACTTCTCGGTGACGCAATGAGAGACACCTCAAACGGCTATGACACTACTCTTTACTATGAACCCGTGGGCGTTTTTGCAGGTATCGTTCCCTTCAACTTCCCCGGTATGATTCCTATGGGCTGGATGGTTCCCTGCTGCATTGCTTCAGGTAACACAATCGTTCTTAAGCTTGCTTCAATGACTCCCATGACAGCTATGAGAATCAATGAGCTTCTTGTTCAGGCAGGTCTTCCCAAGGGTGTTGTAAACCTTGTTACCTGCAGCCGTGTTGAAGCTGATATCTTCCTCAAGCACCCCGATGTAAAGGGTATCACCTTCGTTGGCTCAACAAAGGTCGGTCTTCACGTTTACAAGGAGGCTGCTGCAACAGGCAAGAAAGTTCAGGCTCTTTGCGAGGCTAAGCACCACGCTCTCGTTCTTGAGGTTGCGGCACTTGAAAGAAGTGCAAGAGGTATCATCAACTCATCCTTCGGCTGCGCAGGTGAAAGATGTATGGCTCTTCCCGTTGTTGTTGCTCAGGAAAGCATTGCTGACAAGCTTGTTGCTCTTCTCAAGCAGTACGCTCAGGAGCTTAAGCTCGGTCCCGCATATCTCCCTGATTCAACTCTCGGCCCCGTTGTAACAGCTGAGCACAAGGCTTCAGTTGAAGCATGGATTGCAAAGGGTATTGAAGAAGGCGCAACTGTTGTTCTTGACGGCAGAAATCCCCAGGTTCCCGGCTATGAAAACGGCTTCTATATCGGACCCACAATTCTCGACAATGTTACAGAGGATATGACCGTCGGCACAAATGAAATCTTCGGACCCGTTCTCTGCATCAAGAGAGTCAAGAACTTTGAAGAGGGTCTTGCTCTTATGAACCGCAACCCCTATGCTAACGGCTCAGTTATCTTCACTCAGAACGGCTACTATGCAAGAGAGTTTGCAAAGAGAACTGACGGCGGTATGGTCGGCGTAAACGTCGGTATCCCCGTACCCGTAGGCGTATTCCCCTTCACAGGTCACAAGCTTTCATTCTTCGGCAACCTCCACTGTCTCGGTAAGGATGCTTTCCGTTTCTTCACAGAAACAAAGGCGGTCACAACCCGCTGGTTTGACGAAGAGGAAATGAAGGCTACTGTTGTTGACACCTGGGACGGCTCAGTCGGCGGCGGTGTTTAATCACACAGTAAAAGCTAATATCAAAGCGGATGAAGAAACCTTCATCCGCTTCTTTTATCTGAAAAATATTACAAATAAAAAGATTGAAGCATCTTCCGCCTCAATCTTTTTTGTTTTTATAAAATTCTGAAAGCTGCCCTTCGGCACAGCTTAATCAAGGGTGTATTTCATTGTATAAGCTGAGCTGTACTGAGTGCCCGTCTTATTTTTGATAACACCTGCGGGAAGCTTTATTTTTACCTCCTCACCCTTGACAAGACCAAGAGAGGAAATATCAAGATAAATATAATAGTTTCCGTATTCGTTTGCCTTCTTTGAAACGCTCCACTTGACGCTCTTTCCGTTGACGGTTATTTTCTTGTCAGCGGTATTGAACACGGGGGTGCTGTCAAAGCTGAGCACGTCAACCTCAAGTGTGATTTTCTTTGTGTTGTTGACCACGGAATTCACCGCAAGCTTCAGCTCCTGCTTTTTGATAACGGTAACCTTGCAGGTGTCTGTGAAGCCGCCGTCAGCAGACTTAACCGTCACAACGGCAGTACCCTCACCCACAGGAACAAGAGTACCCTTCTGAGAAACCTTGACAACAGCTGTGTTGCTTGATGTCCAGACCAGCTTTTTGTTTGATGCATCAGCGGGAAGAACAGTTGCCGTCAGCGCCTTGTTTTTGCCCAGAACAACGGTTATCCTTGACTTATTAAGGCTGACACCCGTAACGCTGCTGATTACCTGCACCTGACAGACCGCTGTTTTCTTTCCGTCCTTTGTTATAACCGTGATTTCCGCATAGCCTGAGGAAACGGCTGTGACAACACCGTCGTCAGAAACTGTTGCAACGTCATTGTTGCTTGATTTCCAGGTTACCTTCTGATTGTTTGCATCAGCAGGAATTATTGTTGCTGACAAAGCAGTCTTTTTGCCCTTGTTGAGTGTCACAACGGTTTTATTGAGAGTAACACCCGTGACGGATTTTACAACGCTGATTTTGATTGTTGCCTTGAACATTCCGTCAGCAGTTGTGCAGGTGATTTCCGCCGTACCCTTTTTAAGTCCCTTCACCACACCCGAAGCCGAAACTGTTGCCACAGAGGTGTCTGATGAGGACCAGAAAACAGTTTTCACCGTTGCATCAGAGGGAAGCACCTGAGCCGCAAGGGTTATCTCCGAGCCGATTCTCACGCTTGTTTTGGTTGCCTTGATTTTAACACCCGTGACAGGCTGATTGACGGTGACTCTGCACCTTGCCATAACATTTCCGTCGGCAGAGGTTGCAGTGATTGTTGCAGTACCCTTGGCAACAGCAAGGATTATACCCTTCGATGAAACCTTGACAATGCTCTTGTCGCTGGTTTTCCAGGTTACTGATTTCATTGAAACGTTGGAGGGCTTCATTGTGTAGGTAAGCTGCTTTCTCTTACCCACGTCAAGAGTTACCGTTGAATAATCAAGGGTTATGCTCTGTGCAAGAATAAGCACCTCAACGCTGCAGGATGCTTCAAAGGAGCCGTCATCGGTTTTGACCGTGATTATTACGGTACCCTTTCTCTTGCCGGTAACCATACCGGAATCTGAAACCGTTGCAATTGACGGATCAGAGGATGACCATGTGACACCCTTGTTTCCCGCATCAGAGGGTGAAACCGTTGCCACAAGCTGAATTCTTTCGCCCTTGGGAACCGTTGTTTTTTCAAGGCTGAGCTTTACGCCCGTAACGGATTTATAAACCGTAACCTTACATTTTGCCTTCAGTGAGCCGTCTGCGGTTTTTGCGGTGATAACCGCCGTACCCTTCTTGAGACCCTTTACGGTACCGTTTTTGTCAACGGTTGCAATCTTGGAATCAGAGGAGCTCCAGGTGACATTTTTATTGGTAGCATCTGAGGGAGAAATTACAGCCTTGAGAGTGTAGCTTCTGCCCGTACCGATGCTGATTTTTGTTTTACTGAGCTTAACAGAGCTTACGGGCACCGTGACGGTAACCTTGCATCTTGCGGTATATTTTCCGTCGACGGTGGTACAGGTAATTTCTGCCGTACCCGCCTTAAGAGCGGTGACAACACCCTTTGATGAAACCTTTGCCACCTTTTCGTCAGATGAGCTCCAGATGACAGATTTGTCACTTGCATTTGCGGGAGTGAAGGAGGGAACAAGAGTATAGCTCTTGCCCTTGGGAACTGTCTTCTTAGTTTTGTTAAGGCTGACACCGAGAACATTTATCTTCTTTGTGACGGTGATTTTGCAGCTTGCAGTGAAGCTTCCGTCATCGGTTGTGACGGTGATTTTTGCCCTGCCTGTTTTAAGGGCGGTCATCTTGCCCGTCTCTGAATCAATTTTGATAACAGAAGGATGTGAGGATTTCCAGGTGACCTTTTTATTGTTTGCCGTTGATGGCTTTACTGTTGCCTTGATTGTATAGGTCTGACCCTTGTACATTGTTTCGGGTGCATTTTTAATTGAAACAGAGCTTACGCCTTCAATAACTGTTACATAACATTTTGTCTTGATGCCGCCGCGCTTTGTTTTGACGGTGATTGTTGCCGTACCGCCCTTGATTCCCTTGACAACACCGTTTTTTGAAACCGTGGCAACTGAGGGATCGGAGGAATGCCAGGTAACCTCCTGATTTGTTGCATCATAAGGAAGAACAGTTTCAATGAGAGTCTTTTTTCCGCCGACCTTCAGCCTGATTGAAGCATAATTGAGGCTGACTGAATCGGGGAAGCGCTCAACATTAACGGTGCATTCGGCAATAAAGCCGCCGTCCTCTGAAACCGCGGTGATAACTGCAGAGCCTTCACTGATGCCCTTGACAACACCCTTTGAGTCAACGGTTGCAACACTGTTGTCTGAGCTTGTCCAGGTCACATTTTTGTTTGTTACATATTCGGGAGTAAAGGTGGGGGTCAGAGTCACTGTTGAACCGATGGCGCAGACCTTGCTTGAAGGAAGAGCAATTCCTTCAACAGCCTGAGTTACGGTGATAAAGCAGGTTGCCTGTCTGTTCATACCGTCAAGAGGATTGGCGGTAATTGTTGTCGTACCGGGATAATGAGCAGTAACCTTGCCGTTCTCATCAACAGTTGCAATGTTTTCATCTGTGCTTGTCCATTTGACAAAGCCGTTATAGGTGCTGCCCGATGCTGTTTCAACAGTTGCGGTGATTGTGAATTCTTCGCCCGCATTGAGTGTTTTTGAACCGGGGTCAAGATAAATTTTGTTTGCTCTGTCTGCAACAAGAAGCTGACAGGATACACTCAGATTGCTTCCGTCCGTTGATTTTGCGGTGATGGTACATTTGCCGTTTGCCTTGGGATAAAGAAAGCCTACACTGTCAACCTTGCAGACGTTTTCGTTGCTTGATGTCCATTCAAGCACCTGATTTGTTGCATTTGCAGGAGTAATATCTACCTTCAGCATTGCTCCTGTGGTATAGCTTGTGATAACCTTCATGGTTTCACTGATTTCCATTGATGAAATTTTAACCGACGCTGCTGAAGCTGTGCTCAGAGCACCGCCTTCAACAAAAACGGGAGTAAGCATAAAAAATGCAACTGCAATGAATGCAAGCAAAAACGCATATATCCTTCTCTTCATTTTTATATCCTCCGTAAAAGCTTATATTAATGACAATAATAGGTATTATAAATCATTATAATTATAATTGATAAGAACACCCGTGTCAACACGGACGCAGTTTATATTGAAAAAGTTTACAAATTGTGATATCATTATTAAAATGGAATTTATATTTCCGTAGCACTATTATAAAAAAGACTTATACCCTCAGGAGATACCATATGAAAAAGCTTATATCATGGAACGTCAACGGACTTCGTGCCTGTGTGACAAAAGGATTTGAAGAAATATTCAAGGAGCTTGATGCGGACATTTTCTGCCTTCAGGAAACAAAGCTTCAGCAGGGTCAGATTGACCTTCAGCTTGACGGCTATCATCAGTACTGGAACTACGCCGAGAAAAAGGGCTATTCGGGCACAGCTGTTTTCACAAAGCAGGAGCCTCTTTCCGTCTTTTACGGTATGGACAAGGCTGAACACGACACCGAGGGCAGACTTATCACCCTTGAATTTGAAAATTTCTATTTTGTCTGCTGCTATACCCCTAATGCTCAGGACGGACTTAAGAGAATTGAATACCGTATGAAATGGGAGGACGATCTGAGAGATTATCTTGTTTCTCTGAAAAAGACCAAGCCTGTTATTTACACGGGAGACCTCAACGTTGCCCATAATGAGATTGATCTTAAGAACCCCAAGAGCAACCGCGGCAATGCAGGCTTCTCTGATGAAGAAAGAGGAAAATTCACCGAGCTTCTTGCCGCAGGCTTCACAGATTCCTTCCGCCACCTTTATCCCGACACCGAGGGTGCTTATTCCTGGTGGAGCTACCGTTTCCAGGCAAGAGCCAAGAATGCAGGCTGGCGTATCGACTATTTTGTTGTTTCAGACGATGCAAAGGACAAAATCATTGATTCAAAAATCCACCCTGAAATCTTCGGCTCCGACCATTGTCCCGTTGAGCTTCTGATTGAGTTATAATTACCTTTGAGAACTAAAAAATCAATCAGAAAAAAATATAAAAAAATTTCAAAAAAGGTATTGACTTTTCATTGCACTTCATTTATAATAAGCAACGTTGACCACGACAAGCGTAACAAAAAGCGCTTGTGAGTCGGTGTTTTTAGCGATGAGGGTCCACCCGTTCCCATCCCGAACACGGTAGTTAAGCTCATCAGTGCTGACAATACTTGGCTGGAAGCGGCCCGGGAAGATAAGGCGATGCCGACACAACAAAAAACCACAGCAAAGGCTGTGGTTTTCTTTTTTCTGAATATAAAATTAATAAAGAAAAGGCACATCCCGAGGGTTGTGCGCTCCGAAAAAAAATAAGCCACGGCTCAAGCCGTGGCATTTTTGTTGTCAATTCTTATCTTCAACCCGACGATTACTTTTTCAGCACCTTTTTGCACCAGGTACGCTTATTGCATTCAGGGCATTTCAGATACCTTGTTGTTCCTCTGTGCATTGCATTAAGCGCCTGCTTATAGGTAGGCACAATCTCATAACCGCAGTTTTTGCATTTATAAGCTCCAACGCTGATTTCAAGCTTCAGCGCATAGAAGCAGGGTATCAGAAACACAACGCAGATACCAAGAATCACCACAAGCTGCAGCACTCCCTCGGGAATCAGAAACGCCGCAACAAAAATACCCGCAATCAGTGCCGTCATACTTACAATCAAAGTAGCCCACATGGAGCTCCAGATTATTTTGTTTTTCTTTTCTATTTCCTTTGCCATTTCAAGCATAAGCTGTTCATTTTTCTGATTATTGTTTTCCATATCAATTCTCTCCCCGTTTAATAATTCATTTACACTGATACCGAGAATGCCGCAAAGCTCAAGCATTATTGAGGTGTCGGGCATAGCCACGCCACGCTCCCACTTGGATACCGCTTTGTCGGTGATACCGAGCTTCTCTGCAAGCTGCAGCTGTGTCAGATCTGCCTTTTTTCTGCAATCGGCAATAAATCTGCCGATTTTAATCTGATTCATAAACTGCCTCCTTTCAATCTCAGTATAGATAATCAGAATAAGAAAATACACCTACCGTTGGTTTAGTCGGGGAAAGTAAACCTGCGGTAGAGTAAAAAGCACTGTAATTTCTTCATCTGCTCTCTTATTATATCACAGTCAGACCGATTATTGAACCCTCTGACAAAAAAATACCCGTGACGAAAATCACGGATATTTTTAATTGTCACATTATATATTCCTTTTTCATTGTCGCATCATATATGCTCCTGCGGCTTTAGCGACAGACGCAGACTGTTGATAAGGTTACAGGATGCCCTTTTCTTCGCTCCGAAGGCGTACAGTTGTACTCCGAGAGGGCGAAAAAAGGGCAAGACGATGCAAAGCCGTCGGAGACTTAGCTCCCGACGGCTTTTTTAAAACATTTCTTTTTTCAAACATTACATACAAATATCCTTAATTTGTATTTACAATAAAACCGCATCGTCGTTCTTGCAAGCTTATGGCAGTTTGTAAAACTGTTGAGAAGCTTGTAAGATGTTCTTTTCTTCACCCCGAAGGCGTACAACGGTACTCCGAGAGGGTGAAAAAAGGGCAAGACGATGCAAAGCCGTCGGAGACTTAGCTCCCGACGGCTTTTTTAAAACATTTCTTTTTTCAAATGTTAAATACAAATATTCTTAATTTGTATTTACAATAAAACCGCATCGTCGTTCTTGCAAGCTTATCGGCAGTTTTTACTTGTTTGCACATTCCTTGACAGCCTTCGCCAGCTGATCGGGGCAGGATGTACCCTTAAAGCCGCAGCGGATGCCTGAAAGTCTCTTTGTGATTTCTTCAACTGTCATACCCTCTGCAAGAGCAGCAACACCCTGAGTGTTACCTGAGCAGCCGCCGCTGAAGCGGATGTTTCTGACAACATCACCTTCAATTTCAAAAGAGATTCCTCTTGCGCAGACGCCCTTGGGCTTAAATGTATATTCCATTTTCTGTTCCTCCTTGATTATAAGTCGAATATATAATAATTCACCCGACCGTATTTTGTCAAGGCAGAATATATAACAAAGAAAGAACAAGAAGCTCATCCGCTCCCTCTTTTTTCAGAAGAAGGATAAGGCAGATTATCAGCAGTCTGTCCTTTTTTCTTGAAAGCTCACTCTCCCGCTTTTCCTCAAAGCTGTCATAAAAAAAAGAGTCTTTTTCCCCTTGCCACATCATTCCCCTCCCAGCTCTCTGATCAGCGGAAGAAGGTTCAGCAAGGAAAGAAGGCGTACCGCCTGGTCAACCTTTTTCTGACTTTCAGGGCTGAGCATCGGTCTGAGGGAAATAAGAAGCTCACACCGGGGATCATCGGGACGGTTTCTGATTTTTTCCATAAGCTGCATAATGCGGCTGACAGCTTCAAAATCAAGACCGAAGCCGCCCGTACCCTTCTTTTCTTCAGCCCCCTCCTGCTGCTCCTGCTTTCCGATGCCCTTTGACTGATTCTGCTGAGACATTGAAGAAAACAGCGTCTGAGCCGTATTTCTGAGCTGCTGCATTTCCTCGTCACTCATTGATGACAAAATATTTTCCAATTCTTCAACATTCAGCATATCAGAATCCATAATCAGTTACTCCTCATTCTTTTTGCTGAGCTTTTCCATCATCCTTTTTGCAAAGGGTGAATTCAGAAGTGCCTTCAGCTTTTCGGGATTTTCCATAATCTGATGCACCATTTTCTGCTGAGATTCATTAAGATGCTTTTCCATGAACTCCTTTACGTCCCCTTTTCCCTGCTCCTGTGCACCGAGAAGCTCACAGGCCTTTTGCTCAAGCTCCTGAGAAGAAAATTTTGTCTCATTATCCATTGAAATATCACCTTGCTTATGATAAAATTGTCTTGTTATACATAAATATGTTCAAAAGAGGAGGTCTATGAATGAAAGTTCTTGTTTTTTCAGATTCTCATGGCTTTGAGCAGAAAATTGTCAATATGCTTGCCGCTGAGCCCGAATGTAAGCTGGCTCTTTTTCTCGGCGACGGGATCAGAGATGTTGAAAACATTGCACCCGAGCATCCCGACATAAAATTTATGTCTGTCAAGGGCAACAATGATATGGACTTTTTCAAGATGGATGTCAACTATAAGCATGTTGACGGGGTCACAATGATGTTCACTCACGGACACACCCTCGGAGTCAGAGAAGGGCTGAGAGATCTGTTTCTTCAGGCAAATGCCGTCAAAGCCGACCTTGTGCTTTACGGTCACACTCACATTCAGAAAATCACTGAGGATCCCTTCTCACGTGTTACCGCAGTAAATCCCGGTGCTCTGTGCGGCGGAAATTACTGTGTTCTGGACATTGAAAAAGGAAAATTCGATGTTCAGCTTAAAAGGTTATGAGCTTTCAAAGAAAGCTGATATAAAAAATAATTAAAGAAAGAAGGATTAGAAATGACAGCACTTTTTGATTCATTTTTAAGCTTTGACCTGAGCGTGTTCCAGTGGATTCAGAGTATTCAGAACTCTTTCCTTTCAACACTCATGGTCATCATCACAACCCTCGGTGACGAAGGCATCATTTTCATTGCTCTCGGCATTGCACTTCTCATCACCAAAAAGCACCGTAAGGCAGGTCTTGCAATTCTTGTTGCACTTGTTGTTATGCTTCTTTGCAACAACCTTGTTCTCAAAGAGCTCTTTGCAAGAGTAAGACCCTTCAACCTTTTCGAATCAGACCCTGAGAAATATGCAATCTGGGGCACAGAATATGTTTTCCCCGAGCTTGTACATAAGCCCTCAAGCTTCTCCTTCCCCTCAGGTCACACCTCATCAGCCTTTGCCGCTGCTTTTGCTCTTCTTTGCTGCAACAGAAAGCTCGGCATTCCCACAATGGTATTTGCCGCTCTTATGGGCTTCAGCCGTATCTATGTTCAGGTTCATTACTGCACCGACGTTATCGGCGGCGTTGTTTCAGGCATCATCTGCGCAATTATTGCAGTTATTATCTGTAAGTTCCTTTTCCCCACCGTTGACAAGCTTGTTGACAAAGCTCTTGCCAAGCTTAAAAAGGGCAAGAAAGAGAACGCCTGATCAGAATTTTTTCAGGTATAATACTTAAATAATCAAAAAAACGGTTAAATGCTTAATGCTTTTGACCGTTTTTTCTTGTCCTCGGATAAAAAATGTGCTATATTATTAACGTTAAGGTAACGGCAATCGAACCAAACAAGCCAAAATGTCCGATTTCCGGCACCTTTGTAATTTTTTCTCCTCGCAAGACGCGAGTATTGCTTCGTCGAAGAAAATCCCAAATGCACCAAAACTCGGGCATTTATGGTCTTTGAGTTTAATGGGTGGAGATTTTTC
>JAZOWF010000009.1:0-22233 GCA_045659065.1 Acutalibacteraceae bacterium
GTTGCTCAGCTTACAGAAGCAGCTTCGGGCAAAAAGGCTGCTGAGGTTAAGGCTGAGGAAGCTGTAACAGCAGAGGTTTCCGTAAGTGACATTCTCTCAGAAGCAAAGAAGGTTATCATTGTTCCCGGCTACGGTATGGCTCTTGCTCAGGCGCAGAGCACCGTCAAGGCTCTCTGTGACAAGCTTGAAAGCAAGGGTGCAGAGGTCAAGTTTGCAATTCATCCCGTTGCAGGACGTATGCCCGGACATATGAATGTTCTTCTTTGTGAGGTTGACGTTCCTTATGACAAGCTTTATGAAATGGACGCAATCAACGATGAATTCAAGGAATGTGATGTTGCAATCATCGTCGGAGCAAATGACGTTGTGAATCCCGCCGCAAATACGGCGGAAGGCACTCCCATTTACGGAATGCCCGTGCTAAATGTTGCTGATGCTAAGAATGTGATTGTATGTAACTTTGATACAAAGCCCGGTTATGCAGGCGTTCCCAATCCTCTTTATGAGAGTGAAAGCACAATTATGATGCTCGGTGATGCAAAGGAAACCGTTGCTCAGCTTACAGAAGCCGCTTCGGGCGAAAAGGCTGCCGAAGTAAAGGCTGAGGAAGCTGTAACAGCAGAGGTTTCCGTAAGTGACATTCTTTCCGAAGCAAAGAAGGTTATCATTGTTCCCGGCTACGGTATGGCTCTTGCTCAGGCACAGAGCACTGTCAAGGCGCTTTGTGATAAGCTTGAAGGCAGAGGAGCAGAGGTCAAGTTTGCAATTCATCCCGTTGCAGGACGTATGCCCGGACATATGAATGTTCTTCTTTGTGAGGTTGACGTTCCTTATGACAAGCTTTATGAAATGGACGCAATCAACGGAGAATTCAAGGACTGTGATGTTGCAATCATCGTCGGTGCAAATGACGTTGTCAATCCCGCCGCAAACACAGCGGAGGGAACACCCATTTACGGAATGCCCGTGCTTAATGTTGCTGATGCTAAGAATGTGATTGTATGTAACTTTGATACAAAGCCGGGTTATGCAGGCGTTCCCAATCCTCTTTATGAGAGTGAAAATACAATTATGATGCTCGGTGATGCAAAGGAAACTGTTGCTGAACTTACAGCATCAGTATAAAACCGAATAAATAAAAAATCACGGTGCGGTTTAAGCCAAAAGGCAAACCGCACCGTTTTCTTGTGCTGTATATATATCTGCTTTTAACAGGCACTGTCATTTCTGTTAAGCATATCAATTGCAAGCTGAACAGCTGCCTCGTCGAGCCCCTCAGCCTCGTCGTCGGTCTGAATGAAATGCTTCATATTAACGCTGTTTTTGAAAAAGTTTATATCATCGAGGATAACATACTCTGAAACCTGATGAGAGGAAAGCCAGACAAGAATTTCATAATTTCGGTCTTCTCCGAAATTGTCGGTTTTGGAAAAAATCTTCAAGCCGTATTTCTCAAAGATTTTGTTGAAGTGCTTTCCTTCCTTCGTGAGCTTAGACTCATCCTCGCTCCAGTAAAGACGCCAGGTGCTTGAAAGAACAATCACTGCTCCCGTTTTTTCAACAAGATATTTAAGAAGAAACATACGGCTTTCTTCAATTGGGTTTGAATAGTAGTCAACGGCAGCTTCACGGTAGGAGTGATAGTTAAGCACACCGTCAACATCAAGAAAAATTACCTTCATATATTATTCCTTACTGCTATATGTGGCGGCAAGACCGCCCTTTGAGGTTTCCTTATAAATTGCATTGAGGTCCTTGCCTGTGCGGTACATTGTTTCAACAACAGTGTCAAAGCTGATTTTTCTTGTTGTTGAAAGGAAGTTTGCAAGGGAGAGGGCATTGATAGCTCTCATTGCCGCAACGGCATTTCTTTCAATGCAGGGAATCTGAACAAGACCGCATACAGGGTCACAGGTAAGACCCAGCATATGCTCCATTGCTACCTCGGCGGCATATTCAATCTGACCGATGCCCATATTGAAAAGCTCACATAAGGCGGCAGCCGCCATTGAGCAGGCTGTACCGATTTCTGCCTGACAGCCGCATTCAGCACCGCTGATTGAAGCGTTTGTTTTAACAAGGTTGCCAACGAGACCTCCGACTGCAAGGGCTCGGCAGATATCGTCGTCACTGAAGCCTTTTTTGTCCTGCATATATTTCAGAACGCTGGGCAGTACGGCGCAGGCTCCGCAGGTGGGAGCCGTGACAATGACTCCGCCACCCGCATTCTGCTCACTTGCGGCAAAGGCATAGGCACAGACAAGTCGGTTTTCTTTTGTAATTACACTTTCGTCGATATGGCTCTGATTGTAAAGGAACTGAGCCTTGCGTTCAACTCCAAGACCTCCGTCAAGAACACCGTGGGCGGTGAGACCTTCATAAACGGATTTTTTCATTGCCTTCCAGATGTCGTGAAGATAAGCACGGATTTCTTTGCCTTCATGCATTTCAACATAATCACTCAGGCGGATGTTGTGATCCATACAGTATTCCGCAATTTCAGTGAAGGAGTTTTCGGGATAAACATCCTCTTCGTCAAGCTCGGGCTTGCCTTCAACAACAATCTGACCGCCTCCGACGGACATAATTCTTTCACGGGCAATTTCTTCACCGTTTTTATAGGCAAAGAATTCCATTGTGTTTTCGTGGGGGAGATCGGAAGCATCTGTGCTTCCGAAGATAACCTCAATTGTGCCTTCGGGAAAAGCATCAAGAATTGCCTCATCGGTTTTGTGTCCCTTACCCGTGCTTGAAAGTGAGCCGTAAAGAACAGCCTTGTAGCTGTCAGCATCGGGATTAGCCTGCTTGAAATAGCGGGCAGCCTTATCGGGACCCATAGTATGTGAGGAGGAAGGTCCTCTGCCGATTTTGTAAAGATATTTAAGTGATTTCATAATTGTACCTCAGTTCTGCTTCTGAACAAGCTTATATTCATCATAGGGTGAAAAATAGTGGCAGGAGGTAAGGTTACCGCTGACATATTTTTCCATTTCGTCTTCATCGAGATTGACGTTGCAGTAATACTCGTCAAATTCTTCGTCGTAATTATAATAGGCACAGTGTTCACAGCATAAGCTCATTTTTGCCGCCTCCGATATATTTGATGCTTCAATTATAAACAATCATCTCTGAATAAGCAAGAGAAAAAGAAAAAACTCCCGCATAAATGCTGCGGGAGTGAGTGCTCAGTTCTGAGTGTTTTGTGAGAAAAATTTCTCATAAAGGGTTTTTATAAGGTTGACAAAAGCCTCAAAGAAGGCTCTAATGTCAGCTTCATAGGTTTTGGCGAATTCATCAAATTTCATATTATAATCCTCCTTATAAAATTTTTACAGCTTTATTTTAATATATAAATCTGAGACAGTCAAGATTTAACGTTAAATAATTATAAGAAAGCACCTGAAGGTGCAAAAAAATTCAGTTAAACAATTTTTTAGCAATGTCATTTCTGAAAAGCTTTTGCAGAAAAAATAAAACCCCGCAGTTTGTTCTGCGGGGTAAACAGTTGAAATTAATCTTCTTTTTTCTGGGGTTTGTTTGTGTGGAAGACTGAGGGAACGAAGGGAACAAGCTCCTTGAGTCTGAACATAATGATGAGAGTTTCAACGCCTGCAAAGAAGAACACGCCGCCGACGATGATGAAAAGAACATTGATTGTGGGAACAATGTGGAAAAGGAAGGGGCTTGTTGCAACACAAACACCGTTGAGCTTACCGAAGTAAGTGTGGGGGAATGTGAACTTTTTGAATTTAATCTGAGCAACGATGGCTGCTGCAAGGAATACTGCAACAGTAACTCCGAGAAGAATATAGAACCATCCGGGGATAAGCTTCTGGATAACAAGAACCTTAACAGGTGTGAAGCCGATAAGACCGTCACCGATTGTGTCAAGTGTAACACCGAGAACGCTTGTTGTTTTAAGCTTACGTGCAAGATATCCGTCAATGGCATCTGTGGAGCAGAAGATTGCATAAGGAATTAAAAATTTTGCTGAAAAATCTTCACCGACGATCAGCAGATAAATGGCACCGACAATTCTTACAATTGAGAAAAAGTTTGCTATGTTTTTTCTGATAAATTCTTTCATAATACGACATCCTTTTTTTATTTCTTAAAAGATATTGTATAACAAATATAATAAGTAATCAACAAAAGTTTTTGAATTAAGTATTAACAAAAGCAGAAGTTGTTGCAGATTTTGTATAAATGCGTAATGGAGAGGTAATTATTATTCTCCTCTGCCTTTTGCGGGGGCAACCTTGGGGGTATGCACCTTGGGTTTGATGTCTCCTGCCTTGGTAAGAGCAATCTTTGTCATTGCGGGACCGAAAAGCTCATAAATCAGAACACCGAAAAGAACAATGTTTCTGATGATTATGCCTTCTTCTCCGAGAGAAAGGGCTGTGACGGACATTCCGAGAGCAACACCGGCCTGAGGAAGAAGGGTGATGCCGAGATATTTTTTGATTTCGGGAGTGCATTTTGAAAGGTTTGCACCGATTCTTGCACCGAAGCATTTACCGAAGGAGCGGGTGATAATATATGCCGCACCGATACCGATGACAATGGGGCTTGAGAAAACGGAGAATTCAAGCTCTGCACCGCTGAGAACAAAGAAGAGGATGAAAAGCGGAGCGGTCCACTTGTCTGTTTTTTCCATCAGCTCTGCAGAAAAATCACAGACATTGCAGAACACTGTGCCAAGCATCATACACATCAGAAGGGGAGAGAAGCCTACTTCAACTGAGCCCAGGTGGAATTTGATTTTTGAAACCGCAACAGCAAAAATGATTGCGGTGACAACAATTGCCTGTCTCTTGCTGTTTGAGTGGAAGAACTTTTCTGAAAATGAAAGCACCCAGCCGATAGCGGCACCGACAACAAGGGAGAATACAATTTCTGCAAGAGGCTCAAGGATGATTGCGGCAAGGTCTGTCTGACCGCTGCTGAGATTTTTTGCAACACCGAAGGAGGCGGCAAAAATCATAAGTCCCACAGCATCGTCAAGAGCAACAATGGGCAGAAGAAGATTGGTAAGCTTACCCTTTGCCTTATACTGACGGACAACCATCAGAGTCGCGGCGGGAGCAGTTGCAGAGGCGATTGCGCCGAGGATGATTGCGCTTGAAAGGGGAAGCTTTTCTTCACCCAGAACAAAGTGAAGACCGATAAGACCTGCATCAACAACTGCTGTTGTGAAAACGGCCTGAAGAACACCGATTATAAGAGCGGGCTTACCGGTGTGCTTGAGCTGGTCAATTCTGAATTCGTCACCGATTGCAAATGCAATGAAGCCCAGAGCAATATCGTTGAGAATGCTAAGCTCACTGACTGAGGAAACGCTTGTGAAGCCGAGGCCCTCAATGCCTGTCAGACCGAGACAGTAGGGGCCGATAAGAATACCTGCAACAAGGTAACCCGTGACAGCGGGAAGCTTAAGGGGCTTGACAATTCTTGACATGAAAAGACCTGCTGCAAGTGCAATTGAAATTGATAAAAGCTGCTGCATTTTTAAGACCTTCTTTTTTTATAAAATATCTTTGGAAAAATAAGTATAATCCAAGCAAATATTATAGTTTCGTGCCCTCTCTGTGTCAATGCTTATATTAGACAATTTAAGGGGGAGCAGAGAACAATTTTTTATCTATTTTTAAAAGTGGGGCAGAAAGCCTTTTGTAAAAAATAAACAAAAAAATCCGCCTGGGAGAGCTGACGGGTATTTATACATAGAAATTGAGTTTTAGTTGTAGACAAAGTCCTTTTACGGAATATAATATTACACAGATTATTAAAAAACGGAGATGTTAAAATGAAAAAAGAAAAAATGCTTCCGATGCTTATCACAGATCTGAAAAGCTATAATTCAAAGCAGCTTATCAAGGATCTTACTGCAGGCTTGATTGTTGCAATCATTGCTCTGCCCTTGTCAATTGCCCTTGCCCTTGCTTCAGGCGTAGGTCCCGAGCAGGGTATTTATACCGCAATTGTTGCCGGCTTTGTTATTTCTGTTCTCGGCGGCAGCTCAGTTCAGATTTCAGGTCCCACAGCCGCCTTTGCAACCATTGTAGCGGGTATCGTTGCCGAAAGCGGCACCGAGGGTCTTGCTACCGCAACCATTCTTGCAGGTCTCATTCTTGTGTTTATGGGTATCTTCAAGCTGGGCTCTCTCATCAAATTCATTCCTCTGACCATTACAACCGGCTTTACCACAGGTATCGCAGTGACAATTGTTATCGGTCAGTTCAAGGACTTCTGCGGTGTTGCTTATCCTCAGGGTATGGAAACCATTGAAACGGTGGATAAGCTCAAGGCCTTCGTTGCAGGTATCGGCTCCTTCAATCTTCACGCCTTCATAGTGGGCGCGGTCTGTCTTGCAGTGCTGATAATTATGCCGAAGATTTCGCAGAAAATTCCCGGATCACTTGTTGCGGTTATTGTGGGCATTGCAATGGTGAAGCTTCTTCCTCTTGAGGTCAACACCATCGGTGATCTTTACACCATAAGCAGTGCACTGCCCAAATTCACACTGCCTTCCTTCAGCCTCAGCTCAATCAGAACTGCATTGCCCGACGCTTTCACAATTGCGGTTCTTGCGGCAATCGAATCACTTCTTTCCTGCGTTGTTGCTGACGGTATGATCGGCACAAAGCACCGTTCAAACACCGAGCTTGTTGCTCAGGGTGCGGGTAACGTTGCATCAGCCCTTTTCGGAGGTATTCCCGCAACGGGCGCAATTGCAAGAACGGCGGCAAACATCAAAAACGGAGGCAGAACCCCCGTGGCAGGAATTGTTCACGCACTTGTTCTTCTTGCGGTGCTTGTTGTTCTTATGCCTTATGCAGCTCTTATACCCATGCCGACCATTGCTGCAATTCTCTTTATGGTTGCTTATAATATGAGCCATTGGAGAAGCTTTGTCCGTCAGTTCAGAACTGCCCCCAAGAACGATGTTATTGTTCTTGTGCTTACCTTTGTTCTTACTGTTGTTTTTGACCTTGTCATTGCAATTGAGGTCGGTATGCTCCTTGCCTGCATTCTGTTCATCAAAAGAATGAGTGAGGAAACAAAGGTCAAGGGCTGGAAATATGTTAGTCCTGAAAATCAGGTTGATTCAGAAGAAATCAAAGAAAAGCTGATGTCTGTTGCAGAGCATATCAGAGTTTACGAGGTAAACGGTCCTCTGTTCTTCGGAGCGGCAGATCAGATTGAAAGAATCACCTTCAGAAAAGAAACACGCTGCCTTATTCTTCGTATGAGAGGCGTTCCTGCAGTTGACAGCACAGCACTCAGCAGCTTTGAGGGTCTCAGAGAGCGTTGTGAAAAGAAGGGCATCACCCTTGTTCTTTCTCATGTCAACGAACAGCCGATGAAGGCAATGAAGAAGTCGGGCTTCTATACCGCTGTCGGTGCAGAGAATTTCTGCACAGACATCCACTCTGCCATTGAAAGAGCTGAAGAAATCTGATATAATCATATCGAAATCAGAACTGATATATAAATAGTATAAGATGACAGAGAAGGGGGCTGTTTTATGAAAGGCAGAAAAATCAAAGAGGTTATTGTCAGAGAACTCAAAAATCTCAGACCCTTCAATTTTCTGTTGCTTTTTGCGGCAGGTATCATCAACTCAATCGGTGTTACGTTTTTCCTTTCTCCCGTCAGACTTTATGACAGCGGAATTTCCGGCACATCAATGCTTCTCGGTCAGATAACTCCCGAGTGGCTTTCTCTGTCGGTGTTCCTCATTGTTCTTAACATCCCTCTGTTTTTATACGGAATGAAAAAGCAGGGTGTCAGCTTCACCGTTTATTCGGTTTTTGCCGTGAGTGTATATTCTCTGAGCGCTTGGCTTATTACGGATGTTCTGCCCGTTGATGTGAGCAACGCTTCTCCGATTGCTCAGCAGGATTTGCTTCTCTGTGCCCTTTTCGGAGGTCTCATTTCAGGTGTGGGCAGCGGTCTGACAATCAGATTCGGAGGGGCAATTGACGGCATTGAGGTTATGGCTGTTCTTTTTGCAAAAAAGCTGGGCATTACCGTCGGCACTTTTGTTATGATATATAATGTAATACTTTATATCGTCTGCGGTATTGTTATAAAAAGCTGGATTCTTCCTCTTTATTCAATTATCACCTATGCCGCCGCACTGAAAACTGTTGACTTCATTGTTGAAGGTCTTGACAGATCAAAGGGCGTTATGATTATCACGGGTAAGGCTGAAGAGGTTTCCTCTGCGCTGATGGGTGCTTTTGAAAGAGGAACAACAAAAATAAGTGCCGTGGGCGGTTATTCAAATGAAGAGAAAACGGTTATTTATTTTGTTGTCAACAGATTCCAGGTGCCGAGAATGAAAAACATCATCAGAGAAACAGACCCGGAAGCTTACATCACAATAAGTGAGGTTGCCGATGTGGTCTCAAGAGACGGTTGAATATATGATAAGCTGAAAGCGGATGAAGATTCATCCGCTTTAATTTTTTGCCCATTCACCAAAATTTATCCCGCACATAAAATGATTACAGATAATCTTTGGCTGACTCAGGAGATTATCAATAACAAAAAAGGAGAGATAAGAATGTATAATCAGAATTCCTGCCCTTGCACACGTCAGAGTATGCAGGTCAGAAATTGCAGCGAATCGGCATGTAAGCCTGTGTCACCCCTGCCCTGCAATCCTGTTGTGGCAATGGCTTATGTTCCTTTTCAGCAGATGGGTGAGCCTTACAGCTGCGAAAAGGCTCTCTGCAGCGGAACAATCTTCCCTTGTCTTGACCTTGAATTTATGGGGTGCTGCAGATGACAAACAAAATGACTCTGAGACATCGTATAATGGCAATCCGTTTTGCCATCTGGGATCTTCATCTTTATCTTGACACTCACTGTGCAGATGAGAAGGCTCAGGAGCTTCTTGAAAGGTATATGGAAAAATATAAGGAGCTTCTTCCGGAGTATGAATGTAAATACGGCCCCATCACCTTCTGTGAGGGCACAACTGCCGATTGGCTGAAAAATCCTTTCCCCTGGGAAAACGAATGGAGTGAATGCTGATGTTCCAATATGAAAAAATGCTTCAGTATCCCATCAACATCAAAAACCCCAACCCTCTTTATGCAAAAATCATCATCAGTCAGTACGGCGGTCCCGACGGTGAGCTCGGTGCTTCACTGAGATATCTCAGTCAGCGTTTTGCAATGCCATGGGGAGAAATCAAGGGTCTTCTTACGGACATCGGTACCGAAGAGCTCGGTCACCTCGAGATGATAGGCACCCTTGTTTATCAGCTGACAAAGAACCTTTCCTGCGATGAACTTAAAAAGGGCGGCTTTGAGGCTTACTTTGTTGATCACACAACGGGCGTTTATCCCTCAAGTGCGGCAGGTGTACCCTTCACGGCAGCTTATCTTCAGTCAAAGGGTGACATAATCACAGATCTTCACGAGGATATGGCAGCAGAGCAGAAGGCAAGAACAACCTATGACAACATTCTGCGTCTTGTGGATGACCCCGACGTCAAGGATGTTATCAGATTCCTCAGAGCAAGAGAAATTGTTCATTATCAGCGCTTCGGTGAAGCTCTCAGAATTGCCACCGACAAGATGAATGAAAAGAATTTCTATGCCTTTAATCCGAGCTTTGATAAAAACTGTAAATGAAAAAACTCTGCCCTTATATGAGGGCAGAGTTTTATTGCTTTATTTTTCAATCGAATATATTCACAGCAGTTAAAAATTTTATATTACCCTTTATTTGTAAGCAGTTTGTAAGAGCCTGTGAGTATAATATCGGTATCCGGACTTTTTTAAGTGAAAAGCAAAAATATAAGAATAATATAAGGAGTACTGATATGGATAAATTAGTCAGAAAAATTGAAGTTCCTCTTGCGAAAAAAGCAATAGAAAAAGCAGGATTATATATTGTAAAGGAAAAGGATCTTGACCGCCTGGCAGATGTTGCCGCAGATGCCTATAAGGACTATCCTTTACATAACTGGCTTACTAATGGTAAATATGACGCCAAAGCATCAAAGCTGATTATGCAGATTTCTCTTAAAACAATGACAGAGGATGCGGTTATTTATGCCGACAGCGAAGAAATCAACGGTTTTGCAGCTTGGTTACCATTTGGTTTTACAGGTAGTAAAACTCTTCCGTTTTTAGCTAACGGCGGATTAAGTCTGATACTTCATTCAGGACCCTCTATTATCGGCAGACTCTTAACCTATGAAACATATGCTATGAATCTTAAAAAAGAGTTTACCGATAACTTCGATTGGTATTTATATAATCTTTCTATTAAGAAAGAGGCTCAGGGTAAGGGTATAGCAAGCAAATTAATGCGTCCTATGTTAGAGTTCTGTGATGCTGAAAAAATGGTTGCATACTTAGAGACCAATAAAGACACAAATGTCGGCTTATACCGTCATTACGGCTTTGAGCTTAAGAGTGAAGAGGTTATTCCCAAAACACCTGTGACACACTATTCAATGGTCAGATATCCCGGTGAATAATAAATTGTTGTGAATTAAAAGAATTTAAAGGAGATTTAATGAAATGACTATCGAAATCAAAAGAAATGCAGAAGAAACTGTTATGGAAATCGTCGGAAAGCTTGACACTATTACAGCTCCCGATCTTGAAAAAGCAATCAACGAAGATATAGGAGATACAAAGGATCTTGTTCTTGATATTAAGAATCTGGAGTATATTTCCAGTGCAGGCCTTCGCGTTCTTCTTGCTGCACAGAAGAAAATGCATAAGCACGGATCAATGAAGGTAAGAAATGTTTGTGAAAATGTTATGGAAATCTTTGAGGTTACCGGATTTACAGATATTTTGGAAATTGAATAAGCTTCTGTTGTCAGGACTTATAAAGCGGTAATGTCTGCCCTTGCAGAGTAAATCACTGCTAAGATTTAATGCACCTTTTTGAAGGTGCATTTTTCTTGTTGTATACTGTATATGTTCCTGTGACTTCATCGACAGACTGAAAAGGGGAGGTAGCTCTCCTTTTCTTTTTATAACAAACTGCACAAAATCTTCACGTTAATTTTTACTTTAAAAATTTGTAACATACTATTGATTTATTTTTTCGGATACCATATAATGAGTATGTGTAATTATAGGGGTTACTGCACCCTTTTACCATGAAGAGCTTTTTTCTTCGGCTCCGGCGGAAAGCACAAGGAGGTCAGATGTGTTCGGAAATGAAGAGGAAATTTCTTCAGAAATTATCTTAATTTCTTGGTTTTATAAAAACCAAAATCCACTTTAATCAAGGGGGAAAAAACAAAAATGAAAAAGAATTTTTGGAAAACAAGCAAAAAAGTTCTGTCAGTTTTTCTGTCTGTTCTGATGCTTATGTCCGCCTGGGTATTCGTTCCCGGTGAACACGACCACGCCCATGCTATTGATGCAGGCGATGCTGTTACAGCATATAACAAGGAACTGCTCAATCAGATCAAAACAGATCCTGACACAAATATGGTAACAACCACTAACAACAAGTATAAGAGAACTGATAACGGTAAGCTTGGTGATACCAACAGTAACGTCACCTCTACTCATTTATCAAATTCTTACCAGAACGTTCTTAACTTCAATAACGGTAATATAGTTACATCAGGCACAGGTGCCGCTGCAACCTTCACAGGTGTTACAAATGCAGACAGCGTTAAGGTCTGGTACCCCGATACCGTTCTTATGTATGACGGCGGTAAGGCAAAGATGGCTGTTCTTCTTGAGGTTGACTCAAACGGAACATCACTCAGAGCATCATCCTGCTGGATCAGCGGCAATGCTAACGGTCTTTATGTCGGATTTGATGAAAGCAATCCTTACTGGCGCGGCCATTCAGATGATGACCCTGCTGTAATGTACTGCTTATGGATCGGTTCAACCGGTTATTATATGACATCAGACGGTTCATTACACAGCTCCTATAAATATGGCTGTACGGGCTGGAGCTTCCATGCTTCACACATTTATTTCAACGGCACAATGAGTGACACTGAATGGGTAAGAGCTATCAATCCTCAGTGGAGCTTCAAGGGCGGTAGCAGTGATACTCAGCAATGGGGTCCTGTAACAGCTAACGGTCATACCATTTATGTTATGAACATCCAGGGTTATAAGAGACTCGTTCAGGATATCATCTCAAAGAAGGGTACACTTAACGGCAAGGAAGGCCAGTACACACGTGACTCACTTCAGAGATTTGTAAATGCATGTAACAAGATCACAAAGGATCTTGCTCCCAAGAACTTTGTAAGCACAACATCAAACAATGTTACATCATGGGCAAGCCAGATGAGCACAGCTTACACAGAGCTTAACAATGCTTATAACGGACTTACAAAGAGAAACGTTAACGTTGGATACGAAAACCTTTTCTCAATCAGCGACTGGGCTCAGTCACTTTCACCTAACCTTCAGAGCAGCTCTTCAGTTGAAATCGCAGTAGAAAACAATGATACTGTTAAGATTTACAAGAACTCAGCAGGCGGCGAAGTTACAACAGGCTCATCATATCCCAATGCACATGTTGCAACAAGATATTCAATTCCCGTTACAGGCGGTAAGGACTATACTGTAAGATATGATATCGAAGCATCAGTAAACGGCACAGCTCAGTCAGAGGTATTCATGTTCTGGTATGATGCTAACAATAACCCTGTTAACAACACAGCAGGTTCTGCAACCTTCAATAACAAGGGCTTCGGCAGCACAGGCGCATGCTCAGTAACCTTTACTGCTCCTGCAAGTGCTACCAAGGCAGAAATTCGTTTTGATAATGACTGTCCCTCTTCAGGCTCAACCTTACGCTTCAAGAATATTGCTGTTTATCCCGCAGAGCGTAACACAGCAGTCGAAGTCGACTCATGGTCAACAAGACCTGTTATGAAGACCGTTCAGTACGGTTCAACTCTTTCAGGCAAGCTCGCTGTTCCTGTAAGAAACGGCTACACATTCAACGGCTGGTACATCGATAACGTTAACGTTAACGGTGTCAAGGACAGCGGTGAAGAAGTAACTGACGCAGCAGGTAACGTTATAAAGTCAGTTACAGTAACTAACTCCATCAACCTTTATGCCGACTGGGCTCCTCTTCCCATGGATATCGGTTATGATAACATCTTCTCACTTGCTGAGTGGGCAAAGACAAATTCCACAAAGGCAAGCAGTACCAACGGCACTATTGCTTATGATGTAATGGCAGGTACTATCACAGCAGAATCAACTGCTAACGGTGAAGTTTATACAAACTACGGCACAGGTGCAGATCAGTATGTTATCGCTGTTGAACCCAACACAGAATACATCTTTGAAGCTGATATGGATCTCGTAACAGGCGATAAGGGTCAGATGTTTGTGTTCTTCTATAATGCAAGCGGCTCAGGTGTTTCAGGCGCTATCTATAACGGCGCAGCACAGACAAATACCCATATCGGTATTTATCCCACAACTGAAGGCACAAGCAGCATCACCTTCACCACACCCGCAAATTGTACAAAGTTGGCATTCCGTGTAGGTGCAACAAATGTTGGTACAAAGGCTGTTTACTCAAATATCGGTCTTTATAATAAGGCTGATTACGATGCATATGCAAAGGACTATGCAACAATCCGTGTTCCCTTCAACTTCGGTGACACAACTCAGCTTTCACTTGTTCCCGTAAGAGCAGGCTATAAGTTTGAAGGCTGGTTCAAGGCAGATGGCACACAGCTTACATCAGTTGACGGCCTTAAGGCTTCCGACACTGTATATGCAAAGTGGGCACAGATGTTCACGGTTACCTTCAAGAACTGGAACGGTGATGTCATCAAGACTCAGGAGGTTGCTCCCGGTGCAAATGCAACAGCTCCTGCAAATCCCGTTAAGGATCCCGACACAAACACAGAATATGTATTCGATAAATGGGATACAGCATTCACAAACGTTCAGTCAGACCTTACAGTTACTGCAGTATTCAAAACAAAGGATCACAGCCTTGTTAAGAGCTATGTATCAGGCTCAACCTGTACAACAGCTGCAACATATACTCAGTACTGTACATCATGTAACTTCACATGGAACGGTGTTTTAGAGGATGCTGGAATGCCCGCTCTCGGTCATACATATGACAGAGACCCCGCTACATTCACAGTTATTACAGGCACATCAACAGGCGGTAAGGATACAGACCTTCACACCATCAAGTGTAATGAATGTGATGCAACAAAGACAGTTGTTCATAACTTCCAGCTTGATGCAGCTCATCCCGCAGTAACTGCAACATGTACTGTTAAGGGTGAAACATATTACAAGTGCGCATGTCTTGCAACAAAGACAGTTACAGGCACAACAAACCCCGACATCCACGTTAACACTGAAATCAGAGACGCTAAAGACGCTAAGTGCGGAGTAGAAGGTTACACAGGTGACACTTACTGTAATGACTGTAAGAAGACAATAGCTACAGGCACAGTAATCAAAGCACTCGAGCACAAGTATACAAACTATGTATACAATGATGATGCTACATGTACAGCAGACGGAACAAAGACAGCAACTTGTGACAACGGTTGCGGTACCAAAGACACAATCAAAGCTGAAGGTACAATGATTCCTCACTCCTTCACAAACTATGAAAGCAACGGCGATGCTACCTGCGATGCAGACGGCACAAAGACAGCTAAGTGTGATTATGGCTGTAACGTTGGCGTAGATACAGTTACAGATGTAGGCTCAAAGCGTGAACACAATTTCGAAACTCTTATCTCAGTAACAGAGAACAACAACGGCACACATACATATAAATATGAATGTGCATACGATGATTGTGATGCTACAACAACTGCAACAGAAGATTGTACATACGGTGCATGGACAACAGACAATGCTACAACTCACAGCCATACATGTACAATCTGTGATTACACACCTGCAGCTGAAGCTCACGACTGGTCAGCATGGACAACAGTAGGCGGCTCAGGCACAGAAAAGGCTACACAGACTCGCTCATGTAATGTCTGCGGTAAGGTTGAAAACACAGAATGTAACTATGCAGTTAAGGATCATAAGGATGCAACTTGTGAAGCAGCAGAGCTTACAACCTACAAGTGTTCAGATTGCGGTCACGGTTACACAGTAATCGGCACAGGTCCTAAGGGTCACCAGTTTGATGCAGAAAAGGGTGTTAAGGACAACGGTAACGGTACTCACTCCTTCGCTTGTAAAAACGGTTGCGGTGAATACGGTTTCGAGACAACTAAGAATATGAGCATTCCCTGCTCTGACTGGACTTACGCTAACACAGAAGCCGGCAAGCACACAGCTACCTGTAAAGATTGCGGTTACGTGAAGACAGTTGATTGCTCAGGCGGCAAAGCTACATGTACTGCTCAGGCAGTCTGCGAATTCTGTAACACAGCTTACGGCAAGCTTGCTGACCATAACTATGACGGCAACACATACTTTGAAGGCGTAGAAAAAGCTAAGGATGCTACATGTACAGCTCAGGCTGAATACTACACCTACTGCTCAGCTTGTAAGAAATCAAGCAAGGGCACAGATAAGGAAGCAACCTTCGCATACGGCGATCTTCTTGCTCACACTTATACAGGCGACACAGAATATCTTTACAAAGCTGAAGATGCTAAGTGTGAAGTAAACGAAACATACTACACATACTGCTCAGCTTGTAAGGCTTCAAGTAAGGGTACAGCTGAAGAAGCTACCTTCGAAAAGGCTGATACAGCACTTGATCATGTATGGGTAAATGCTCAGCATAACGCAGATACTCTCACACATACATTTACTTGTGAACGCGATTGCGGTGCAACAATGACTGCTAATTGTGAAAATTCTGCTATCACCTACGGTCTTGAGCAGCCCACTTGTACTGAACAGGGCTATACAACTGTTCAGTGTACAGCTTGTAACCATACCTGGAACATCAACTATACTGATGCTCTCGGACACAATTACACTCAGAAGATTTATGATGAAGCTCATCTCAGATCAGCTGCAGACTGTTATGCAGCAGCAACCTATTGGTATGATTGCTCACGCTGTGACAAGAATGCTAAGGAGGAAACAGATGCTGCCTACGATATCCTGTATTTCTCATCAGGTAATGCAAGAACACATGCAATGCAGAATAAGATTGATGATGCTTATCTTGCAGAAGCAGCTACATGTACAGCTTCCGCAAAGTACTATCCCTCTTGCTCATATGAGGGTTGTGGCTACTTTGATACAAACAATATCTTCTCAAGCGGTACTAAGCCTCTCGGTCACGATTTCACAGAGATGATTCAGGACGAAGCTCACTTTATCTCAGCTGCTGACTGTGTAAACGGAAGCAAGTATTACTATGACTGCTCACGTTGTGATGAGAATGCTAAGGATGACAAGGAAAAGGATAAGTACACATATGAACTTAAGGATTTCTCAGGTCATTCAATGACTTACACAGCTGCAAAAGCTGCAACCTGCGATGCAAAGGGTAATTACGAATACTGGTACTGTTCAAATTGTAAGAAGTACTACAAGGATGCTGACGGTGCAGAGGCTTATGCAGGTCTTTCAGCAACAGAAATTGCAAAGCGTGAGCACAATTATGTATATGTTGCATATAAAGCTCCCACTTGTGAAGTAGACGGTAATCCCGATTACAGATACTGTTCATACGAAGACTGTAGCTACACAACTATCAGTACTTACAAGGCAACAGGTCATAATTTCTCAGGCGCATACACATTTGACTCAGTTCACAACCAGCACAGCAAGCTCTGTCTGAACGGTTGCGGCAAGTCAGGTATCGGTACTGAAGAATACAAGGTTACTTACGACGGTCTTGATTATGTATTTGAAGGCAGCGAAGCATGCGTATTCAATTATGTTGCAGAAACAAAGAACGGTGTTCATACTCACTCAAATTCCTGCGTCTGCGGCAATAACACAACAAAGACATATTCAGACAATGAAACATTTGTTGAAACAGTTGCTGCCACATGTACAACAGGCGGTTATGATCAGCATGCATGTCCCGATTGTGGTCAAACATGGAAGAAGAACGTTGTTGCTGCAGGTCAGCACAAGCCCGCTGATAAAGCAACATCAAACGGTGACGGCACTCACTCAATCTATTGTACAGTAGAAGGCTGCGGTGCAAGGATTTCAACTGCTAAGTGTTCAGGCGGCACAGCTACATGTTCAGCTCAGGCAATCTGTGAGGTTTGTAACACAGCTTACGGTGCAACAGGTGATCACGTTCTTGCAGCTGACGGTTGGACATCAAACAACGATGCAACCTGTAGTGCAGCCGGAACAAAATCTCAGATCTGTACAGCTTGTAACCAGACTGTAACAGTAGCTGATAAGGGCAGCAAGCCTCTTGGTCACTCAATGATCAACGGCGTTTTCGAAGCTCCCGAAAAGCTTGCTGATGCTCTCGAAGCAGCAAATATCGTTCTTAAAGCATCAACCTGTGCTGAAGAAGGTCTTTCACTTAACTATTGTGAACGTTGTGACTATTACACAACAAAAATCGTTCCCAAGGATAAGTCAAACCACAGCTACGGTGAATGGGACGCTGTTGGCGGCGACTGTGCAACAGGCGTAACATATAAGAAGACATGTACACTTTGCGGCGACTTTGAAACAAAGGTTGAATCCAAGGAACATACATGGGAAGATGTAATTGTTGTTGAATCAACATGCCAGGCTAAGGGCTATAAGTACCAGAAATGTGCAGACTGTTCATTCACACAGACAATTTATGACGAGAATATGGGTGATCATCAGTTTGTTGATGTTGAAACCTATGAAGAAGCAACCTGCTGCAACCCCGCATACAATGTTGTAACTGCAACATGTAAGCTTTGCGGTGAGACAAAGGAACCCGTCAAGACTGCTGTTGAAGGCAGTGTAGCTCTCGGACACACCGAAGAAAACCTTGTTAAGTGGTATGCAAATCCCGCAACTTGTGATGTTGCAGGTTATGTTGAGCACTACCGTGGCTCATGTGGATCATACTTCGTTCTTGTTGACGGTGAATTTGTTGAAAAGGATTGGAGTGAAATCCAGTATGTTCTCGGACATAACTTTGTCGACGGTGTATGCTCAAGATGTAGCGCAATCAAGGACGGCAATTCAGCTCACAGCTGTATCTGCCACAAGACAAGCGGATTTATGAAGTTCATCTACAAGATTCTCAGATTCTTCTGGAAGCTCTTCAAGATCAATGCAGTCTGCTCCTGCGGTGTAGCTCACTATTAATCCTTAAGGATTACGATGAATAAAGATAAAGGGTTGAAGCTCTGCTTCAACCCTTTTCTGTTGTCCATAAGAACGCAGGAGCGCACCGTGGCGCTCGTAGTTTTTCCCTCCTTGCAGTATTGATATACAGCGGCGTCGGGAGAAAAGTCCGTCCTGCATTCTTCTGAACAACAGAAGGAAGGGCCCATAAGAACGCAGGAGCGCACCGTGGTGCTCGTAGTTTTTCCCTCCTTGCAGTATTGTTATACAGCGGCGTCGGGAGAAAAGTCCGTCCTGCATTCTTCTGAACAACAGAAGAGAGGTAGTCTATAAGAACGCAGGAGCGCACCGTGGTGCTCGTGGTTTTTCCCTCCTTGCAGTATTGTTATACAGCGGCGTCGGGAGAAAAGTCCGTCCTACATTCTTCTGAACAACAGAAGAGAGGTAGTCCGTAAGAAGGCAGGAGTGCACCGTGGTGCTCGTAGTTTTTCCCTCCTTGCAGTATTGTTATACTCGGCAGGGGAGTGCAAAAGTGAAATTAATTACTCATTATCAATAATAAATTTTTAATATTTGATTTCTTCTGTTGACGATTTTGCTAAATGATGTTATTATTAGTATGTGTAAAAATGTACAATAAATTTTCAAGGAGGTAATATAATGAAAACAAATCTTAAAAAGCTTTTAATTTTTGCTTTTTGTTTCATTATGGTTGTTGCCGCTTTTTCTGTAACTTCCTTTGCAGCAGATTGTGAACATACATACTATGAGTGGAAGACAGTTGTCAGCGCAACAGATACCAAAGCGGGAAAAATGGAAAAGGTCTGTCTTGACTGTGATGAAATTCTTGACAGTGCAGCCATTTCCGCCAACAGCTGTAACCACGAATATTACGAATGGAAAGTCACCGTAAATTCAAGCTGTACAACAACAGGTACTCAGGTGAAAATCTGTAACCTTTGTTCAAACAATGATCTTCCTCAGGGTGTCGGCTCTCTTGGTGTTGACATTGTTGAGTCACACACCTTCACTCAGATTTACCGAAAGGATGCAACCTGTACTCAGACAGGTACTGTTTACTGGATGTGCACCGTCTGCTTTTTCAGCTATAACGAGGTTCTTCCCGTGAATTCAAACCACGATATGCTTTCATGGGTTGTGACAGTTACTCCCACCTGTAACACTCTGGGTGAAAAGGAAAGCAGATGTAACCGTTTCGGATGTACTTACTTTGAAACTGAAGAAATTCCTTTTGATGAAACTGCACACGTTTACAAGGAGGGAACACCCACAACAGTCAAGCTTTCACCCACCTGTGAAACTGCAGGTATTGAAATTTTCAACTGTGATGTCTGTAAAAAAGATGTTGAAAGAGAAATTCCCTGCCATACTGACACCTTTGTCAAATACGAGGAAGGAAAGACAGTACCCTCAAGCTGTTCTCACAACGGCTCCCAGGAGGTAATCTGTACTCTTTGCGGATACATCACAACTCACAGCCTTCCCCTTGATCCCGATGCTCACTATTACAGAGACTGGGTTGTTACAAATCAGCCCACAAAAACTCAGCACGGTGACAAGGAGCGCACCTGCGCATACTGCGGCTTTGTTGACACAGACAAGGAATCTGTTCATTATTTCTCAGAGGATGCAGGCGTAACAGAGTGCGGCTTCACAAACATCAAGTGCAGTGTCTGTGATGAAATCACAACTCAGGAAAACGAAGATGCACATCTTCAGAACATCTGGGTCTTTGAATCAGGCAGCTGTGCTCAGGGCGGCGAAGCAAACCGTTACTGCAGCAGCTGTGATCCCGAGCACAAGAACATCCTTGAAACAAAATATATGGCAGCCGAAACCCATCCCAATGTAACCAACATCACAAGAGTAATTGAAAAAGCAAAGTGCACAACAATGGGTGTTGTTTACGGTGACTGCCCCGACTGTAACCTTTCAAATGTCAAGGCTTATGTAACCTCAATCGGTCATATCGAGCCTGATTACTGGACAGTTGTCAAGAAGGCTGTCTGCCGTCCCGTTGATTACAAGGAGGGTGACGACCTTTCAGATTATGAGGGCCTTTCAGAAAAGTACTGTCTCAGATGTGATGAGGTTCTTGCTTCCGAGACAATTGAGGCTTATAAGCACAATTTCCTTTGCATCGAAAAGGGATATGAAGCAACCTGTGAGGTTGCCGGTCTTACCGATTATCTTTTCTGCTCAGCCTGCGGTGTTTATGTGCCTCAGACAGCAATCGCTCCCACAGGTCACAACTTTGTTGACCAGGTTATGAGTGAGGATGCATCAATTAAAATCTGTGACAACTGCTTCGAATACAGAGTCATTCTCGGCACTGATGATGACGGAAACGACATCGTTGGCGTATGCTCTTGTATGTGCCACAACACAAACCCCGTCGGTAAGTTTGTGTTCAAGATTGTCAATTTCTTCTGCAAGCTTTTCGGCTTCAATCAGGAGTGCAAGTGCGGAGTACTTCATTATTAATGTTTTTCACGGACTGCCGAATATTCGGCAGTCCTTTTTTGCATTTTTGAAAAATTTTTAGTGGTTATGTTGAGAAAAAAGGAGTTTTTTTGTTAGAGATATATAAAAAAAACGCTTTTTCTCCGATATAATTTTTCTTTTAATGTATTGAAAATAATGATGAAACCAAGTATAATAGACAAGAAAGTAGTTTAAATTACCTCGTGTCAATTAAATCTACAAACAAAAAATTCAATATGAAAGGATATTTAACTATGCTTCAGAATTCACCCACAAACAACAAAAGCGTTCTTGAATGGCTTGAAGACAAGCTTGCACTTGTTAATCCCGACAAGGTAGTTTGGATTGACGGTTCAGATGAGCAGATCGAGGCTCTCCGTGCAGAAGCTTGCGCAACAGGCGAAATGCTCAAACTCAATGAGGAACTTCTTCCCGACTGCTATCTTCACAGAACAGCAGTTAACGACGTTGCTCGTGTTGAAGGCAGAACCTTCATCTGTGCTGACACAAAAGAGGAAGCAGGCCCCACAAACAACTGGATGGATCCCAAAGAAGCTTATGAAATGCTTTACGGTATTGCTAAGGACAGCTACAAGGGCAGAACAGCTTATATCATTCCTTACTCAATGGGCCCCGTTGGTTCAGAGTTCTCAAAGGCAGGTATCGAGCTTACAGACTCAATCTATGTTGTTCTCAACATGGCTATCATGACAAGAGTCGGCACCAATGTTCTTGAAGCTCTCGGCGACAGCAATGACTGGGTTCGCGGTCTTCACTGCCGTTGCGATATCGATGAAGAAAAGAGATATATCTGCCACTTCCCCCAGGACAACACAATCATCTCCGTTAACTCAGGTTACGGCGGAAACGTTCTTCTCGGTAAGAAGTGCTTCGCTCTTCGTATTGCTTCAAACCAGGGCAGAAAAGAAGGCTGGATGGCTGAGCACATGCTCATCCTCGGCATCGAAAAGCCCGACGGTGAAGTTAAATACATCTGTGCTGCATTCCCCTCAGCTTGCGGCAAGACCAACCTTGCAATGCTTATTCCTCCCGAAGGATATAAGAACAAGGGCTACAAGGTATGGTGCGTAGGTGACGATATCGCCTGGATCCGTAAGGGTGCAGACGGAAGACTTTATGCTATCAACCCCGAAAACGGTTTCTTCGGCGTTGCCCCCGGCACAAACATGAAGTCAAACCCCAACGCTCTTCTTTCAACAATGAAGGGTACAATCTTCACAAACGTTGCTCACAACCTTGACAACAACACAGTATGGTGGGAAGGCCTCGACAAGAATCCTCCCGAAAATGCAGTTGAATGGACAGGCAAGCCCTGGAACGGCAAGACAGACGAAATCAAGGGTGCTCATCCCAACAGCCGTTTCACAGCTCCCGCAAAGAACTGCCCCTGCATCAGCAGTGAGTTCGAAAATCCCAACGGTGTTCCCGTTTCCGCCATCGTATTCGGCGGCCGCCGTGCTAAGCTTGC
>JAZOWF010000010.1:0-15353 GCA_045659065.1 Acutalibacteraceae bacterium
CATGGCTACGATCCGACTTGATGAAAACCTCTTGACTTGACTGATTCTTTATGATAAAATTAATTTAATATGTCAACAGCTGTGATCGGAAGGAGTAATTCGTTTGAGCCTTCAGAGAGAAGACGGTCGGTGCAAGTCTTCAGGTGAGAATGGGTGAAGGTAGTCCGTGAGCCTCGGGAAGAAAGATTAATTTCAAGTAGACCCCGACGTAAATCTGCGTTAAAGATATTGAGTGCGAAGCAGCGGCTTCGAATTCAGGTGGTACCACGGTAATTTCTCCGTCCTGATTTTTTCAGGACGGAGTTTTTTATTCAGCAAAACTTATAATTTATTATACAGGAGTTGAAAAACATGGCAAAAGAACTTGCAAAACAGTATGATCCCAAGGACGTTGAAGACAGAATTTATCAGTCCTGGCTTGACGGAAAGTATTTTCACGCCAAGGTCGACGAAACAAAGGATCCTTATACAATCGTAATTCCCCCTCCAAACATCACAGGTCAGCTTCATATGGGTCACGCCCTTGACAACACTCTTCAGGACATCCTTATCCGTTTCAGAAGAATGCAGGGCTATGACACTCTTTGGCTTCCCGGCACAGACCACGCGTCAATTGCAACAGAAGCCAAGATTGTTGAAGCAATGAAGGCTGAGGGCATTTCAAAGGAAGACATCGGCAGAGATGAATTCCTCAAAAGAGCATGGAAATGGAAGGAGCAGTACGGCGGCAGAATTATTGAGCAGCTGAAGAAAATGGGCTCCTCCTGTGACTGGGACAGAGAACGCTTCACTCTTGACGAGGGCTGTTCAAAGGCTGTCCGTGAGGTTTTTGTGAACCTTTATGAAAAGGGCCTTATTTACAGAGGCGAAAGAATCATCAACTGGTGTACCCACTGCAAAACCTCAATTTCAGATGCTGAGGTTGAATATGAGGAAAAGGATGGCTTCTTCTGGCACTTCACTTATCCTCTTGCTGACGGTACAGGCTCAATCGAGGTTGCAACAACAAGACCCGAAACAATCCCCGGTGACACCGCTGTTGCCGTTCATCCCGATGATGAAAGATATCAGCACCTTATCGGCAAGACTGTTATTATCCCTGTTATCAACAGAGAAATCCCCATCGTTGCTGACACCTATGCAAAGATGGACAAGGGTACCGGTGCTGTTAAAATCACTCCCGCTCACGACCCCAATGACTTTGAGGTCGGTGTACGTGCAAATCTTCCCGTTCTAAATGTTATGACCGATGACGGCTTTATGAATGAAAAGGCCGGCAAGTATGCAGGTATGAATCTCAAGGAATGCAGAAAAGCAATCGTTGAAGACCTTGACCAGGCAGGCGCACTTGTAAAGAAGGTTCCTAACAAGCACGAGGTAGGCACCTGCTACCGTTGCCACACTGTTGTTGAGCCCAGAGTTTCAAAGCAGTGGTTTGTTAAGATGGAGCCTCTTGCAAAGCCTGCAATTGAGGTTGTAAAGAAGGGCGACGTCAAGTTCATCCCCGAGCGCTTTGACAAGATTTATTTCAACTGGATGGAAAACATCCGTGACTGGTGTATTTCCCGTCAGCTCTGGTGGGGTCACAGAATTCCCGCCTGGTACTGTGCCGAGTGCGGTGAAATCACTGTTTCAAGAGAAGATCCTCACAAGTGCTGCAAGTGCGGCAGTGAAAAGCTTCATCAGGATGAGGATACTCTTGACACCTGGTTCTCCTCAGTTCTCTGGGCCTTCTCAACTCTTGGCTGGCCCGAAAAGACTCCCGAGCTGAGACATTATTATCCCACAAGCACACTTGTAACAGGCTATGACATTATCTTCTTCTGGGTTGCAAGAATGATTTTCTCCGCTTGCGAGCAGATGAATGAGGTTCCCTTCGACACAGTTTTCATTCACGGTATTGTCCGTGATGAGCTTGGCAGAAAGATGTCAAAGTCTCTCGGTAACGGTATTGATCCTCTTCTTGTTATTGACAAATACGGCGCAGATGCTCTCAGATTTACCCTTGCAACAGGTAACAGCCCCGGAAACGATATGCGTTACTCTGACAAGAAGGTTGAAGCAAGCCGTAACTTTGCAAACAAGATTTGGAACGCAGCGAGATTCATTCTTATGAATCTCGGTGAAAACGAGCCCGCACCCCACATCCCCTCAGACCTTGCCCTTGAGGACAAGTGGATTCTTTCAAGATTCAACAGCCTTGCAAAAGAGGTTACAGACAATCTTGAAAAGTTTGAGCTTGGCGTGGCTGTTCAGAAGCTTTATGACTTTATCTGGGATCTTTTCTGTGACTGGTATATTGAGCTTGCAAAAATCAGACTTCAGAAGGGCGGAGCAGAGGCAGAAACCGCAAAGGCTGTTCTTGTCTTTGTTATGAGTGAGACTCTTAAGCTCCTTCATCCCTTTATGCCCTTCATCACCGAAGAAATCTGGCAGACTCTGCCTCACAGCGGTGAAACAATTATGCTTTCACCCTGGCCTGAATTCTCTCAGGAGCTTGTTTTCGGTGAAGATGAAAAGAAGATGGATATCATTATGGATGCAATCAGAGCCATCCGTAACAGAAGGGCAGAAATGAACGTTCCTCCCTCAAGAAAGGCACACGTTTATATTGCAACAGAAAAAACAGAAATCTTTGAAACAGCAACTGTATTTATGCAGAAGCTTGCTTCAGCCTCCGATGTAAGCATCGGTGACAGCTTCAACATTGAAGGCAGTGTAAGCATTGTCACAGCAGATGCAAAGATTTATATTCCTATGGGTGATCTTGTTGACTTCGAGGCAGAAAGAAAGAGACTGCTCAAGGACAGAGAGGCAGCAGAAAAGAAGCTTGCTCAGATCAACGGAAAGCTTTCCAACCCCGGCTTCCTTGCAAAGGCACCTCAGAATGTTATTGATGCTCAGAAGGAAGATGCAGAAAAGCTGACCGAAAAAATCAAGATGATTGACGAAAGCCTTGCTTCACTGGGCTGAGTTGTAAACAAATTAAGGAGGATGGATTATGAGCCTTGACAGATATAACAGAATCTTCAACATTCCCATGGCAGTCATAGTTTTTTATACTGCGGTGAATCTGATTTATCTCATCACGGGCGGAAATATGCCTCTGGGTGAGCTTGTGCAGAAGCTTGACAGCTTCACCTGGTTTGTTTATCTGATTTTTGCCGTTGTAACCCTTATTGTCAAGGTGAAGGCTGCACTCAAATATTTAATCGGTGCAAAGTCAACGATTATAAATATTATTATCCACGGAGTGCTCAGCCTTGTAAGCGTCATCCTTGTTTTTATCAACAAATAAAAAAGAAGCTCACAGATTTCGGCTTGATGCTGAGATGCTGTGAGCTTTTTTGTTGAAATGAAAGAGAAGATATGATATAATTTTTATATAAATTTTTCAGGAGAATAATGAAGCTATGGTTTTAAGACTTGCCAAGGAAGAGGATCTGACTGAGATAAACCTTCTTTTTTCTCTCATTACGGCAGACCTTGACAAAAAGGGGATTTGCATCTGGGATGAGATTTATCCTGCCTGTGCATTTCCCGATGATATAAAAAATGAAGGACTTTTTCTTCTTGAGGAAGACGGTGAAATTGTTGGCGCATTTGCTCTTTGTGACGCTCCCTCAGACGAGGGAAGCATTGTCTGGGAAAAGCCTCAGGCAAAAGCCAAATATCTTTATAGGCTTGGTGTCAGTCCCGGGCATTTGCGTAAAGGTATCGGATCATTACTTGTGAATGAAGCGGAAAAAATTGCAAGAGACACAGGTGCAGAATATCTCCGTCTTCTTGTTGTGGATTTCAATGCACCCGCCGAAAGCTTTTATCTTAAGCTTGGTTACACGAGAGCTCAGGGCATTTACGACAAGCCCCAAAACGGAATACAGCTCAGAGAATACGGATATGAGAAGAAACTGACGAAATAATGGATATAAAATAAGAAATCAGGAGTTACGTTGATTCATAACTCCTGATTTTTTTATTCATCGATATATTCGAAACGTTTAAATATCTTTCCGTCTCTTTCAACGGTTTCGTTCCACATTTCAGCGGGTCTGATCCAGGTTCTGCCTTCACCGTAAAGAGCCCTGTAAACCACATAAAGCTCTGTTGTTTCACTGTGAAGAGCAAGGTCGATAACCTCGTATTCGTTGCCCTTGAAATGACGGTATCTTCCAAGCTTTATCTCTTCCATAATCACATATACTTTCCGTATCTGATTTTGTTCACGGTGAAGCCGATTCCGAGCCAGAGAAGAATCACGGGCAGGAAGACAAGCACACACAGAGCAAGTCCGATAACAACGGGAAGTCCCTTCTTACTCTTGACAAATTCGGTGCTGTAGCCCTTGTTTTCGGGAAGATTGTCGTAAAGGCCGAGAACTGCCTTTTCGTCACAGATGCCTGAGTTGTAAAGCAGAGGCTCAACAAGACTCTGAACTGAGGTTGCACCCTTGAGAAGCTTGCCGATTTTGATTCCGAAAAGCTTGAGGATGCTGTCGAGAATTGCAAGAATACCCATTGTGATTTTGTATTCTGCCGTGTCGGGAGTGTAAGGACTGTCACCGCCGAAAAGGTTTGTGACAAGAGAGATGATGAAATCAACAACCTTCTGATCCTTGATGTGCGCATAATCCTTTTTCTTAAGACCTGTTTCCTTTTTGCAAAGCTTCGCTACATGACCGATGGTCAGCTTGTTGAGAATTTTTGCAAAGGGTCTGATTATCCAGCCGATTTTATAAATGAGCTCCTCCTTGACGCTGAAAGCAATGCAGCGTCGTGCAAGATCGGGGATGTCTGTTGAAGCGGCATCAATGATTCTTTTGATCATTCCGAAGAAGCCGTCTGCAAGAAATTCCTTGACGGGCTTGCCTTCAATTTCAGCATCAATGGGTACGGAGCGGACATCAATTTCACCCTTGGCAGCATCAAAGGTAACTGCTCTGAAGGCACAGGGGTAGCCAACTGCACCGGGAGTGGTAATGTCATAGAAAATTTTACCCGCATCGGTATATTTATAGGAAATATCCTGCATGTGAGTGTGACCTGTGAACATATAGTTCAGACCGAGCTCGGTGAACTGATCAATTCTCTTATCGGCCTCACCCATAATGTTTCCGCCGCCGATAATTTTATAGAAGGGGGAGGGAGAAAGCATAGGGTGATGAGTCATGGGAACAATAAACTGACCGTTTGCCTGAGCATCCTTGATCTGCTCGGTAATCCATTCGAAGCAATCGTCGGAGAAGCCGCTTCCGCTTTTGTGGTTGCTGTCATCATTGAGCGCGAAAAGACGGTAGCCGTCACAAAGCTGAACAACATAGCTCATGCTTTCTCTGTGAACGGAAATTGCTTCATCGGGTCCGAATTCTCTGTAAAGGTCAAAAAGCTCTTCTCTTGTGACAGCGGGAACCTGCTTTCTTTCGTCTCCGTCATAAAAATAAGTGAGGTTGCGGTCGGTGAAATCGTGAGTTGCGGTGATTACATAAACTCTTTTTCCTCTTTCCTTGAGTGAACGGAGGATTTTGATAATTCCCTGATGGCTGGGGATTTCTGCCTTGTTTGTTACGTCACCTGAAACAAGGATGATTTCATTTTCATCCTTTGCAAGCTGATCTGCAAGCTGCTCAAGAATTTCTTTGCTGTAATACATTTCATTTGAGTTGCTTGAGCTTGCCTTGAGGAATGCCTTGCCCTCGCAGCCCATTTCTCTTGCATAATAATGAATGTCGGAAATGATGTTCAGTTTAAGAGGCTTGTGGTTTTCGTACATAATTAATTCTCCTTGATGTTTTTGATTTCAATTGTATGCTTTGAAAGATGCTCGGGGGAAAGCTCGATTTCAAGAAGTCCGTCAGTATATTTTGCTTCGATCTTTTCTGAGTCAAGATATACCTCGTATTCTCCCTTGTCACTCATAACGGCAAGGAGAGTGATTTTGCTGTTTGTGCCATGATAAGTGAAATCAATCTGAGCATTTTCTTTTTCTTTGTCAAAGCTCACGCGGTCAAGGTAGGTGTCAAAGCCGACATTGACCTTGCCGGGAGAGTAGTAAGCCTTTGCCCACATATTTATGGGCGTTGACAGACCGCCGAAGTTGTGGAACCAGCCGCCGCAGCCTGTGACGGTGTTGACCATTTCGAAGGTATAATAGCTTTCGTCAACCTCTCTTTTCCAGATGTTGAGAGCAAGATGGGCGATATCACGTGCAAAGGCAGTTTCACCGCAATCAAGCATACTCTTCCAGATAAACCACTGGTGAGGGAACCAGATGTTGCCGTTCCAGTATCCGTTAATTTTGTAATATGAGGCTGACATATCAACGGCACTGATGCC
Source organism: Acutalibacteraceae bacterium (assembly GCA_045659065.1). Lineage (GTDB taxonomy): Bacteria > Bacillota > Clostridia > Oscillospirales > Acutalibacteraceae > UBA6857. Next base: position 6,333 of record JAZOWF010000010.1, read on the forward strand.
GAAGGGAGTGTGCATCTCCTTGTCGTTTGTCAGATGTCCGATGATTTTCTTCTGCTGATTTTCATCACATACGCCTGCAATGATGGGATAAATACCGTCAAGACCCTTGTTCTGATTTTCACCCTCAGCAGTTACATATCTGCCGAGAGGCTCATAATTTTCTCCGTGGATAACATAGCTGTAATAACCGCTTTCCTCATCCCAGGAGTACTTGTTGAGAGCTTCGGTGAGGTCCTTGCAGTCCTTTTCATATTCTTCAATGTGGTCGGCCTTGTTCAGCTTGTGTGCCATAATTGAAAGAATTTTGCCGAAGCGGATAACCTGAGAGGTTGAGATGACGGGAGCCGCCTTGTCTCTGAGCTCATCAGCCTTCATTGCCATCTGAGCGGGATAATCGTCCATACCGCTTGAGGAATAGAAGTAGTCATAGGTGGTCAGAAGACCGCTTTTGAATTTGGCTGTTGTTGAGCCTCTGATTTTACCTCTGAGGAACAGATAATAAAGTCTTGCTCTGTCGTAATACGAAAGGAATTTTTCCTTGTCATTGCTGCTTTGAAGCATTTCATAAAGCTGATAAATCTGCACGGGTACGGGAGAGCCGTGGTGAAGGAAGGCATAATCCTTGTTGCTTTCTTCACTGAGATAGGTGTCAATTATGTATTCCGCAAAGCGGGGAGCATATTCATTCATACCAAGGCCGATAAAGCCTGAATCCCAGGTGTAAAGGCAGTCCCAACGCTTGCCGGGAGTGTGATGAATGATGAAATCACCGTGCTTATAAATGGGATATACCGCATTGGTCATAACAGTTGCAGCAAGAATCTGATTGCTCAGCTTGTATTTCTGACCTGCCTTGTTGAGCTTTATGTCAATTGCCGTTGCCTTCTTTTCAAGGTAAAGCTTTTCGTATTCTTCCTCGGTTTTGTACTCCGTTTCACCCTTTGAGATAACTGCATATCTGACCTGACTTTTTCCGCTTTCAATGAAAATTGTGTGGCTGATTGCATTGTGGAAAAAGCCGTTGTCGCTGTGCTTTCTGTTGAATGCACCGGTGAAGCTTTCTGTGACATCGTCAAAGGTTTCATCGGCATTTGAAAGTCTTGCAGTCATACAGTCCTCAAGAGCGCCCGTTTCAATCTGTCTGAATCTTGTCTCGTCGTCAAAGACTCTCAGACGGTACTGACCGATGATGTTTTTATAGTTGAGGCTTGAGATGAAGCCCTTGTCACATTTTTCATCCTTGAATTCGGGAACGAAGTCTACGCCTTCAAGAGTGACGCGGATTTTGTCACTGTCTTCTTTTTCCGTGATTGCAAAAAAGTCAAATTCGGCAGCACCGGTACCCTGACCGACAAGAGTGATTTCAAATTCACCCTTTTCAATTTTGCCAATTTCAACAAAGACGATTTCGGGATCGTCACAGGGCTCAAGAGAAAGCGGCTTGCCGTTGAGAAGGAAGGTTGCGGTATTGGTGCTGTTGATGTAATGAACACCGACCTGCTTGCCCTGCTCATAAAAAATGTCACTTGTGCGGTAACGGATTGCAAGAACGGCATTTTCATAGGAATTGTTCAGCTGACAAAGGTATCTGACTCTGTCACCCTTTTCTGCACCGAAGGGCTTGATGACGCGGTGAGGCATATGCCATTTTTCCGCTCTGTCTCCGAGACCCTTTTCGGCGGTGAAGCGCTTGTCAAAGAATTCTCCCTTTTTTCTGCCGTCAGCATTCTGCTGATCCCAGGGGCGGGGAGTGTTGTATTCATATTCGGTGTAATCGGGAGCGTTGATGAAGTCACATTTTTCGGGAAGGCTGACCTCGGTGTAAGCATCCTGAGGATATTCAATTGAAGAAAAGTAATTGACAACACAGTTTTTGATAATGGGGGAGTTGTTGAAAATTTCTGTTCTTACAAGAACACTGTTTTTGTCAATACGGGTGAAGGAAACATCGGCATAAACCTTGTCCTTCCACTCAAGGTCATAGCGGTAAGAATAAAAGCTGTAATCCTCATTTGAAAGCCAGGGATGATAGGCTGAGGGAAGGGTTACGTTGGGAACCCTGATATCAAAGGCTGAAACGGCAGGCGAAACACAAAGGTCAAAGCGGATGCCGTCATATTTTTGGTGCTGTGCAATGTTTGAAATACCCGCATATTTTTTGCTGAAGGGACCCCAGCCCCAGAAAACTCCGAATTTATCTTTCATTTTTCCACTCCTAAAGAAAAAATTTTTAACCACTAAATTATACAATATTATTATAAGCAAAGTCAACGATTAAAAAATGTAATGAAAAAATTTAACAAAACACAGGTTATTATGTTGCTTTTACGTAAAAATTAACAGTTTATAAACCTCTGTAAAAAAGTCTGTCAGGAGAGGCTTATTTTTAAAATTAATCAAAAAAAACTCTTGCTTTTTTAAATTAGTGATGTTATAATGAACACGAAATAAATAATTTTTACTTGGAGGTAAAAAGATATGAAAAAATTATTATCAGTAATTCTTGCTGCAGTGATGCTTTTCTCATGCGTTGCAATGTCAGCATCAGCTCTCGGTGAGCTTTCAACAACATTCCAGAACGGTAAGATTCTTGCAGATCAGGTTGCAATCGCTCTTGACTTCAACGGCGGTACAGCTCGTGACGCTCTTTATGTTTACAACAATGGTGTTTTCGTTGAAACAGACGGTGTAAGCGGCGTTTATTACTGCCTTCCCAAGAATGAAAATGAACTCGAGAAGAACACAGGCTTTGTGTTCCCCGTTGTTACCGCAAAGGAAGGTCAGCAGTTCACAGGCTGGAGACATACAAAGACAAACAAGCTTTATGCTGCAACTGATGTTTACATCATCCCCGAAGCAGAAGCAGGCACAACAGTTCAGTTCATCGCTGAGTACACAACTGCAGCAGCTGAAGGTGACACTCTTGCAACAATCCTTAATGTTCTTGTCAAGGTTTTCGGTTCAGTTGTAGGTTTCATTATGTTCAACGGCGACACAGCTGCAGGCCAGGCTTATGTTCAGAATCTTTTCGGTGACATCCTCGGCTAAGATTAATTAAGAAACATAAATCCCGTACTCAGTGCGGGATTTTTTCTTTTGCGCTTAGATTCATTTATCCGATTTATATTATTTACATTTATGTTTTTTTATGGTAATATATTTCAGTTATATTATTTAAAAGGAAGTGAAAGGCTATGCTCCGTGAGGATGAGAGAATTGAGCCCCTCGGAAACGGAATGAATATTGTTGTTTCTGACAGTCACACCTTCGGCACAGATGCAATTCTTCTTGCAAACTTTGCCGATGTGAGAAAAAAGGATGTCTGCTGTGATATGGGCACAGGCTGCGGTATAATTCCTCTTGTCTGGTGCAAAAAGCAGTCAGGCAGGATTTTTGCCCTGGACATTCAGCCAAAGGCAATTTCCCAGCTTGAAAAATCCCTTGAGCTTAACAGCCTTTCTGAAAGAATAACCCCAGTCAACTGTGATCTTCGTGCTCTGAAGGGCGTTGTTGATTTTGCAAGCTTTGACCTTGTTACAATGAATCCGCCCTATAAGCCTGTGGGCACAGGAATTGAAAGCGTTGCCGAGGCTGAAAGAATTGCAAGGCACGAGGTTATGTGCACTGTTGACGATGCCGTTGCAGCAGCCTCCAAGCTTCTTAAATACGGCGGAAGATTCTGTATGTGTCACAGACCTGAACGCCTTTGTGATATAATTGTCAGCATGAGAAATTCGGGTGTCGAGGTGAAAAAAATCCGCTTTGTTGTTCAGAGCAAGGGAAGGGCTCCCTGGCTTGTGCTTGTTGAAGGCAAAAGAGGCGGCAAAAGCGGAGTGACGGTTATGCCTGACCTTATTATGAAGGATGAAGATGGCAGAAACACCGAGGAATTCAGAAGTATGTTCGGTGATTATATGGACGGCCATCAGTGAAAGGACAGAAAATATGAGTATGCTTTATGTTGTGGGAACACCCATCGGAAATCTTGGTGACATTTCCCCGAGAGCACTTGAAACTCTCAGCTCAGTTGATTTTATTGCTGCTGAGGACACAAGAGTTACCCTCAAGCTGCTTAATCACTTTGAAATCAAAAAGCCTATGATAAGCTATTTTGAACATAACAGAAGAGAAAAGGGTCAGCTCATTGTTGAGCGTATTCTCGGCGGAGAAAGCTGTGCTCTTGTCACCGATGCGGGTATGCCTGCTGTGTCTGATCCCGGTGAGGACCTTGTGGCTCTTTGCCATGAGCACGGAATAACCGTCAGTGCGGTTCCCGGTCCCTCTGCCTTTGTTGCTGCCGTTGCTCTTTCAGGAATGAGCGTTGGCAGATTCACCTTCGAAGGCTTTCTGAGTATGAACAAGGTCAGCAGAAAGCAGCACCTTGAAGATATCAGTGATGAAAAAAGAACAATGGTTTTTTATGAGGCTCCCCATAAGCTCAGCGCAACCCTTTGTGATTTGTATAAGGCTCTCGGTGACAGAGAAATTGCAATAGTCAGAGAAATCACAAAAATTCATGAAGAGGTCATCAGAACAACTCTTGCAAAGGCGAGTGAAAAATATGCTCAGGAAGCCCTTAAGGGAGAGATTGTCCTTGTTATTGAAGGAAGAAAAGAAACTGCTCAGGCTGAAATTACTCTTGAGGATGCTCTGATTCTTGCAAACAGATATATTCAGGAGGGTATGGGCGCTTCAATGGCAGCAAAGCAGGCTGCAAAAGAGACGGGTATTAAAAAAGGTGATATTTATAAGGCCTTACAGGGCTGAGAAAGGAATTTGAAATTATGATGGAGTGGCTCAGAGAATACGGCTATCTGCTGATTGTTTTTGCAGCAGTATGTGTTGTAGCGGCGGTGATTTTCTTTTTTGCCGCAAAGGCTTATTCAAAGCATGTCAGAGAATTCAAAAAGCAGGATGAGGAAATGAAAAGACTCCTTGCTCTTAAGGAAAAGTATTTCAATTTCACGGAAAGCACACTTAACGAGGCTCCGGATTCAGAGATTCTTGAAGGAGTTGCCCTTTCATATCAGCTCCGTCTTCAGAAAAATGAAAATCCCGAAGAGGCTTTTGAAGGGCTTGAAGAAATTAAAAAGGCAGTTTATGTCCTTGATGTTTTTTGCGCAGACGCCGATGTCGGTGTATTCTTCAAGGAAAACGGTGACATCCTTAAAAGCATCATCCTTCCCGCTGTTGAAAAAATTTCAATGGAGGATTTTGCCGAAAGACTCAAAGAGATTTATGATATGTTCGATATTGAAAACGAGGATGTATCTTACAGTGAAAAGAAAATCGAACAGTTCAATAGATATATGGCGGATGAAAATATCATTGAAAAAATAAAATTCAATGCATCTGGCTTCATCAAGGCAAACGCGGAAGCTCTGCTTAATTGACAAAAAGTAAATTTAAAGTAAATTATTTGACATTAAGTCAAATAGGTAGTATAATGAATTGATTAGCTTTTTAGGAGGAGATATTATGCGCAAGGCTTTTGCCGTCGGAATAGCTCTCATTTTAATATTAACCTTTGCTGCCTGCACAAAGCAGAAGGAAGAGCCCACAACTCTTGCTCCCAGTACACAGTACATTCCTCTGTCAGTGCCTTCAACAACGGAGCCTTCAACAGACCCCAGTTATGTTTTCACAACACAGCAGGGTCAGACAGTGCCCTGGATGGACACAACAAGATTTGAATTTGATGCAACCTCTCCCGTTGATCCCACCTCGGTGAGCACATCTGATTACGATATTGATTTTCAGGTCAGTCAGATTTCAAAGCCCAACGTTGTTACCTCTGAGGTTGCAACCTCAGCATCAACAACAAAGGTTGCTGATGACAATACAACGGTTGCTCCCACAACAAGTGCCGGTGACGGCGGTGATCAGCAGACAACAGCCGCAAACTCAAAGGGTGTTTCGATTGTCATCAATTCACTCGGTTTAAGTGACGGTGTGATTTATGTTGAAATTGATCCGAGCAACTGGACAGGTGATCTTGCGGCAGGCACTGCTAACGTAACCATTATGGTTGACGGAACAGAAAGTGCAACAACACCCACCCTTACAGTTCCCGCAAAGAAGAACGGACTCGGCTTCTATGACTGTACAATTGATATTTCTTCTCTTTCTCTTCAGCCCGGCTCAACAGTTATCTTCACAATTCCCGCCGGCTCAATCAAGAACGCTGACGGAACTGAGCACAACCTCAGCTACAGCGGTACTCAGGTAATTGCATAAAAATTAACGGCAGATGTATTCACAAAGGTGGATGCATCTGTTTTTTGTTATAAATTGGTATGGTCACATGAGATTAATTGCTTTTTCCCGTTTAAAAATATAACGGGATGTGATTTGAAATGATTTCTGCCTTAAACCGAAGGGCAAAGCAGCTTCAGAAGCATAATTTTCTTTTGCTCAGCCTTATATTAGCGGTGCGTACAGCCTTGCTGTTTACCTTGTGTCTTCTGCCTCTTCCTTTTATGTATCTTGCAAAGCTTGTTTCTGCCGGGCTTCTTGCTATGAGTGAAAAGACGGTGAATCTGATTTTCTCAGTGCTCGTTTTTCTTCTTGCTTTTTCTCTGATGAGTCTTCTTGGCAAAGGAATAATCAGATTTTATTTCCGCAAGGCTCAGGGCAGGATAGGAGATGCGGCTGATTTATTTTTTTATTTTTCACCAAAGCGGATTTTTGTCTGCCTTGCATTTTCAGTCAGACTCAGAGCCCTGAAGACCGCCTTTGCTCTTTTTGTATATGCACCCTTTGTGATTTCACTTTTCAGAGTTTCTTATGATCTTCAACGGGGAGCTTCAGTGAAAAGCTGCGGTGTGCTTTTTCTTGGGGTGATTTTGTTCCTTCTCAGCGGTACCGCTTTTTATTTTAAGCTTTCCTCTTTGATTTTTCTCTGTCCGTATTATTTCGTTTCAGACAGCTATGACGGATTTTTAAAAGCGGTCAAGGCTTCAGCCGAAATAATGAAAAAGAGGGGGAGCAGTCTTTTGAAGCTTAAGCTGAGCTTCTGGCGCTGGCATCTGATGTCCGTATTTTTGCTCCCTCTGAGCTATGCCCGGGGGAGATGCAATCAGACGCTTGCTCTTGCGGCTGAAGAATTTATGTCTGTGAATTGAGTTTTTCTATTTACAAAAGCCGCACAATTTGGTATAAATGATATAGTATTAGATGTAAAGGACGGAATCTGTTATGGATAACAAAGAAATTTTTGTGCCTCTTCTTCCCTGGCTTATCGGTGCCAGCAGAATCGGCGGTAAATATAATATTTATTGTGCATCAAGAGGAACAAGTGCTGAAAAGGGCTGTATGTCCGCTGACATTTTCAATTACAGAATCTGGATTGACAGGCTGCAGGACGATGAGGAAACAGAGATAATTAAAACGGCAGTTTATTACGGACTTGAAAGCTTCGAAAATCAGAACGAAGAAAACATTGAAACAAACATTTTTTCCTGTAATAATGAAGGTCTTGAGGAAATAAAAAAATGGCTTGAGGAAAAGCTTGAGGATTTTTACAGCAGATATGAGATCTGATTTTTTCTCGCGGACAAGGATTTAATAAGGCATAAAAAACTCAGTTGAAGCTTAAGTTTTTCAACGGAGTTTTTTTCTTGTCTTTTAAGTGCAGAAAAAAGAGTGCGGAGGGTAATTTTTTCATAAAAATTTACAAATTAATTTTTTGGAGGATTTAAGAGGAAAACAGAGAAAAACAAAGAAAAAAGGAGTTTTTTAATGAAGAAAACAAAATGAAGCTGAATTTTTGCTGAAAATTACAAAAAAATTGTTGACATTTGAGGAAATTTGTTCTATATTTTGATTTGTGAAAGTGTATCTATTTTCAGATAAAAAAAGAATTTTCTTTAAGCTCCGGCCGTAATTGTTATAAGACTTATTTTTTCGGTCGGCTTGTGAAAGGGGTTCATAAATGGAAGATAAGAAAGTAATTATCAGATTGCAGGACATTTCAAAAAAATTTGAAGATGATGTTATTCTGGATCATATAAATTTATCAATCAAGGACAAGGAATTTATGACATTTCTCGGTCCTTCAGGCTGCGGCAAAACCACAACTCTGAGAATCATTGCGGGCTTTCTTGAAGCTGACAGCGGTCAGGTTGTTTTTGACGGAAAGGATATCAATAACCTGCCTCCTCATAAGAGACAGGTCAATACCATTTTCCAGAGATATGCGCTGTTTCCTCATCTGAATGTATATGATAATATTGCTTTTGGTCTCCGTATCAAGAAAATGAAGGAAAAGGATATCAGCAAAAAGGTTCAGCAGATGCTTGAGCTTGTCAACCTCAAGGGCTTCCAGAAGAGAAACATCAGCTCTCTTTCCGGCGGTCAGCAGCAGAGAGTTGCAATTGCCCGTGCTCTTGCCGTTGAGCCCAGAGTTCTTCTTCTTGACGAGCCTCTCGGTGCTCTCGACTTGAAGCTCAGAAAGGATATGCAGGTTGAGCTTAAAAACATTCAGAAAAGAATGGGCATCACCTTCATTTATGTTACTCACGATCAGCAGGAGGCTCTTTCAATGAGTGACACCGTTGTTGTTATGAATGACGGCAAAATTCAGCAGATCGGCACTCCCATCGATATTTATAATGAGCCTAAAAACGCCTTTGTTGCCGACTTTATCGGTGAAAGCAACATCCTTGACGGTGTTATGCTCGACGACTTCAAGGCTAAGTTTTCGGGAGCAGTTTTCCAGTGTCTTGACAAGGGCTTTGCCGTCAACGAATCCGTTGACATTGTTGTCAGACCTGAGGATGTTGATGTTGTACCTGTTGAGCAGGGCGTCATCAGCGGTGTTATCACATCAAACACCTTCAAGGGTGTGCACTTTGAAATGATTGTTGATATTGATAATTTCAAATGGATGATTCAGACCACAGATTACTATGCAGTGGGCACAAGAATCGGCATCAAGATTGATCCGGATGCAATTCACGTTATGAAAAAGAGTGAATATTCAGGTATGTTCGGTGACTACAGCAGCTTCAGTGATGAGCT
>JAZOWF010000011.1:0-5422 GCA_045659065.1 Acutalibacteraceae bacterium
TCTCGCTTACCGTAGCACTATCTGAAACCTGACAGTGCGGACACGTCGCCGTCGAATCAGAATATGAAAGGACAAAAGTCAGAAGCGTATCGGCTGTTTTAAAGGAAGCAGTAGCGGACGATTTTGAATCGGTTGTTTTAAACTGAGCATTTCGTACCCAACCGGCTTTAAAGGGCAGGGCATTTTTGCCTTGCTTTTTTTGCTCGTCTGTGAAAAAAGCAAGCGGCACTTTGTTTCCTTTGCTGCTGTAGGCAAAGGAAATGCCCCCGCGGCATGAGCGGTGCAAAATTAATCTTTAGAAGAATTTGTTTGTAAAGAAGCCCCGCGGCATGAGCGGTGCAGAGAGTTAATTCTTGCTGAAATATGACGTTATATCGTAGGGGCGACCATTGGTCGCCCCTTGCAATATAATGATAGCTTTCCGTCAGCACAAACTATCTGCAGTGGGGTTATTATTTCCCAAACAAAAAGCACACATTTCTGTGTGCCTTTTCAATAATATAATATTTTGTTTTATCCCTCGGCAATTACCTCACAGCCCTTTGTGACGGCTGTGCAAAGGTAAACCTCACTGTATTTCTTCTTAAGCTCCTCAGCGCAGGCTTCGGCCTTTTCGGTACAGCCAAAAACACCGAAAACGGAAGGACCGCTGCCTGTCATCAGTGAGCAGAGAGCTCCGCCTTTTGTCATCTGAGCCTTGATGTATGCTCTGTCTGTGACCTCAATAAACTGCTCAAAAACGTTGCCCGCTCTGTCGGTGATACCCTTAAGGTCACATTCTGCCGCCGCAATAAGCGCACCTCTTTTATCAAGGTGACGGACTCTGTCAGCAGTATCAAAAAGTGCATAAGCCTCAGCCGTTGAAACACTTTGTGAGGGCTTGACAATAACTATTGCGGGAATTTTTGCATCGGGCAGTCTTGAAAGAACGGTGCCCGTATATTGAGCAAGCATTGTTCCGCCGAAAATACAGAAGGGGACATCGGCACCGACTTTCTTGCCGATTTGTGTCAGCTCTCCGTCAGAAAGCTCTGTTTTGTAAATTATATCAAGAGCCCTGATAACCGCCGCCGCATCGGCACTGCCTCCGCCAAGACCTGCGGCGTGGGGGATGTTCTTTTCAAGAGTGATTGCAAGACCTCTGCTTTTCTTGCCCGTGAAGGCAAAAAACTCCGTTGCCGCCTTGTGTGCAAGGTTGCCTTCGTCAAGGGGAACGCCCTTTTTGTCACAGAAAATTTCTGTTTTACCGCCGTCTGTTTCTTCAACGGTGACCTTGTCACAAAGGCTGACGGACTGCATAAGCATAAAAAGCTCGTGGTAGCCGTTGGGCAGACGTGAAAGAATGTCCAGAAGGAGATTGATTTTTCCGTAAGCGTTGAGCGTTAATTTCATAAGGGCACCTCCCGTTTATTTGTGCAGACCGATTCAGCCGCAGTACAGCCGTCGGTCTCTGAATGCTTTTGCTTTGGCTTTTCAGAAAATACAGCTTAATTATAATTCAGACTCAGTATATTATCAACAGTTATTTTAAAAATAAAATTACTCTTATATGCAGAATATCCATTGACAATTCCTTGAGCTTGTGATAAAATTTTCAGAAGAATAAATACACAAATATCCAAGGGAGGTATCCTGATGAAAACTGTAATCAAAGGCAAAAAGGTTTATCAGAACGGTTCATTTTCATCCCTTCCGCTTTTTATTGACAAGGGTCTTGTTGTTTCTTCCGCTGACGCTGAAGCGATAACTGTTGACTATTCTGACTGTTATATTTTTCCCGGTTTCGCAGATGTTCATGTTCATTTGCGTGAGCCGGGTTTTTCTTATAAAGAAACAATCAAAAGCGGAACACTTGCTTCAGCCCACGGCGGCTACACGGCTGTATGCTCAATGCCCAACCTCAGCCCTGTGCCCGACAGCAGAGAAAATCTGGGTGCACAGCTTGAAATAATTGAAAGAGATGCTGTCATTGACGTTTATCCCTACGGCGCAATCACCGTGGGACAGAAGGGCGAAGAGCTTTCGGATATGGAGGCTATGGTTGAAAATGCAGTTGCCTTCTCCGATGACGGCAGAGGTGTTCAGAGTGACGAAATGATGCGTCAGGCAATGCTCAGAGCAAAAAGCCTGGGCAAGATGATTGTTGCTCACTGTGAGGTCAATGACCTTCTCAACGGCGGATATATCCACGACGGTGAATATGCAAGAAAGCACGGTCACAAGGGTATCTGCTCCGAAAGTGAATATAAGCAGATTGCAAGAGATATTGAGCTTGTCAAGGAAACGGGCTGCTCTTATCATGTGTGCCACATTTCCACCAAGGAAAGCGTTGACATCATCCGCAAGGCAAAGGCAGAGGGTGTTGACATCACCTGTGAAACAGGTCCTCATTATCTTATCCTCTGTGATGAAGATCTTAAAGAAGAGGGCCGCTTCAAGATGAATCCGCCCCTTCGTTCAGCCGAAGACAGAGCGGCTCTCATTGAGGGAATTCTTGACGGCACAATCGATATGATTGCAACTGACCACGCACCTCACTCAGCAGAGGAAAAATCAAAGGGTCTCAGCGGCAGCCTTATGGGTGTTGTAGGCATTGAAACCGCCTTCCCGCTGATGTACACCCACTTTGTTCTCACGGGTAAAATGAGCCTTGAAAGACTCATCGAGCTTATGAGCATCAACCCCCGCAGACGCTTCGGTCTTGAGGGCGGCACCGATGAGGGTCAGAAGGCAGACTTCACCGTTATTAAGCTTGATGAGGAATACGAAATTTGTCCCGAAGAGTTTTACTCAATGGGCAGAGCCACTCCCTTTGAATCCTTTAAGGTCAAGGGCAGAGTAATGCACACCTATATCAAGGGTGAAAAAATATTTTAATCAGCAAAAATCTGTGATAAGGATGTGAAATCAATGTATCAGGGAATTTACAGAATTCTCAGTAATGAAAAGCTTACGGAAAGCGTTTACAGAATGGTCATCGAGGGTGACACCTCCGCACTGACCGCGCCCGGACAGTTCATCAATTTCACCGTTGAGGGCTGTTATCTGCGCCGACCCATTTCCGTTTATGATTGGGACGAAAGCACAATCACCGTCATTTACAAGGTAGTAGGTGAGGGTACTGAAAAAATGAGCAGATGGACTGCAGGTGCCGAATGCGACGTGCTTGTGGGTCTCGGTAACGGCTTTGATGTTTCAAGAAGCGGAGACGCCCCCGTGCTTATCGGCGGCGGTGTGGGTGTTCCTCCTCTTTACGGTCTTTGCAAAAGACTTGTGGCACAGGGTAAAAAGCCTACGGTTATTCTCGGATTTAACAAAAAGGAGGAAATCTTCTGTCAGAAGGAGTTTTCCGCTCTGTGCAATACCGTCATCACCACCGTTGACGGCTCTGAGGGAGTAAAGGGCTTTGTAACCGATGCTCTCAAGGATATGGAATATACTTACTTTTACACCTGCGGACCGATGCCTATGTTCAGGGCTATCGAAAAAACAGCTGTCGGTCAGGGTGAATACAGCTTTGAAGAAAGAATGGGCTGCGGCTTCGGTGCCTGTATGGGCTGCAGCTGCAAGACAAAGTACGGCAACAAGAGAATCTGCAAGGACGGTCCCGTTCTTTTAAGGGAGGAGATTATATGGTAAACACAAAGATTGAGCTTCTCGGCCTTGAACTTGACAACCCCGTCATTCCCGCCTCGGGAACCTTCGGCTTCGGTTACGAGTTTGCCGAGCTTTATGACATCAACTGTCTGGGTACCTTCTCCTTCAAGGGAACAACCCTTGAAAAGCGCTTCGGCAACCCCACACCCAGAATTGCAGAATGCACCTCGGGTATGATTAACTCCGTGGGTCTTCAGAATCCCGGTGTCCACGACGTCATCAGCACTGAGCTTCCCAAGCTTAAGGAGGTTTTCAGCAAAAAGGTGATTGCCAATGTGGGCGGATTTTCAATTGAAGAATATAAGGAATGTGCATCCCTTCTCGACAAGCAGGAGCAGGTGGGCATTCTTGAAATCAACATCAGCTGTCCCAACCTTCACGCAGGCGGTGTCAACTTCGGCACATCCGCTGAGGGCGCATTTCAGGTCATTGAGGCAGTTAAATCCGTAACAACAAAGCCTGTTGTTGCAAAGCTTACACCCAACGTCACAGACATCACTGAAATTGCCCTTGCCTGTGAAAAGGCAGGTGCAGACGGTATCAGCCTTATCAACACCCTGCTTGGTATGAGAATTGACCTTAAGACAAGAAAGCCCGTCATTGCAAACAGAATGGGCGGCTTCTCAGGTCCGGCAATTTTCCCCGTTGCTCTCAGAGCAGTTTATCAGGTTTTTGAAAAGGTAAATGTGCCCATCATCGGAATGGGCGGTGTATCTTCCGCAAGAGACGTTATTGAAATGATGCTTGCGGGCGCAACGGCTGTTCAGGTCGGTGCGGCAAATCTTGTCAATCCATACGCCTGCCGTGATATCATCAGAGATCTGCCGGCAGAAATGGAAAAATATAACATCACATCATTAAAAGAAATTATCGGAGGTGCTCACTAATGGGAAGAGATGTAATTATCGCATGTGATTTCAGCAGTAAGCAGGAGGTTCTCAATTTCCTTGACAAGTTTCAGGGCAAGAAGCCTTTTGTGAAAATCGGTATGGAGCTTTTCTATGCAGAAGGTCCGTCAATTGTTAAAGAAATTAAAGAAAGAGGACACAAGATTTTCCTTGACCTCAAGCTTCACGACATCCCCAACACAGTTAAAAAGTCAATGTCAGTGCTTTCAAACCTTGATGTTGACATCTGCAACCTTCACGCATCAGGCACAAAGCGTATGATGGAGGCTGCACTTGAGGGTCTTACAAGAGCTGACGGTACAAGACCCCTTCTTATTGCCGTAACTCAGCTCACCTCAACTGATCAGGAGAGCATGGAAAATGACCTTCTTATCAATCAGCCCATCGACAAGGTTGTTATGCATTATGCAAAAAATGCTGCCGATGCAGGTCTTGACGGCGTTGTCTGCTCACCCCTTGAGGCTCAGAAGGTGCATGACACCTGCGGCAAGGATTTCCTCACCGTAACACCCGGCGTACGCTTTGCTGACGGTGACATCGGTGACCAGAAGAGAGTTATGACACCCGCTGAAGCAAACAGAATCGGCTCAGATTACATTGTTGTGGGCAGACCCATTACAGCCGCAGCAGACCCCGTTGCAGCTTATGAAAGATGCCTCAGCGAGTTTGTAGGATAAGGTAACGGCAGTCGAACCGCACAAGGTTTAATGGGGTATATTTTCCCCGTAGCTTCGTTAAAAATCCTCGTAATACGCAAGTATTACTTGCGGTTTTTGCCTTGCTACAAGAAAAATCTCCACCCATTAAACTCAAAGACCATAAATGCCCGAGTTTTGGTGCATTTGGGATTTTCTTCG
>JAZOWF010000012.1:0-7200 GCA_045659065.1 Acutalibacteraceae bacterium
TGAAAAACTTTTGTCCAACTTATTGAAAGTGAACTGATTATAAAGTAATATAGAACAAAAAGTAGAGAGAGTGATTCAAAAATGAGCAATTGTTGGTTTAAGGGAAAGACCGTTGTGATAACCGGTGCATCAAGCGGCATCGGAGAGGGTCTGACCAAAAAGCTGATTGAAGAATATGACTGCAGGGTTATCGGTGTTGCAAGAAATGTTGAAAGACTTAATAACCTTAAGAACAGTCTGGGCAACAAAAAGGATAGCTTTTCATTTTATACCTTTGATGTTTCGGAGCTTGAAAAGTGGCAGAGCTTTGCCGCAGAGCTTAAGCAGTCGGGAATAAAGCCTGACATTCTCATCAACAACGCAGGTATTCTTCCCAGATTTGACAAATTTACAAATTATACCGCTGAGGAAATTCATTCCGTCATGCAGATAAACTTTTTCTCCTGTGTTTATTCAATGGAGGAAATGATGCCTTTGCTTGCTGAGTCTTCAACTCCTGCAGTTGTCAACATTGCTTCCTCGGCTGCACTTTGCTCTCTTGCGGGAACATCAGTTTATTCTGCAAGCAAGGCTGCGCTGAAAAGTCTGACAGATGCTGTCAGAGAGGAGGTCAGAGGTGAATTTTATATCGGACTTGTATGCCCGGGCTTTACCAAAACAAATATTTTCAGAAACCAAGGAAATGTGGGTTCATCAAAGAGTGAAAAGGCAATGAATTTTGTCAGCACAAACTGTGACAGAATGGTTGAAATGATTCTTTGGGGCATGAAGCACAAGAGAAAAGATATGATTTTCGGCACTGATGCTCATCTTATGGATGCAGGCAACAGACTTGTCGGCGTTCTGTGCTCAAATGCAAGCAGCAAGGTTATGAAAATTTCCGGTCTCAGTCTTTTTGAAAACATATTCAAAAAATAAAAAGGAGAGATTGAAATGAATGAGTTCTCACTCAGAGAAAGGGCAAAGAAAAACATCATTGTCACAGCCCACAGAGGAGCCTGCGGCGGTAACATCCCATGCAACACACTTGCTTCTTATGAAATCGCTCTCAAGCAGGGAGCGGATATGCTTGAGGTTGATGTCAGCTGCAGTGCTGACGGGAAGCTGTTTCTTTTTCATCCTCTGATGGAAAGAGCACACCTCAACAAGCCTCTTTTGCTCGGTGCACTTCCCTACAGTGTTATAAAGAAGCTGAGATATGCAAACTTTGACAATACTCCTACTCAGTTTAAAATTGCGGATTTTGACGAATTTCTTGATCGCTTCAAGGGCAGATGCTTCATAAACATTGACAAGTTCTGGTCTAATCCCGAAAAGATTTACAAAGCAATCAAGGCTCACTCCATGACAGACCAGGTTCTTGTCAAAAGTCAGCTTACCCCCAAGGTAATAAAGATTATGGAGGAGGTAGCACCCGAGCTGCCCTTTATGCCCATTGTCAAAAACGAGCATCCTGACCACGAAAGGCTGCTTTCCTCAAAGCTTAATTATGTAGGCGTTGAGGTGCTTTTCAAGGATGACCGTTCAACTGTGGCAAGTGAAGAATTTATCAGAAAAATGCACAATGACGATATTCTTGTGTGGGTAAATTCCATTATCTTCAATTATAAAAATCAGCTTGCGGGCGGACACAGTGATGACACCGCACTGACGGAAAGTGAAGAAAAAGGCTGGGGCTGGCTTGCGGACAGAGGTTTTGACATTATTCAGACCGACTGGCCGATGATGCTGATTGATTATCTGAAGAAGACAGACAGATATTACAAATAATCTTTTAAATGTTTAAATGAAAAAAGAGCAGTAAAACTGAGGTTTTACTGCTCTTTGATTTTTAGATTAATAGGTGAAATCCCAGGTTTCGTTGAGGCCGCCTTCGAAGGTAGCGTTACCTGAAATGAACTTTGCAATTGTTGCAGCGCCGTAGCCTGACATGGGCATTTCGTTGAGAAGGTGTGTAACCTTGCCTGCAGCATTTACAGTGATTGAAACCGTTGAACCGGGATATTTAAGGTCGGCACTTGAAATTTCAACTGTGGGAAGATCAAGGCCCATAATGTCAAGATAACCGATTACCTCTGAGTTATAGGTGGGAACGGGTGAAGCTGCTGTTGTGTTTTCAGCAACAAGAACAACTGTGTAAACAACGTTGTCGCCCTGCTTTTCAGCTTTTGCGGTTGCAACACCTGCTTCAACAAGCTTGAAGGTCTTGTCAAGGGGAGGAATGAGAGAGAAGGGAGTCTGACCGTCAGCGGTCTGACCGTTTGTAAAGGTATAGCTGTTTGTTTCATCACCTGCAAGGTTGCTGATGATGTTGTTGATTGTGCTTGTTGCGCTGGGAACTGAGCAATCCTTGATGTCAACCTTGATGGATTCCTTCATTGTTGCGCTCATATTCTGTTCAGCCTTGAGCTGAGCCATATATGTGTTCATCTTTTCAATGATCTGAGCCTTTGAAAGAGTTGAAACATCATCTGTGGGAGCCGCTGTTGAGGGTGCTTCTGTGGGAGCAGTTGTGGGAGCTACAACATCAGTTGAAGGAACAACAACGTCAGTTGAGGGAAGAAGCTGAGTTGTAGGCTGTGTTGTGGGAGCAGTTGTGGGTTGTGTTGTGGGCTGAGTTGTGGGAGCTACGGTGGGCTGAGTTGTGATTACGGGAGGATTGGTTGCTGCGCTTTCAACGTGAGCCTTTCTTTCTTTATATGTGCCAAGCTCAAAGCCCATAACAAAAAGCCAGATTGCCACGACCACAAGGGCAATTATTTTAGTTTCTTTTTTCATTTATACTCTCTCCTTAAATAGAAAATCGTTAACTGCAAATGGTACACCTTACCATTATTACATATATACAAAGATACTCAAAAAAAGTATTTTTGTCAATAGAAAAATTGCTTATTAAGTAATTATTAACAAATGAAAAGACAGATTGCCGTTCAGAGAACAATCTGTCTTTAATTTATGCTGTTTAATCAGGCGGCTTTTGCGCTCTGAGAGAGATTGTCTCCGTCTGACTTTTTGCTTGTCAGCTTCTGGATAACAAGAACAACTGCAAAGATTGCAAGACCGATACCGTCGGTTACAGCACCGGGATAAATCAGCAGAAGACCGCCGACGATGCTGAGGATTCTTTCGGGCCAGGACATGCGGTGCATAAGGTAGCCCTGAAGTGAGGCTGAAACACCGAAGATGCCGACGAATGAAGTGATGCAGATGAGAATAACCTCAAAGACGTCTGTGTCGATAAAGAGCATTGCAGGGTTGAGTGCAAATACATAGGGAACGATGAATGCGCCGATGGCAAGCTTTGTTGCGGTGAAGGCTGTTTTCATCGGATTTGCCTGGGCAATTGCCGCGCCTGCATAGGCCGCAAGAGCAACGGGAGGAGTAAGGTCGGCAACGATACCGAAATAGAACACGAAGAAGTGAGCTGCAATTACGGGTACGCCCATCTGAACAAGAATGGGAGCGCAGGTTGCTGCCATAATGCAGTAGTTTGCTGTTGTGGGAACACCCATGCCGAGAACGATACAGCAGAGCATTGTCAGGAACAGAGCAATTATTATCTGATTGCCCGCAAGAGCAACGATGCCGTTGAAGAGGGTGTAAGCAAGACCTGTAACACCGATGATACCTGCAATGATGCCGGCAACACCGCAGGCAGCGGCAACGGTGATCATACCCTGACCGCCTGCAGCAAGAGCTTCAAAGAAGCGCTTGGGTGTGATTCTGTGCTCCTTGTTGAAAAGGCTGACAACGATTGCCGCAACAACTGCAAGAGCAGCTGCATAAGCAATTGAACGTGTGCTTGTGCCGACAAGATAAATAAGAAGGAAGAGGGGGAAGAGAAGATAGCTCTGCTTGAGAAGAGGCTTGATTCTGGGAAGCTCTTCCTTTGAAAGACCCTTGAGACCTTCTTTTTTTGCTTCAAGGTGAACTGTGATGAAGACACCTGCAAAATAAAGAACGGCGGGAAGAATTGCTTTTACAACAATGTTTGAATAGGGAACGCCGACTGTTTCGGCCATAAGGAAGGCTGCAGCACCCATGATGGGGGGCATAATCTGACCGCCTGTTGAAGCAGAGGCTTCTGCAGCGGCGGCGAATTCGGGCTTATAGCCTGTGCGCTTCATAAGGGGAATTGTAACAGCGCCTGAACCAACTGTGTTTGCAACAGATGAGCCTGAAACCATACCCTCAAGAGCTGAAGCAACAACGGCAACCTTTGCGGGACCGCCGGAAAATCTGCCCACAAGAGCATTTGAAATATTGATGAAGAAATCTGCAATGCCTGTTCTTTCAAGGAATGCACCGAAGATGATGAACATTGCAATGTATTTTGAGCAGACATTTACGGGAGTTGAAAGAATACCCTCCTTGGAATAGAAGAGAACACGGACATTTTCGGTGATACGGGCAAACATATCGGGGTTAGTTGAGCCCCAGATAAGAGCGTACACAAGAAGAACACCTGCAACAATAAGGATAGGAAGACCTACGCTTCTGCGGCAGAGCTCTGCAAGGCAGATGATACCGATAATACCTACTATAACTTCAACGGTGGAAATTTTATATCTTGAAACAATTTCAAGAGCATTGAGTGCATAATATCCGAAGGCGCCTGTACCCGCCAGCATAAAGATGATATCATACCAGGGAATGTGATTTGCTTTCTGAACACCCTTCTTTATGGGGAAAACAAGAAATCCGATGAAAATAATGAATGCCATAAAGGATGCAAGACGAAGCTCGTCGAGCCAGGTTGCAAAAAGCGTGACATAAATGCAAAAAACAGAAAAAGCCGCAAGAATTGAATTGACGATGATTTTCGGAGTGCCTGTCCAGATTCTTGTGTTTGACTCACGGTCAAACTTTTTCATAACATCGTCGAGGTTCATTTCGGCAGGTTCTGCTTCAGGGGCTTTTTTTCCAAAAAGTGCCATAACTACCTCCTGTTTGTTTGAAATTCAAGAAAAGCGGCTGCAGTTGAATTTACTGCAGCCGATAATTATTTAAGGGCTTTGATTATTTTGTTTCAACAGTTACGCCTTTTTCTGCAAAATACTTAGCTGCACCTGCATGGAAGGGAGCTGTCATACCGCTTGTAGCATTTTCGATTGAAAGCTCTGCGCCCTTAGCGTGTGCTGCTGTGATTGCTTCAGCATTGTCAAAGATAGCCTTTGTGATGTTGTAAACATCTTCCTCGGAAGCAGAAGCGCTTACGATAAGAGTAGCCTTAACAGTAACGGTTGTGACGTCTTCTGTCTGGCCTTCATAGGTGTTTGCGGGGATTTTGTAGGTTGTGTAGTAGGGTGATGATTCCATAAGCTTTTCAGCAACCTCACTGTCTACGGGAACAAGGTAAGCCTTAGCTGATGTGCAAAGCTCCTGGATAGCGGGTGTGGGAGCACCTGCTACGATGAATGCTGCATCGATCTTGCCGTCCTTAAGAGCGTCAGCTGAATCGCCGAATGACTGATACTGAGGCTGAATGTCTTCTTCTGTAAGACCTGCTGCATTGGGAATGTCGATTGCGTTGAAGTAAACGCCTGAGCCTGAAGCACCGATGGAAACCTTCTTGCCCTTAAGGTCAGCAACTGACTTGATTTCGGGATCCATTGTCACAAGCTGAACAGCTTCTGCATAAAGACCGCCGATAACACGGAATGATTCAAGAGCGCCTTCTGTTTCGAAGGTACGTGAGCCTTCCCATGCATAAGCCATAACGTCTGACTGAACTGTACCGAGCTGATAGTTGCCAAGCTCGATGCCGAGAATGTTAGCCTTTGAGCCGTCGGTTGAAACAACGTTGACTGTGATACCTGTTGATGATTTGAGCTGGTTGCCGAGGATTCCGCCGTAAGCGTAATATGTACCCTGTGTGCCGCCGGTACCCATTGTCATTGTGGTTGCTTTTGTTGTTGTGTCGTCTCCTGTTGAGCCGCATGCTGCAAGTGCAAAGAGCATAAGAGCTGCAAGGAGAACTGCGAGAAGTTTTTTCATTTTGTTTTCCTCCGTTCAATTTTTGTCATGATAAATATGGATTAATATATTTATCATATATTAACAAAATTAATTTTAATATACCCTCAACAACTTTGTCAAGTGGAAGAAGAAAAATATTTGTTAAAATATCCTTCTCTTGTTGCACAGAAAGAAAAACAATGATAAAATCAACTCCGTAAAAGATTAAAAAGGAGGGCTTCGGGTTGAAGGATAGAAAGCCTTTTTCTGTATCTGCTGACGGAATTTCGGAAAAGCTGAATGAAAAATACGGTATAACCGTGGAGGTCAGGGACGAGGTCGGCTCAACAAACGATGAGTTAAAAAAAGCGGCAGCCGACGAAAAGCTGAACAATTTTCTTCTTGTTGCCCGCAAGCAGACTGCGGGACGGGGAAGAATAGGCAGAAAATTTTATTCCCCCGCGGACAGCGGAATTTATATGAGTCTGCTTGTGCGTCCCGATTCCGAGCCCGAAAAATGCACACTGCTGACATCAATTGCCGCCGTTGCCGTGGCTGAAGCCCTTGAGGAGATTTTTTCCGTGAAGGCTGACATAAAATGGGTCAACGATATTTATATTGACGGAAGGAAGGTTTCGGGAATTCTCACCGAAAGCAGATTTTCTCAGGGAAAAGCACTTTTTTCCGTTGTCGGCATCGGTATCAATATCACCGAATCTGAGGAGGGCTTCCCCGATGAGATAAAGGACATTGCGGGAGCGGTAACCAAGGAGGAAAAGGCCGACCTGAAAAATTCCGTAATTGCATCTGTGGTGAACAGATTTATGGAATATTACAGTGCATTGCCCGAAATGAGCTTTGCACGGGAGTTTGACAAAAGACTGCTGTGGAAGGGAAAAAAGGTCAGCGTAATTTCAGCTCAGTCTGTATATACGGCAGAAATCAAGGGCATTGACGAAATGTGTCATCTTATCGTTGAAGACGGTCAGGGAACTGAGCAGACCCTTTTCAGCGGTGAAATTTCAATCAGAGCCGAAAAATAAAAAGCACACAAAGTTTTCAACATTTTAAGCTTCAGATGTTGAAAAAAGGAGACGTCAGACGCCGACGCCACATAAGGCAGTATTTCTTTAAAAAGTGAAATAGCATCACAATAATGCGTTAAAAACCACCGATATGCGTCAGCATTATCGGTGGTTTTCGCCTTTTCTTGCAACACTATTTCGCATTTTAAAGTGCTTC
>JAZOWF010000013.1:0-19363 GCA_045659065.1 Acutalibacteraceae bacterium
GTATGGCACAGGCCGCCTGTGCAGCTGTTGACAGTCTCGGCATTGATTATATTGTCGGTACCATCGCAGGTGATGACACAATCTTTGTTCTTTGCAAGGATGAAGGTGCTGCAACTGAGCTTAAGGAATATCTTGAAAAAATCCTTGTCAGTAACAGAAACTGAGTAAAAACATCATAGAAATACTTAAATTGAAAGGAAATTCAAACAACTATGCTTTCCAGTTTAAAAATTGAAAATGTTGCTGTAATTGAATATTCCGAAATTGTATTTGATTCCGGTCTTAACATCCTCACGGGTGAGACGGGTGCAGGTAAGTCGATTGTAATAGATTCTATTAATGCAATCCTCGGTGAGCGTACCTCGAGAGAGATAATCAGAGAGGGCTGTGACAGAGCAAAGGTAACAGCTTTTTTTGAAGGTGTTTCACCGGCTGTTGAAGATAAGCTTCGTGAAATTGATGTTGATGTTTCCGATGACGGCAGTGTTCTTATAACAAGGGTTATTTCCTCCGACGGAAGAAGCAGCTGCAAAATCAACGGATGCAATGTTACTGTTTCAATGCTTAAAGCTGTCGGCAGGGAGCTGATGACAATCTGCGGTCAGCACGACAGTCAGCATCTTCTTGACAGGGACCGTCATATTGATTATATTGACACCCTTGCTTCAAATGATGAGCTTATTGAAGATTTTGCTGTGACCTTCAGTGAACTTAAAAGTGTGCGCAGAAAGCTTAAAAAGCTTCTTGATGAAGAGGATGAAAAGGACCGTAAATTAGAGTTTTTAAAATATCAGATAGATGAGCTGACAAATGCCAAAATAACTGTCGGTGAAAAAGAGCGTCTGATTGATGAAAAGAAAAAAATTGTCAATAAAGAGAAAATTGTGCGAGCTTTGGGCAACGCAGCTTCTCTGCTTTCCGGAGACGGCGAGCTTTTGGGCATCAATGATGGAATTTACCGTTTAAGCGAATCTCTTGCTCAGCTTTCGGATTTTGATTCAGGCTTTAAAGAAATTGCTGAATCCGTTGAAAACTGCAAATATATTTTCGAAGAATGCTCTAAAGCGGTTTCCGATGCTTCATCCTGTTTTGACGATGATTATACCGACATCAATTCAATTGAGGAGCGCCTTGATGTCCTTTACCGACTTTCAAAGAAATATGGCGATACCGAAGAAGAAATGCTTAAATATCTTGAAAATGCAGTTAATGAATATAATGAAATTGCATCTTCGGGTGAGATGATTGATGAGCTGAGTATCAGATATACTGAGTTGGAATCTGAGGTTTTCAGAAAGGGCTGCCTTCTTTCTGATGTCAGAAAGGAAGCAGCTATGGATTTTGAAAGCAGAGTTACTCAGCAGCTTAAGTTTCTTGATATGCCATCTGCATGCTTTACGGTCGGCTTTGACGATGCTCCCGCAACGGAAAACGGTATGGATGACGTCGAGTTTCTTTTCTCTGCAAATGAGGGACAGGAGCCGAAGCCGCTTTCAAAAATTGCTTCCGGCGGCGAGCTTTCAAGAGTGATGCTCGCCATTAGATGCGTGCTTTCTGATTGCGACGGTGTTGAATCAATGATTTTCGATGAGATTGACACAGGTGTCAGCGGCAGAGCGGCACATAAAATTGCATATAAAATGCACGAGCTGTCAAAGTTCAACCAGGTTATGTGTGTTACTCATCTTGCTCAGATCGCGGCTTATGCGGATAATCATCTGTATATTGAAAAGGTTTCACATTCGGGAAGCACATATACCAAGGTGACCTCGCTTTCCGAAACAGAAAGAGTCAAAGAAATTGCTAGGATAATCGGCGGTGATATTATCACTCAGTCGACACTCAATTCAGCAAGAGAGCTCATCGATTTTGCTGACGGAGATAAAGGCTTAAGCTCTTGACATTAAAGCAATATACAGTTAAAATAGAAGAAATAACTTGAAAGGATGTACCTTAATGAAAATGTATGAGGAACTTGTTGCAAGAGGTCTTATTGCACAGGTAACAGATGAAGAAAAGATCAGAGATCTTATTAATAACGGAAAGGCAAAATTCTATATCGGCTTTGACTGCACTGCCGACAGTCTTACTGCAGGACACTTTATGGCTCTTACACTTATGAAGCGTCTTCAGATGGCAGGTAATACTCCCATAGCTCTTATCGGTGGCGGCACAACAATGATTGGTGACCCTTCCGGCAGAAGTGATATGAGAAAAATGCTCACAAAGGAAGATATTGACCATAATGCTGAATGCTTCAAGAGACAGATGGAAAGATTCATCGAATTCGGTGAAGGCAAGGCAACAATGATCAATAATGCCGACTGGCTTATGAATCTCAATTACATTGATATGCTCAGAGAGGTTGGTGCTTGTTTCTCGGTAAACAATATGCTTCGTGCTGAATGCTACAAGCAGAGAATGGAAAAGGGTCTTTCATTTCTTGAGTTCAACTATATGATAATGCAGTCCTATGACTTCTATTATCTTTTCAAAAATTATGACTGTAATCTTCAGTTTGGCGGAGACGATCAGTGGAGCAATATGCTTGGCGGTACTGAGCTTATCAGAAGAAAGCTCGGTAAGGGTGCTGACGCAATGACAATCACTCTTCTCACAGA
The DNA here is from genome assembly GCA_045659065.1 of Acutalibacteraceae bacterium. Lineage (GTDB taxonomy): Bacteria > Bacillota > Clostridia > Oscillospirales > Acutalibacteraceae > UBA6857. The sequence goes on from JAZOWF010000013.1 coordinate 2,622, forward strand.
CTCTCAGGGTAAGAAGATGGGTAAAACAGCAGGCAATGCTGTATGGCTTGATGCAAACAAGACAAGCCCCTATGAATTCTATCAGTACTGGAGAAATGTTGCTGATGCCGATGTTCTCAAGTGCATCAGAATGCTTACCTTCCTTCCTCTTGAGGAAATTGAAAAAATGGCAACATGGGAAGGCAGTCAGCTTAACACAGCAAAAGAAATTCTTGCTTTTGAGCTTACAAAAATGGTTCACGGTGAGGAAGAAGCAAACAAGGCTGATCAGGCTGCAAAGGCTCTTTTCGGCGGCGGAGCAAACACCGATAATATGCCCACAACAACAATTTCCAAGGCTGATTTTGTTGACGGTGAGATTTCACTTATTGATGTTCTTATCAAGGCAGGAATCATCAAATCAAGAGGTGAGGGCAGACGTCTTATTGAGCAGGGCGGCGTTTCTGTCGATGACGTTAAAGCAAAGAGCTTTGCAGATATGATTAATATTGCTGATTTTGAAAAAGGTCACGTTATTGTTAAAAAGGGTAAAAAGATATTTAACAAGATTGTTGTTGAATAATCTTAATTGAAGAAAACATTTTAGGAGGAAAATACGTTGGCTAAAGAACAAATCAAGAAACACTGCGGTCCGGTTTATTATTCGGTCACAATTTTCTCAATGATTATGACGGTAATTGCAAACATAATCTATTGGTGGCTTCCTGGTTCGGATCTTGCAAACGGAATTGAGCACAGCGGTGCTGATGCGGTTTATGTGCTCTGGGCATCAACGGCTGTTGCTGCACTTGCTCTTGTTGCTTACATTGCAGGCAGCATTATTGACAAGGCTATTATTGCAAATTCTGTTGTTCAGAAAATTGTTTTTGCAGTTTCTGTGCTCGGTATTGCCGTTACTGCGGCAATAACACTTGGGTTTACTCTTTTTTCAAATTCACTCGGCTTTGTGGCACCCACAGATTCAACTGTCTGGCATACACTCGGTTTTGTCAGTATAGCTTCTGCCGTGTGCTTCATCGGAGTAAATGTGTACATTTTTATTGCGGGTAAAAAGAACTAAAAATATATAAAATTGAAAGAGGTGCATCATGAATAAGGACAAAAAAATCTATACCATAGCAACTGCTCACCTTGATACAGTCTGGAACTGGGATTTTGAACATGTTATTGACGTTTGCATTCCTGCAACACTCGATGAGAATTTCAAGCTTTTTGAACAGTATCCTGATTACCGTTTTAATTTTGAGGGCGCTTACAGATATGAGCTTATGGAAGAGTATTATCCCGAGAAATTTGAGACTCTCAAAAAGTATATTGCTGACGGCAGATGGAATGTAACCGGCAGTGCTTACGAAAACGGTGATGTAAACATTCCTTCACCTGAAAGCCTTTTCAGAAATATTCTTTACGGTAACAACTATTTTGAAGAAAAGTTTGGCAAGAAGAGTAACGACATCTTCCTTCCCGACTGCTTCGGCTTTGGTTGGGCGCTTCCTTCAATCATTGAGCATGCAGGTCTCAAGGGCTTCTCAACACAGAAGCTTTCATGGGGCAGTGCTTACGGAATTCCTTTTGATGCCGGCCGTTGGTACGGCGTAAACGGCAAATATGCACTTGCTTCACTTGATGCAAAATCATATTGTACAACCTTCAAAAAAATCCGTACTTTCAAATCACTTACAGATAAGCTCGATAAGAATGTCAAGGAATATGATGTTCCTATGACAATGGGCTATCACGGTGTCGGTGACGTTGGCGGTGCACCTAAGGAAGAATCTGTCAAGACGCTTGCAAGAGAAATGGCAGAAAATGACAGCTCTGAAATCAAGGTTCTTTCATCTTCTCCCACAGAGTTCTTCGATGATCTTGCTGAATTTGATACAGACAAGCTTCCCACCTGGAATAATGAGCTTGTAATGACCTGTCACGGTGTTGGCTCATATGTATCAAGAGCTTTCGGTAAACGTTATAACAGAAAGAATGAAGAGCTTGCAGATATGGCTGAAAGAAATGCTGTTGCAGCTGAAGCTGTCTGCGGTGCTGAATATCCCCGTCACGAAATTGATAAGGGGTGGAAGCGCACAATTGCTCATACATTCCACGATGATATTACGGGTACATCTGTTGAAAGAGTTTATCAGCGTTCATGGAACGATTATATCCTCAGTGCAAATCAGCTTTCAAATGCTTATGAAGGCTCAGTTGCTGCAATTGCAAACAATCTTGACACATCCTGGTGTCAGGGTATTCCCGTTGTCCTCAATAACACAGTTGAGCACGGAAGAATGGGTGATGCAGTTATTACAGTTCCAGGCGCTGGTTACAAATATGTCCGCGCATATGACAGGAGCGGCAGAGAAATTCCTTCACAGGTTGATTCAATTGACTCTGAAGGAATGCATGTTCTTGTTGCCGATTATGTTTCAGGTCTCGGATACAAGGTAATTGACATCAGATACAGTGATACACCCTGTACACTTAACACTGCATTACGTGTCAGCGGCAACCACATTGAAAACTTCAAATATGTTGTTACTGTCAATTCCGACGGTGACATTTCCTCAATTATCGACAAGACTCTTGACGGCACAGAGCTCCTCAGAAAGCCCATCGGCTTCGAGCTCAACAAGTATAAGGGTACAAAAGAATATGTTGCATGGGAGCTTACTTATGATGAGCTTAAGAAATACCCCTGGGAGTTTGCTCGTAAGGGTGTCTGCACAATTGAGCAGTCAGGCCCCGTAAGAGTAACCCTCAAGGTTCAGCAGAAGGCTTCCAAGTCAACATTTACATATTATGTATCAGTTGCTGCGGGTTGTCCTTGGGTAAGTGTTTATAACGAGGTTGAATGGAGAGAATTCCAGAGAGCTCTTCACAACGGCTTCTACTTTAATGTTTCAAACAAAACAGCAACATTTGACCTTGGTCTCGGTGCAATCAAGAGAGAAAAAGCAAATAAAAAGCTTTATTCAGTTGCAGCTCAGAAATGGGTTGACCTTACTGATGAAAGCAAGACATACGGTGTTTCAATTTTCAGTGATTCAAAATATGGCTGGATGATGAAGGATGAGAAGAGTCTCAGACTTACCGTTCTTCATTCACCCAAGAATTATTATCGTCACGACAGTGTTCAGGGTATGCTTGAATTCGGTCTGAACAGATACGGTTACGCAATCTATTCACATAAGGGGGATTACGATAACGGTACTCAGCTTAATTCAAGATTCTTCAGCCAGCCGATTACAGCCTTTGTTACAGATAAGCACAGCGGTGTTCTCGGCAATGACTATTCCTTTGGTTCAATCAGCAGCAAGGATGTTATTGTCAGAGCAATCAAAAAGGCCGAAAAGACAGATGAAATCATTGTCAGATTCAACGAAGGCGCATGCAAGATTATTGATAACGTTGAATTCACTCTCGGCAAGGGCATTCTCTTTGCAAGAGAGGTTAACGGTATGGAAGAAGAGCTTTCAACAGCTGTTGTCAAGGATGGCAAGCTTGTGTTCAACATTGATCCCTATGAGGTCAAGACCTTTGCTCTGACCTTGTATGATTCAAAGGTTGGTGATAAGGTTGAAAGCGAAAAGGTTGATCTTCCTTACAATGCTGATTTTGTAACCTTCAATGATAACAGAGCAAAAGCTGTTATTCCCACAATCGATGTTTCAATTCCCGGTGAGCTTTACCCCTCAGAGCTTCAGTGCTGCGGAGTCAAGTTTGAAACTGCTGATATCAATGACGGTAACAACGGTCTTATTTCTGCAGGTCAGACAATTGATGTCAGTGGTCAGAAATTCTGTTTTGTCGGTGCAAGTCTTTACGGTGACAAGGAATATACCTTCATTGTTGACGGTAAGGAGATACCTGTTAAGGTTCAGGCTATCAATGAAAGAATCGGTAAATGGGATCTTTACAATCTTGCTGAGGTTGCTGATATCAAAACTGATAAGCTTGCCTGGGAGTGCACACATACGCATTCAAGAGACAAGGATAACACAGCCGCTCAGCTTTACTTCTTTATGTATGAGATTGATCTTGGGAATGCTAAGAGTATCACTCTTCCTTCAGATAACGGACTTATCATTCTTGCTGCATCAGTTGTCAAATCAGGAGCTGACACCAAGCTTGTTACCCCTCTTTATGACAGAATCAGTGGCAGAAAGTTCACCTTCAAGATGTCCAACAAAGAAAAACGTATGGATAAGAAGCTTAAGAAGAGATTTAAGAAGCCTCATAACAAGTCATAAAACAAATTAAAGCTCCGTATCGTCTGATACGGAGCTTTTTAATGCTTAAAATATTTTCTTGATTACATAAGCCGCTGCACCTGCTGCCGCAATCGGTAGAAGTGTGCGTTTTGCAAGGCTTACAGCATCATTGACAGAGGAGGGCATATTGCTCAGAATGAATTCCTTTAAGGGTTTTTCGGGCTTATAATCACAGAGATCCTTCATTTGTACAGTGTAGGTTTTATATTCTCTGATATTGTCCTCATTTAGAACAAAAATCCTCACACCTCTTTGGTCTGACGGACCGTATGTATTGAAGCCGCAGCCTTGACAGTAGCCAAGATCAATGCCATCCTTGTTTATAACAAAGCTGTTGTTGTGGTCGTGTCCGACAAATATTCCGAGGATGTTTCCTTTCTCCTTCAATGCTTCAAATTCACCTGTGTTTTCTTCGGGAACAGCGGGGGATTCATACATAAAGTCACCCTTTGCCAGGCTTTCGGACGGCAGCATCCAGAAGGTGTTTTTTCTGCTGTTGAAAGCTTCGACAGAGCCTTTGATTCTCTTGGGCGCTTTAACAAGAACATCATAAAACTCGGGAATGGGAATATGCTGAAAAACAAAAGACGGAAGATATTCACCGTCAGCAGTTCTGAATTGCTCCCGAGTTTCCTTGAACCATTCAATCTGTTCTTTTTTTACTGCCTGATAGCTGCCGAGAGAGTTTGTTTTGTTGGAATCTATCAGATAAAGGTTGAACGCGGGCTTGTTGTCCTTTGAATAAATTCTGAGAGCGTGTGTGCCGATGTCTGATTGATTGTGTTGTTGACCTAAAATAAAATTATCGAATTCGCAATAAATGTCAAGCTGGGTCCGTTTGTCAACAGGACCGTCATCATCGTGATTTCCGAAGGTCATTGTGAAGGGGACACCGTACTCTTTAAATATTGAAGCAAAGGAATATATACATTCTCTTACTTTATTAAGGCTGTCTTTCTTGTAACAGCTGTGATATGCCTGAATCTGATCGCCCGTGAGAACAATGAGGTCAGGCTTTTCCTTTTCAATGGAAAGGCGGATTAGCTTCATTGTGTCGGGATTGACAGGAACATCCTCTTGTATATCGGCAATCTGCATTATTTTAAATTTTCCGTTATTGAATGAGAGTTTTTTATTCATATGACCTCCGAATTTGAACTGTTTACAACAGTATACTTTCAAATCACATCAAGGTCAATAGTCTTAACGCATTAATTGATGAACAGACGAAAAAAATCGACATATAATGAGTATGATAATTGATTACGAGGAGGTATGGATGTGTCTTACACATATATAAAGTTTGAAAGTCAGACTCAGGCAGAAAAAGCAAAGTTATTGCTTTTGAAAAAGAATATCAGCTCACACATCAGACGCAATCCGAATCCGAATCACAGACAGGGCTGTAATTTTGCTTTGTTTGTTGACGGAAATATCTGGTTTGCTTTTGATATTATTGCTTCGAATAACATTTCAAATTTAGGGGTAGAGAGCTACCGTGAAAGATTATGATTTATCTTAACAATGCGGCAACATCATTTCCCAAGCCTGAATCAGTGCTTACATCAATGATGTTTGCTCAGAAACACATCGGCGGAAATGCGGGAAGAGGTGGAAACAAAAGCTCTCTTCAGGCGGGTGAGCTGATTTTTCAGACAAGAGAAATGCTGGCAGAAATGTTTAACTGTGAAAGTGAAAATGTAATCTTTACAAACAATTGTACAACTGCTCTGAACACTGCAATTTATGGAATTGCAGAAAAAGGAGACCATTTTATTATATCTTCACTTGAGCATAATTCCGTTTTAAGACCTTTATATCATCTGAAGGAAAAGGGTCAGATAAATTATGATATTGCCTTTGCAGACCCTCATAATGATGATGTAACTGTTGGAAATTTTGCAAGGCTTGTCAGAAGCAACACAAAAGCAATAATAACAACACATGTTTCAAATGTGTTCGGAACCGTTCTGCCGATACAGAGAATCGGAGAAATCTGTAAAAGAAAGAAAAAGATTTTTATTGTCGACGGCGCACAGTCGGCAGGAAATTTTGTGATTGATATGAAAGAAAACAACATTGACATTTTATGTATACCGGGTCACAAAGGGCTTTTCGGACCGATGGGTACAGGTGCAATGCTTTTATCAGGCAGAGTTTTCCCGAGGGAGCTGACAAAAGGCGGCACGGGTAGTCATTCTCTTGAAAAATCACAGCCAAGCATTGTGCCGGACAGATATGAAAGCGGAACTGCAAATCTGCCGGGTATTGCGGGACTGCTTTCGGGGTTGAAATTCATCAGAAAGATGGGCGGAGAACAGGCAATTCACCGCAAGGAGATTTATCTTGCAGAATATCTTAAGGATGAATTGAAGGAAATCAGTAACATAAAGCTTTATGATAATTGCGGAAAGCTTTGTGCTCCGATTGTCACCCTTAATATAGAAAATCTTCATAGTGAAGAGGTTGCAGCAGCTCTTGATGAAGATGATATTGCTGTAAGAGGCGGGTATCAATGCTCATATCTTGCACATAATTTTTATGATACCTTCGATAAAGGTGTTGTGAGAATAAGTCTGGGCTTTTTTACAACAAAAAATGATATAAAAAACTTAATATTTTCTCTCAATAAAATTGCAAATCAAAAATATTTATGATATAATAGCGTGAGAAAATGTTTATGTGATTTTAAATTATATACAGGAGGAAAACATGAAGGAATTATTCACTGATATTTTTGATGTTGCAATCCGACTTGCATCTTCTGTGAAATGGTATGATTTTGTGGATGTTGCACTTGTTGCGGTTACTCTTTACTACGTCATCAAGCTTTTGCGTCAGACCAGAGCTTTTCAGCTTGTAAAGGGCATTGTCCTTGTCGGATTTGTTTATTTTGTCGTGTCCTCATTCAATATGGCGGCAAGCAGTTATCTTCTCAACAGAATCTTCAGTGACATCGTTATTGTTATCATTCTGCTCTTTCAGCCTGAAATCAGACACACAATTGAAAGTTTCGGCAGAGGCAATCTGAAAAAGCTGAATATCTTTTCCGGTAAGAATGACGGTGAAAATAACGAGAAGGTTAAAAGTGTTGTTACCAATATAGCAAAGGCTTGCTCAAATATGAGTGATAAAAAAGTCGGAGCGCTTATGGTAATTGAGGGCAAGACTCTTCTCGGTGAGATTATCAACAGCGGATGTACCTTCAATTCTTCCGTGACATCAATACTTATTGAAACAATTTTCTTCCCGAAGTCTCCTCTTCATGACGGTGCGGTTGTTATCAGAGATGATAAAATTTGTGCCGCAGGCTGCATTCTTCCTCTTACACAGTCTGAGCTGAGCTCAGAGCTTGGCACAAGACACAGAGCTGCGCTCGGTATCAGCGAAAACAGTGATGCCCTTGTTATTGTTGTTTCTGAGGAGACAGGAGCCGTTTCAATTGCAATGAAGGGTACTCTTGAAAGAAACGTCAGCAGCGGTGAGCTTTTTGAGGCTCTTACAAATTTTCTTACTGCTGACAGCAGAGATAAAACATCCAGAATTCTTCGGAGGAAAAAGCAATGAACAATAACAAAAAAAGCTTTATCGAAAGCCTCTTTTACGACAATAAATTCCTTGCGGTTTTCTGTGTGCTTATCTCAATCATTATATGGGTAACCGTCAAAATCAACTACAGTGCAGAAACTTCAAGAACAGTCAGTGATGTTAAAATTAATGTTTCCGCTCTTGTTGCAGAGGGATCTGATTACAAGGCTTTTGTTGACGAAAGTGAGCTTTATGCTGATGTTGAGGTTTACGGCAAGGCATATAATATAAATTCCTATGCATTGACCAAAGATGACATTGTTATTGAGGTTACAGGCTCTTACAGCGATTCTCCCGGTTACAGAGTGCTTAATCTTACAGCAAGACTTGCTGATGCCGCCGCTGTCACGGGTGTAACAATCAAGAGTCTTAATCCGTCAACAATCAAAGTTTATTATGACAAAGAGACGAAAGCTACTCTCGATGTTGTTGCCAGACTTACAAACGACTTTGATGTTGTTGCTGCTGATAACTTTTCTGTCGGTCAGCCCGTTCCTTCTGTCAGTAATGTAACAGTAAACGGACCGGCAACAATTGTCAACAAGCTTACAAAGGTTTATTTTGATGCTGCGGTGCTTGAAACCGATCTACCCTTATCCGCTTCAAAGGTTGTGCCTGCTGAAATTAATTTTGAGGTTGAAAAAGAGGATTATAAAAAGTATCTTACTTGTGAGGAGATTAATGATGAGTCAAATCCCGCTACGGTTACTGTTCCCATCTATATTTCCAAAAATGTTGCAACACAGGTTAACTTTATTAATCAGCCTTCTTATTACACAGCTAATCCTTTGAAGGTCACAATTGATCCTGAAATTATACGCATTTCTTATAACTCTGACGATAATGTTGATTATGAGGCTGTTACAATAGGAACGATTGATTTCAGAAAGCTTTCAAACAAGGTCAATGAGTTTGATTTTGAGGTTGATCCCAATCTTCCTGTTGTGCTTTCAGATGAAATTGACGGCTTCAGAGTTTCCGTTGATCTGTCTTCGATGAAGAAGAAGACTGTTGCTGTCAATAGCAGTAAAATTGTTCTGACAAATCAGAAGGATGGCTTCTCTTATGATATCAACATCAAGGAAAGCGGATTTGATTCAATTGTTGTAATCGGCCCCGCAGAAAGCCTCGAAAAGATTACGGGAGATGATATTCAGATTGAGATTAATGTGTCAGCTCTTTCTCCCAATCTCAGAAGTGCAAGAACTGTTGATGTAAACAATATTTCAATTATTAACCCTGATGTAAATGATTGCTGGGTATACGGCAATTATACAGCTTCAATTACTGTAGATGAAATTGCAGCCGCTGAATAATTCTGTCAGGTAAATGCTTTGCGTAATTCCACAAGGGGTGCTCCTTTGTGGAATTTGCATTTTTGTAATTAGTCAAAATATGATACTTTTACGGATAAGCTATTGTATGAAAATATATTTTATGTTATAATGAAATGTCTTAAAAAATTCGCTTTGATATATGGAGGACGGTATGATAGATTACATTAAAATTATTATCCTTGCTCTTGTGACTGGTATCACAATGCCATTACCCACTTCATCCGCTGCACATTTTTCTCTTGTCAGTGATGTTATCTCATTCAGTGACAGCGGTGATGAGCTCAGCTTTATTTATTCTGTTTTTTCAATTGTGTTTGCAGTTGTAGTTTTTATTCTTCTGAGAAAAATTTACGGAAAAGGTATGAAATCCCTGTTTGTCCGTGATGCCGAAGAGCTTACTGCTTACAAAAAGATTTCTCTTAATCTTCTTCTTTCAATTCTTCCTGCTTTTGTTCTTCTTGTTCCCGTCAGTGAAGAAAAGCTTCTCATTGATTATTTTTCGACCTTTGTCTCTGAAAGCGGAATTTTACTTTCAGCTTTTGCAGGGGTAATATCTTCTCTGATTCTTGTTACTGCAATATGGTATACAAAACAGAATTATGCAAAAACAAAAAGAATCTCTTCATGGCAGAATGTTTTAAGAACTTCTGTTTATCAGCTTATTTCTCATGTTGTTCCGGGAATGTCACATGTTACAATCGGCGGTGTGAATTATCTTCTGTGTGACATTGATTCAAAGGTGCTTGTAAGAGAGATTTTACTTTATCTTGCACCTCAGATGTTTGTTGTCGGCGCAATCAGAGTTATCAGAATGCTTATGGCTGATATTGTTGTTGATCCTCTTGTTATTATTATCGGCTGCGTTGTGTTTGCTTTGTGCACCTTCGGTACAATTAAGCTTATAAGCAAGGTCAACATCAGAAGACTTTTTGTATTCTTTGCAATTTATACCGCTGCAGCATCATTGATTGCGGCTGTGCTTTCCTTTGTTATTTAAGATTATATTTTGTTATTGGCGTTTAAAATCAGGCCTGATAGCCTGATCGGAGGTAAATATGGCAAACAGTAAAAATGGCGGTAAGAGTAGTACAACATCTAAAAACAAAAAAACTACTGCCGCTAAAAACAGTAAGAATAATAAAAACAATAAAAAATCAGGTGCATCTTCCGTTAAATATGTAGGAAAGAATAAGGATTACAGTAAATCCTTTTATGAGCTTCACAGAACAGCTATTATGCTGATGTATGCTTTTATGGCTGTTATATTCTTCTTTCTTGCACTTTTCAGAGGATATAACATCTGGGAGGCGGTCAGAGGCGGACTTTTCACCTTTTTCGGTGTCGGTTTCTATGTTCTGATTCTCATTTGTGCTTATCTGACAGTTAAAATTATAACCAACAATTTAAAAAGAGGAATGATTTCCACAAATATTTCAGCATTTTTGTTTATTGTTTCTGTATCATCGATTGTTCATCTTTTCGGATATTCAATTGGTGAAGGCGGATTTGATGAATGGAAAACACAGCTTGTTGAGGTTGTTGCTGAATCATGGGCGAACAAAAGTGATTTGTTATGCTCCGGCGGTGGAATAATAGGCGCGTTGTTTGGCGGAATGTTCCTTCATTGCTTTGGTAAAGACGGTGCTTTTGTTGTTGTGATTGCAACTCTGCTTGTCAGCGGTTTCATTCTTCTTAATCTTGATGCGGAATCCTTGCGCAATGCATTTATCAATATTAAGGATAAATATACTATCAGCAAGGAAGAAAAGGCTATTATAAAGGAAGAAAAAGCAATTCTCAAAGAGCAAAAAGAGAATAGACGCATTCAGGAAAGAGAGGCAATGAAGACCGCAAAGGAAAAGCGTCTTGAAGAGCTCAGAGCTCAGAGGGCGGCTGAAAACTTGGGCGTCAAGAATGATCATGGCCCCCGTAAGAGTGCGGCTGATAAAATCAAAATCGCTGATAATTTTGATTTTAATACAACAGAAATTGATTTGGATTTAAAAAATATTTCTGATAACCTTGAGTTTCAGAAGGATAAAAGAAATCTTAAGCCTTGCATTCCCGATGGCACTCTGTTTGCGATTCCCGAAAATCCCGACGCAAAAGCTGATGCCGAAGAGAATGCAGAAAATATTAATCTTGATATACCCTTTGATGATATTTCTGAGATTATTTCAAAGGATATTCCATCTGACGAAACGGGCTTAATTTCATCTGAGGAATCAACAATTATTGAGGATGCCGCTCAGACTGCAAAGGATCAGCACGATAAAACTGTTACAAGAACCGATAATTTTGTTGAGGAAAAGAAGGTTAAAAAGAATTATGAACTTCCTCCCATTGACTGTCTTAAACAGCCCGAATTCAATTTCGGTGCTGATTATCAGACTGAGATGAAGGAAACCTCGCAAAAGATTCTTGATACTCTTAAAAGCTTCAACATTGATGTTACTCTTGTCGGCATCACACGCGGTCCTTCTGTTACAAGATATGAAATTTCTCCTGCGCCCGGTGTAAAAATCTCAAAGATTACAGGTCTGGCAAAAGAAATTTCACTTGCTCTTGCAACTTCCGATATCAGATTTGAAGCTCCTATTCCGGGTAAAGCGGCTGTCGGAATCGAGGTACCTAACAAGACTCGTGACAAGGTTACCCTCAGAGAACTGATTGCTTCAGAGGAATATCAGGCAATCAAGGATAACAAGAAAAAGCTGCTCACTGTTGCACTTGGCAAAAATGTTTCAGGTAATGTTATTCTTACCGACCTTTCGAAGCTTCCTCATCTTCTCGTTGCAGGTACCACAGGTTCAGGTAAATCTGTTTGCATGAACTGTATGATTGCCAGCATTCTTTATAACGCTACGCCTTCAGAGGTAAAGCTTCTTATGATCGATCCCAAGCAGGTTGAATTCCCTGTTTATAACGGCATACCGCATCTTCTTGTGCCTGTTATTACCGATGTAAGAAAGGCCGCAGGCTCACTTTCTTGGGCTGTATCAGAGATGGAAAACAGATACAGAACCTTTTCGAAATGCGGCGTAAGAGATATTGAATCGTTCAACAAATACATAAAGAAGAATCCTGAATATCAGTTTATGCCTCAGATTGTTATTTTCATCGATGAGCTGAACGATCTTATGATGGTTTCTCCCAAAGAGGTTGAAGACTCAATCTGTCGTCTTGCTCAGAAGGCCAGAGCGGCAGGCATGCATCTTGTTGTTGCAACTCAGAGACCTTCAGTTGACGTTATTACAGGTCTCATCAAGGCAAACATTCCTTCAAGACTTGCTCTTTCTGTTTCTTCACAGGTTGACTCAAGAACAATTCTTGATGTCAGCGGTGCAGAAAAGCTTCTCGGTTACGGTGATATGCTCTTCAGTGCTGTCGGCTCATCGGGTCACAACAGAATTCAGGGTGCCTTCCTTTCAGATGAAGAGATTGAAACAATTGTGAATTTCATTAAGGCTCAGGAAAATGCATATTACGATGATGATATTATTGAAGAGATTGAACGTAATGCCTGTGCCGATGAAAAGGACAAGAAAAAAGGCGAGTCAGAAGGGGAGAAGAAATTCGATTCTCTTCTTGATAAAGCAATTGATATCATTACATCAACAAATTCGGCTTCAACAACCGCCTTGCAGAGAAAGCTTGGCATCGGATATTCCCGTGCTGCAAGAATTATTGATGACCTTGAGGAGCTCGGATACGTCAGTGCTCCCATTGGTAATAACAAAGGAAGAAACGTTCTCATTTCAAGAGCGCGCTATCTCGAAATGAAATCGGGCGGAGATGTTACTGAGCAGCCTTCCGATGATTTTGATATCCTTTCCGATTAATATAAAGTTCAAGGTGAATTATGAAAGATTTTTTACCGTTATCAAAAAAAGATGCCGTCAGCAGAGGATGGGACGAGGTTGACTTTGTCTATGTTATCGGCGACGCTTACGTTGACCATCCTTCCTTCGGGCCTGCAATCATTTCCCGTGTTCTTGAAAATAACGGGTTCACAATCGGTATAATATCTCAGCCGGACTGGCGCAGTGCAGAGGACTTCCGTGAATACGGACGTCCTCGTCTTGGCTTTTTGGTATCTTCAGGCAACATCGATTCGATGGTTGCGCATTATACGGCTGCCAAAAAGAAAAGAAGTGAGGATGCTTACTCTCCGGGAGGTCAGGCAGGTAAGAGACCTGACAGAGCTGTTATTGTCTATTGTAACAGAATCAGAGAGGCTTACGGAGATGTTCCTATTGTAATCGGAGGACTTGAGGCATCACTCAGACGTTTTGCACATTACGACTACTGGGATAATAAAATCAGAAAGTCAATTATTTTTGATTCTCAGGCTGATATTATAGCCTACGGTATGGGCGAAAGACAGCTTGTTGAAATTGCAGAAAGACTCAGAAACGGTGAAGATATTTCTGAAATTACCGATGTAAGAGGTACATGTTATGTCTGTGATGTCAAGGATACTCCTCTTACCGGAGCAGAATGTCCGTCTTATGAAAACGTTTGTTCAAGCAAGAAGGAATATGCGGTTTCCTGTAGAATTCAGCAGGATGAGCAGGATCATATCCGCGGTAAGCTTATAAAGCAAAGACACGGAAACAAAATGCTTGTACAGAATCCGCCAATGGCTCCTTTGACAACCCGGGAGCTCGATGAGGTTTACAGTCTTCCTTATATGAGAAACTATCATCCTTCTTACGAAGAGCTTGGCGGTGTACCCGGTATCGAAGAGGTTAAATTTTCAATTACACATAACCGCGGATGCTTCGGCGGATGTAATTTCTGTTCAATTGCTTTCCATCAGGGACGCTTTGTCACTTCAAGAAGCAAGGAGTCGATTCTTGCAGAAGCTGAGCTTCTTACCGGAATGCCTGATTTTAAGGGATATATCCACGATGTTGGCGGACCGACTGCTAACTTCAGAAGAACATCCTGTGAAAAACAGTTGACTGCAGGTCTTTGCAAGGGTAAGAAATGCCTTGCTCCGAAGGTGTGCCCTGCACTGATTGCAGATCATACTGAATATATTGATATTCTTCGTTCCTTGAGGAAAATCAAAGGTATTAAAAAGGTGTTCATCCGCTCAGGAATCAGATATGATTATATGCTTGCCGATGAAGATGATCTGTTCTTTAAGGAGCTTATAAAGTATCACATCAGCGGACAGCTTAAGGTTGCCCCTGAGCATTGCTCAGCCGTTGTTCTTGACAAGATGGGTAAGCCTTATATTGATACGTATATAAACTTTTCAAAGAGATATTTTGAGCTCACAAAAAGTGTAGGCAAGGAGCAGTACCTTGTACCGTATCTTATGTCCTCACATCCCGGCTCATCGATCAATGAAGCAATTGAGCTTGCCTGCTTCCTTAAAAAACGCAACATCAGACCCGAACAGGTTCAGGATTTCTATCCCACACCGGGTACGATTTCAACCTGTATGTTCTATACGGGACTTGATCCCTACACGATGAAAGAGGTTTATGTTGCCAGAAGCCCCGAGGAAAAAGCGGAACAGAGGGCACTTTTACAGTATTACAATCCGAAAAACAAGGATATAATTCTCAAGGCATTGAAAAAGGCGGGCAGATATGATCTTATCGGCACAAAGGAAAAATGTCTTGTAAATGCTCCCGAAAAGAAGCCGGACCGTAATTTTGGTGCCAATAAACGTTTTAATAAAAAAAGAGGTGATTCCTTTGGCAAGAAAAAGAGGTAAAGCAAAAAAGAACAAGGTTATTCTCTCACTGTTAGTTATAATCTGTGCTCTTATTGTTGCCTTTTTCGGAATTGAAGAAAATCCCGGAAGTCTTACAAATTCATATCTTTCTTCCGATAAGGCTTATGTTCATTTCATTGACGTCGGTCAGGGATCGAGCGCTTTGATTCAGTCAGGAAACAAGGGTATTCTTATAGATAGCGGTGAAGCGGATTACAGTGAGGTTGTTTTAGATTATATAAATTCCTGTGGTGTAGATAAGCTCGAGTATGTTATAGTTTCTCACCCGCATTCGGATCATGCAGGCGGCATGGCTGATATTATTGAAAAAATACCTGTCGGCCGGATTCTTATGCCTGAGCTTTCCGAAATAAATATTCCTACAACTAGATTATATGAAAATCTTCTTTTGACGATTGAAGAAACGGGTATTCCTGCTTCAATTGCTTCGTACGGTGATGTTTATGATTTTGAAGGAATTTCCTTCTGCATTCTCGGTCCCGTTGAACAGGTCAAGGATCTTAATGATATGTCTCTGATTGTTAAGGCTAAAGTCGGAGCAGGGGAATTCATATTCCTCGGAGACGGAGAAAAGCAGGAGTTCGGATCGGTTCTGAAATTCAATCCCGATTTGAAAAGCGATGTTGTTGCCCTGGGTCATCACGGCAGCAAGGCTTCAGTACACGAGACCTTCCTTGATAAAATCGGAGCTTCCGTTGCAGTTATTTCCTGTGGCAAGGATAATTCATACGGACATCCGCATGACGAAGCCCTTGAGTATGTTGAAGAAAATTCAATGGAGCTGTACCGTACCGACCTTGACGGAAGTATTGTTTTTGAATGTACTGATCAGGGCTTTGAGAGGGTGAATTGATATGAAATATATTGTCGACCGAATTGAAGACGGAGTTGTTGTCCTTGAAGGTGATAAATCACATGTTACATTAAAGCTCAGTGATTTTGATTTTGAGCTTTCTGAGGGTGATGTGATTTACAATAAAGAGGGTAAATTCTTCAAGGATGACAGTGAAAAGGACAGCAGAAAGAGAAGTATTCTTGATCTGCAAAGCAGAATTTTGAAAAAGAATAAAAATTTTTGATTTTTTTGTAAATATATATTGCATTTACTAAATCAATGTGTTATAATGCCAAAGATAACGCACGCAGGGGATTGGTGTGCCCGTTTCGCCTGAAAACAGGTGTTGCATATCTGGGAACCTGCGGTGGTTAAAAAACATTAAGGAGGACATTAAGTATGTCAGTAGTATCAATGAAACAGCTTCTTGAAGCAGGTGTTCACTTTGGCCACCAGACAAGAAGATGGAACCCGAAAATGGACAAGTACATTTTCGCAGAAAGAAACGGAATTTACATCATCGACCTTCAGAAGACTGTAAAGAAGCTTGAAGAAGCTTATGCATTCATTCGTGAAGTTTCAATGAACGGCGGTGAAGTTCTTTTCGTCGGCACAAAGAAGCAGGCAATGGATTCAGTTCGTGAAGAAGCTATCCGTGCTGGTATGCCCTATGTTAACGCTCGTTGGCTTGGCGGTATGCTCACAAACTTCGGCACAATTCAGAAGAGAATCAAGAGACTTGCTCAGCTCAAGGTTATGGAGCAGGACGGCACATTCGCTCTTCTTCCCAAGAAGGAAGTTATCAAGCTTAACCTCGAAATCGAAAAGCTTGAGAAGTTTATGGGCGGTATCACAGAAATGAAGAAGCAGCCCGCTGCACTCTTCATCGTTGACCCCAGAAAAGAAAGAATTGCAGTAGCAGAAGCTCACAAGCTCGGTATCCCCATCGTAGCTATCGT
>JAZOWF010000014.1:0-14827 GCA_045659065.1 Acutalibacteraceae bacterium
TCAAAGGAAATCACAGAAGCAACAGAAAGAATTTCCGCTCTGACCAGAATGGTCGGCGAATAAGAGAAAGGATTGATTCACTATGGCATTTGAAGGCCTTTCCGAAAGACTTGAATCCGCTTTTAAAAAGCTCAGAAGCAAGGGTTCACTCACCGAAAGTGACGTAAAAGAAGCCATGAGAGAGGTTCGTCTTGCTCTGCTTGAAGCTGACGTTAACTACAAGGTGGCAAAGGATTTCACCAAAACCGTTACAGAAAGAGCCATCGGCTCAAAGGTTATGGAAAGTCTGACACCTTCTCAGATGGTCATTAAAATTGTTAATGAAGAGCTGACAAGTCTTATGGGCGGAACAAAGTCCAGACTTAACTCAGCCAACAACCCTCCCACAATCGTTATGATGTGCGGTCTTCAGGGTTCAGGTAAAACCACCCACAGTGCAAAGCTTGCACTTATGCTCAAAAATCAGGGACACAGACCTTTGCTTGTTGCCTGCGACGTTTACAGACCCGCTGCAATCAAGCAGCTTGAGGTTGTCGGTGAAAAAGCGGGCGTTCCCGTTTTCCAGCTGGGTCAGATAAACCCCGTCGACATTGCCAAGCAGGCTGTTGCGCACGCAAAGGATCACGGTTATGATTATGTCTTCCTTGACACAGCAGGCCGTCTTCACGTTGACGAGGAACTGATGAACGAGCTTAAAAACATCAAAAGCACAGTTCACCCCCACGAAATTATGCTTGTTGTTGACTCAATGACAGGTCAGGACGCTGTTAATGTTGCCACCTCCTTCAATGAGGCTCTCGGCATTGACGGTCTTCTTCTGACAAAGCTTGACGGTGACACAAGAGGCGGTGCCGCACTTTCAGCAAGAGCTGTCACAGGCAAGCCCATCAAATTCGTCGGTACCGGTGAAAAGCTTGGTGACCTTGACGTTTTCCATCCCGACAGAATGGCTTCAAGAATTCTCGGTATGGGTGATATGCTTTCTCTTATCGAAAAAGCTGAGCAGCAGCTTGACGAAAAGAAGGCACTTGAGCTTGAAAAGAAGCTCAGAAAAAATCAGTTTGATCTTAATGACCTTTTAGATCAGCTTCAGCAGGTCAGAAAATTAGGCTCCATTAAGGATACACTTAAAATGCTTCCCGGAGTGGGCAAGAAAATTGATGACATTGATGTGGACGAAAGACAGTTTGACAGACTTCAGGCAATCATCCTCTCAATGACACCTCAGGAAAGAGCAAAGCCTGACATCATCAACCCCTCAAGAAAGCGCAGAATTGCAGCAGGATGCGGTATGCAGGTTGAAGATGTTAACAGACTCCTCTCCCAGCACAAGCAGATGCAGAAAATGTTCAAGCAGTTCAACGGAAAATCATCAAAGAAGATGAAAAGAAAAATGAGAAACATGCCCGGTATGATGAACGGAATGAACGGCATGGGCGGTTTCGGAATGTAAGTTAAAAACACGTCATATAACACAACGTGTTAAAATAAAAAAATATTTTTTTGGAGGTCATTAAAATGGCAGTAAAAATCAGACTTCGCCGTATGGGCGCAAAGAAGGCACCTTTCTATCGTGTAGTAGTAGCAGACTCAAGATACCCCCGTGATGGTCGTTTCAACGAAGAAATCGGTTACTACAACCCCATGAAGAATCCCGCAGAAATCAAGATCGATGCTGAAAAGGCTCAGAAGTGGATCGGCAACGGCGCTCAGCCCACTGACACAGTTAAGGTTCTTCTTAAGAAAAGCGACATCATTAAATAAGTCCGGAGGTCGCAGCTTTGAAAGAGTTACTTATATCAATTGCACAAGGCTTGGTTGACGAGCCCGAAAAGGTAACTGTTGATGTTGACGATATAAACGAAGAGGGTGTTGTTGTTTATCACCTTCATGTTGCTCAGGATGATATGGGTAGAGTTATTGGTAAGCAGGGCAGAATTGCAAAGGCTATCAGAACCGTTATGCGTGCAACTGCAAACAGAAGCGACTCAAAGATTTCAGTTGAAATTGACTAAGTCCTACCGCAAAATTTAATGAAAAAGGTTATCCCCCGAAGAAATATCTTCGGGGGATGATTTTTTTATTCGGTTTCCCGGGAAGGCAGAATTTCAACTCTGACCTTACCGATTCTGCGTTCTTCGACGTTGAGAATTGTGAATTTGACATTGTCAAAAATGACCTCATTCATATCTCCGTCCTGAGGCAGAAAGCCCAGTCTGCTGATGATGAAGCCGCCGAGAGTGTCATAATCTCCCTCGGGAATGATACCGCCCACAAGCTCATTCACTTCCTCAGTGAAGGCTGTGCCGTCAACGGTGAAAAGGTTTTCGCTTTCTTCAACAATTTCCTCTTCCTCGTCATCGTATTCATCCCTGATGTTACCCATAATAGCTTCAACAAGGTCTTCCATTGTCACAATACCTGCCGTGCCGCCGTATTCATCAACAACGACTGCAAGCTGAATTCTTTTTTCAGTCATTTCCTCAAAAAGATCACCGCAGTTTTTGGTTGAGGGCACATAATAAGCCTGACGCATAATATCTGCGGGGCTGACGTTTTCGGGCAGACCTTCAGAAACAAATCTGAGAAGGTCCTTGATATAAATTATACCGATGATATTGTCCTGGTCCTCATGATAAACGGGAATTCTTGAATATCCGTTTTCAATTGAAAGAGAAACAACATCCTCAAGGGTGTCAACATCCTCAACAGCAATCATATCTGTTCTGTGAGTCATAATGTCTCTGACGTCAATGTCATCAAATTCAAAGATGTTGTTGATCATCTCCTTCTGAAGATTTTCAATGACGCCCTTTTCTTCACCCACATCAACCATCATTCTGATTTCTTCCTCTGTCACGCTTTCCTCATCGGCATTGGGATCAAAGCCGAAAAGTCTCACAATGGCATTTGTGGAAAAGGAAAGAATTTTAACGAAAGGCTTGCAAACCTTTTTAACAACAAGAAGCACGGGCACAACCTTGTATGCAATCTTTTCAGGCTTCTGCATTCCCATTCTTTTGGGTGCAAGCTCACCGAGAACAAGCGAGAAATAAGACATAATGACTGTAATCACAACAACGGAAACACCGTTTACCACGCCCTCGGGCAAGGAAGGCACTGCTGCAATAATCATATCAGTCAGAAGCTCTGCAAAGGTTGTTGAAGCACTTGCTGATGTAAGAAATCCCGCAAGAGTCACACCAATCTGAATGGTGGAAAGAAAATTACTTGGATTTTCCGTAAGCCTTCTTATCTGTTTTGCCTTTTTGTCGCCCTCTTCCGCAAGCTTTTCAATCACATTATCATTAAGTGAGATAATTGCAATTTCACTCATTGCAAAAAAAGCATTGATTAAAATGAGCACAAAAAGCATACCTATTTTAAAAAGAAGGCTGCCGACATCAACAGCGGCAAAGGAAAATTCAGGCTGTGCTGCGGAAATTATTTTTTCCGGCGGAACCTGTGAAAGTGTTAAAAGTATACTGCAAGGGTCATCCATAATGGATTTTTTCTCCTTTCGGTTTTATGTTAATATTCAGTTAATTATTATACATCATATCCCTTCAAATGTCAAACAGTTTGAACTCAACAGTTTATTTTGTTAACTCCTTGACTTTTCTTATATTGAGTAATAAAATAAAAATGTCAAATATATAAATATATAAGGAGAACATTATGAGCAAAATCAATGAATTTCTCGATTCCAAAATTATAAAAACAGACGTCGGAGAAGAAACACATCTTACCTGGAAGGAAACTCTTTCTTATGCACTCGGCAGAGGCGCACAAGGTATGAACACAGGTATGACAAGCTCAAAGTATATCAACTTTTTCCTGACTAACGTTCTTTTCAAAAATCTTTCAGACCCTATGGGTGTTGCTTCAAAAATCAGATTTTTCTGCGGACTTTTTGACGCAATCAATGACCCCGTAATGGGCGTTATTGTTGACAGAACAAGAACCAAAAACGGTCAGATGAGACCTTACATCAAATGGGCACCCATCTTCGTTTCACTTGTTATGGTGCTGTTTTTCATCGGCTCCTCAGATGCTCCCAACTGGCTTAACATTCTTTACACCACAATTCTCTTTGTCGGTCTTGATGTTACATACACAGCCTTTGACATTCCCATGGGCGCACTTGCCTTCTCAATCACAACAAGCGGTATTGAACGAACAAAGCTTTTCGGCATCAGCTCAATCGTACGCTCTGTTGTAAGTGCTCTCCCCCAGGTTTTCGTTGCAGCGGCTGCCCTTCTCCCCTATTTCAACAACCACACCGCTCACGCTTACCTGACCTCAGCAATCGTTTCCGCTGTGTTCATTATTATCCTGACAAGATTCACTTATGCCAACACAAAAGAAAGAGCCGTTCACAAGGACGACGCGCCCTCTGTCAAGGAATGCTTCAAGCTCCTTTTCCAGAACAGACCTCTGTTTATGCTCTTCCTCGGAAACATCTTCTTCATTCTCTGTAAAATTCCCGAGCAGGTTTCCTTCTACTTTATTTCAGACCTTCTCTTCAACAGAAAATATAACGTTTTCATCGATGTTATCAAATTCCCCGGCTTCCTTCTTGCAGGACTCATTGTTCCCAAGATTGTTGAAAAGCTTGGTGAAAAAGCCGACTCAAGAAGATTTTATCAGGTCTGCTGTGTAGCCGCCATTATTGTTCACGGTATGTTTGCCCTTTGCACCTACTCAGGACTTATGACCAAGGAGGCAGGCACATCAGCATCCGTTCTCACTGCAATCATCGTCATCCTCTTCACAGGTCTTTCCGTTGTTCCTCTTGAGTTTAAAAACCTTATGCAGAAGGAAATGGAAGCTGAAACCGTTGATTACATCGAATGGAAAACCGGCACCCGTGCAGAAGGTATTATGCTTTCAATTATGTCCTTTACAGGAAAAATCGAAAACACCTTTGCTTCATCAATCGGTCTTTATATCCTTTCTCTCACAGGCTATACTCAGCACGAGGAAGGCTCCCTTGTTCAGAACGATGCAACAAACTGGGCACTGTTCCTGATGACAACACTTGTTCCCGCAGCAGGCTATCTTCTTATGCTCGTTCCCATGCAGTTCTATAACATCACAGGTAAGAGCCATAAGAAAATGATGCTTGAAATCAAAGAAAGACGCGCTGCAATTGCAGCAGAAAATAAGGAGAATATATGATGAAAAAAACGGTTAAGATTACTGTTCTTGCCGACTTGCATCACTATTCACAAACACTCGGAACAAAAGGCAGAGCCTTTGAGCTTCGCAGCGGTTCCGATCAGAAATGTTTAGCTGAAACGGGCGGTATCATTGATGCCGCCTTTTCTGCAATCAGAAACAGTGATACCGATGCTGTTCTTATTGCAGGTGATGTGAGCAATAACGGTGAAAGAGTGTCCCACGGGGAGCTGAAGGAAAAGCTTCTTGAGCTCAGCAAAGCAAAAAAGGTATGTCTTATTACGGCAACACACGATTGGTGCTGTGATGAAAATCCCCGACGCTTTGACGGTGACAGAGTTTATAACGATGTACCCGTGATGAAATCTGATGAGCTGAGAGATTTTTATGCTCCCTTCGGACCCGAGGGCGCTGACAGTGAGTTCATCACCCATCTCGGCACCTGCTCTTACACGGCAGATATCTCTGACTCTCTCAGAATTCTTTGCCTCAATGACGATCAGAACGGCAAGGGAAAGGCAGGCTTCAAGGAGGATCATTTCAAATGGATTGAAAAGCAGATTGCCAAAGCCAAAGCTGACGGAAAGCTTCTTGTTGCAATGGAGCACCATCTTCTTATGCCCCATATTCATCCCGTTCTCGGCGGTGGCTCAGTCTGTGTGGGAGACAGAGAGAAGGTTGCTTCCCGTCTTGCCGATGCGGGTCTCAGACTGATTTTTACAGGTCACTCTCACCTTCAGGCAATAGACAGCTTCACATCAGAAAAGGGCAACACCATCTTTGAGGTCAATGTGGGCTCTCTCTGCGGCTACCCCTCCCCGATTGTGACGGCAGAATTTGACGGCAATCAGGTGCATATAAGCACCTCCCACACAGAAAAATTCATCTTTGAGGGCAAGGAATACAATACTCTTGATTATGTCAGAAAGCATACCCTGGGACTTATAGACAATGTTATTTCTGCCGCAAAAACAAGCAAAGAGGACTTTACTGAAAGGCTCTCCGCCCTCGGAGTAAACGGCGAAAAAATAGCGGTGCTGCTGCCTGTAATCAGCCCCTTCATCAAATATGCCGAAGGACTCTCCGTAGGTCAGTGTTATAACAAATTGAGACTCTTGGGCATTGGCAAGGTGCTAAGCAAGGATACTGTCAGTGATCTTCGTGACAAACCTGCAAAGGAGCTTATTTATGAAATCTTTCTTTCCGCTCTTGACGGCGGCAAGGTGAGATATTCTCCCGAGGACAGCTATTATCGGACAGTTATGGGCTTTATGGATTTTGCCGTCAGACTAAAGGACTGCAAAATCACCCGTACCCTTCGTGAATGTGTCAAAAACATTCTTGACGGCTCTGAATACAATATAAATGACTGTATAATAAAGCTGGAGGATTAATGCTATGGAAAAGCCTAAAAAGCGCTCTGAAATCCGTAATAAGCTTGGCTTTATGTTTTACGGAACAATCCGCCGTCTGCTTTGGATAAAAAACCGCAGCAGCTTTGCCTCAGAAAAGGTCTCTGATCCTTTTCCCTTTGAAATATTCAGACACAGTACACCCTTGAGAAGACAGCTCAAGGATCTTGATATGTGGACTCAGGAAAACAAAATAACCAATTTAACTATTGCCGTTAAACAACTCAACGGAATCGTTCTTCAGCCGGGAGAAACCTTCAGCTATTGGTATCTTATCGGCAAGCCCTCAAGAAAAAAGGGATATCTTCCGGGACTTGTACTTAAAAACGGAACTCTGCAGACGGGTATCGGCGGAGGTCTTTGTCAGCTTTCAAATCTGGTCTGCTATATGACAATGCATACACCCTTGACAATAACCGAGCGACACCGTCACGGCTATGATGTTTTTCCCGACTCAAACAGAACTCAGCCATTTGCCAGCGGAGCAACATGTGCCTGGCCTCATATTGACCTTATGATCAGAAATGACACCGACAAGCCCTTTCAGCTTATTCTTGAGGTTGGTGAAAATGAACTCAAGGGTCAGTGGCGAAGCACTGAAGAATCCGAATTTATTTACAGAATAGCCGAAAAAAATCATCAGATGAAAAGTGAATTCTGGGGTGGTTATTCAAGACACAACGAAATTTACAAGCAGACCCTTGACCTTGAAGGAAGGCTTTTATCAGAGGAGCTTCTTTTCAAAAACTCCGCTATTATGATGTATTCACCCTTTATTTCAGACAAAACTACAGCCAGTAAAGACAATTAAAAAAATATTCACATTTAGTATTGACTTTATCACATTAAAGGGCTATAATATTTTTATTATTTATCTTTTTTCCAATTGATGAATATAATAATTTTTGAGGTGATTTTATGAATCGAGTATTTAACTTTTCAGCAGGCCCTTCAATGCTCCCTCTTTCAGTACTTGAAAAGGCTGCCAATGAAATGATGTGCTACGGAGACAGCGGTATGTCCGTTATGGAAATGAGCCACCGTTCTCCCGTCTATGACGAAATTATCAAAAGTGCAGAGACTCTCCTTCGTGAGATTATGGAGATCCCCGACAACTACAAGGTTCTTTTCCTTCAGGGCGGTGCTTCAACTCAGTTTGCAGCAGTTCCCCTCAACCTTATGAATAAAAATAAAAAGGCTGACTATATTCTTTCAGGTCAGTTCTCAACAAAAGCTTTCAAGGAAGCTCAGAAATACGGTGACGTTGTTGCCGCTGCATCCTCAAAGGAAGAAAACTTCTCAGTTATTCCCGCAACAACAAGAGAATCCTTCCGCCCCGATGCTGACTATGTTCACATCTGCTTCAACAACACAATTTACGGAACAAAGTTCAACTATATTCCCGACACAGGCGACATTCCCCTTGTTGCAGACATGTCCTCCTGCATCATCTCCGAGCCCGTTGATGTAACAAAGTTCGGCATGATTTATGCAGGTGCTCAGAAGAACATGGCTCCCGCAGGTCTCACAATTGTCATCGTCCGTGAAGATCTCATCGGCAATGCACGTGAAGATATCCCCGCAATGTTCGATTATAAGCTTATGGCTGACAATGATTCAATGTATAATACTCCTCCCTGCTACTGCATTTATGTTGCAAAGCTTGTTTATGAGTGGATCAAGGAGCTCGGCGGCCTTTCAAAGATGAAGGAGCTCAACGAAAAGAAGGCTAAGGTTCTTTATGATTATCTTGATTCTCAGGATTATTATATTGCTCCCGTTCAGAAGGAAAGCCGTTCAATGATGAACGTTACCTTTGTTACAGGTGATGCTGAGCTTGACAAAAAGTTTGCTTCTCAGGCAGCAAAGGCAGGTCTTCAGAACCTTAAGGGTCACAGAAGTGTTGGCGGTATGAGAGCTTCAATTTACAACGCTATGCCCTATGAAGGCGTTGTTGCCCTCACAGAATTTATGAAGAAATTTGCAGAAGAAAACCCCAAGAAATAAGGTGCACAGATATGAAAGATATTAAAACAATGAACAAAATTGCCGCTATCGGACTTAATGAGCTCGACAGTGCAAAATACAACATCAGTGACAGCATTGAAAATCCCGACGGCATTCTTGTCCGCTCCGCTTCCCTTCACGATATGGAATTCGGCAGCAACCTGAAGGCCATTGTCCGCTGCGGTGCAGGTGTCAACAACATTCCCACCAAGGATTGCGCAGATAAAGGTATCGTTGTTTTCAACACTCCCGGAGCAAATGCAAACGGTGTTAAGGAGCTTACAATTGCATCACTCCTTCTTGCTTCAAGAAAAATCGTTGACGGTATCAACTGGGCAAACAATCTTACAGAAGATGTTGCCAAGCAGGTTGAAAAGGGCAAGAGCGCCTTTGCAGGAACAGAAATTCTCGGTAAAACTCTTGGTGTTATCGGTCTGGGTGCAATCGGCGGTATGGTTGCAAACACAGCTAAAAGCCTTGGCATGAAGGTTATCGGCTGTGATAACTTCTTGACCGTTGACGCCGCATGGCATCTTTCAAGATCAATCAATAAAGCTTCGAGCTATGATGAAATCTATGCAAAGGCTGATTATATTACTCTTCATATTCCCTCAACTCCCGAAACAAAGAATATGATCAATGCTGATTCAATTGCAAAAATGAAGGATGGCGTAAAAATTATTAACCTTTCAAGAGCCGATCTTGTAAACGCCTCTGACATCAAAGCCGCCCTTGAAAGCGGTAAGGTCAGTGCTTATGTCACCGACTTCCCCACAGAAGAAATTATCAACTGCCCCGGCATCGTTGCAACTCCTCACCTTGGTGCTTCAACAGCTGAGTCAGAAGACAACTGTGCCGTTATGGCTGCCCATCAGCTTGACGATTTCCTCACAAACGGAAACATCAAAAACAGCGTTAATTATCCTGACATCGAAATGGCAAGATCAGGAGAAGGACGACTTCTTGTTCTTCATAAAAATGTGCCCAACATTCTTTCAGCAATCACCTCTTCAATTTCAGCCGCAGGCATCAACATCGACCACATGGTAAACCGCTCAAAAGGCGACTATGCATGCACAATGGTTGACACGGCTGATCATCTTGACGATTCAATTGTTGAAAAGTTTGCAAACAATGAAAACATTATCAGAGTTATTAAAATTGACTGATAAAATTAAAAAAAATCAAAAAGCTGCTGCATTGCTTATTTGTAGCAGCCTTTTTTATGAAAAAAATCCCTTGCACCGAATCTTCAGTGCAAGGGATTATCATTTCAAAAGCTGTCAGAGAATTTCGGAAGCAAGCTTTTCACAGCCGAGTCCCTTTTTGTAATTTTCAATGAAAGCATCAAAGCCTTCAATGTCCTTTTCATCCGGCTCAACGGTTACACACTCAGCATCCTTGAAGGCAACATTTTCAAGGAATTCATCAAGAGTCATACCCTTGCTGTTAAGCGAATAAAGAGCAAGCAGAGCCATACCGTAGGGGCCGCCCTCTCCTGCGGTTTTCATAACTGACACAGGAGCCTTCAGCGCTGCTGCTGTAACAGACTGGCCCACACCGGGATAAATATAAAATCCGCCGTGACCGTAAAGCTGATCAATTGCAACATTTTCTTCATTCATAAGATCAAAGCCGATTTTAAGACTTGCCATTGCTGAATAAAGCTGAGTTCTCATAAAGTTACCGAGACTGAATTTGCTTTCAGGAGTACGGATGAACATGGGTCTGCCCTGAGAAACACCCGTAACGTGCTCACCTGAATGATAGTTATAAGAAAGCAGTCCGCCGCAGTCCTTGTCACCTTCAAGAGCCTTTTCATACATCATATCAAAAATCTTGCCCTTGGAAACATCCATACCCAGAGCCATTGCAAACTCGTGGAAGAGTCCGCCCCAGGCATTGAGATCGCTTGTGCAATTATTGCAGTGCACCATAGCAACGGGCTTACCTGTGGGAGTGGTAACCATATCAATTTCGGGATAAACTCTGCTGAGCATTTTTTCAAGAACAATCATAACAAACACGGATGTACCCGCTGAAATGTTACCCGTTCTTTCCTTGATGCTGTTTGTGGCGGTCATTCCCGTTCCTGCATCACCTTCACAGGGAGCAAGAGGAATGCCTGCTTCAAGTTCACCGCTTTCATCGAGCATAAGAGCACCCTTTTCAGTGAGATAGCCTGCATTTTCACCGGCAACGAGCACCTTGGGAAGAATCTCTCTTGCTTTTTTTGTAAAGCCCTTTTCAGCGGTCATTTTATCAAAAATGCCAAGCATTCTTTCGTCATAATCATTGACAGAGCTGTCAATGGGGAAAATACCCGAAGCCTCACCGATACCGACAGCGTTGACGCCCGTGAGCATATAATGGACATAACCTGCAAGAGTTGTCACATAACGGACGGAGGGCACGTGATCTTCACCGCTGAGAATAGCCTGATAGATGTGGGAAGCAGTCCAACGCTGAGGAATGTTGAAGCCGAGAGCCTCTGTCAAAGCTGCTGCAGCCTGACCTGTTGTTGTGTTTCTCCAGGTTCTGAAGGGAGTCAGAAGCTGACCGTTTTTGTCAAAGGCAAGATAGCCGTGCATCATTGCTGAAACACCGATTGCTCCCACCTTTGTGAGATTGCAGCCGTACTTTTCTTTTACATTCTCCTTCAACGCCTTGTAGCAGGAATGAAGCGCCTTATGGACATCCTCAAGGGAATACGTCCAATAACCGTTTTCAAGCTTGTTTTCCCATTCGTGACTGCCTGAAGCAAGAGGAAGAGAGTCCTCACCGATGAGAACAGCCTTGACTCTTGTTGAGCCAAGCTCAATACCGAGAGCAGTTCTGCCCTGAGTAATAATCATTTTTTTATCCATAGCTTACCTCATTTATAAAAGACGCTGTTGAGCTTGAGCTCACGCTTGAAGTCCTGGATGTTTGTGTTCTTGCCGATAACAACGGATTCGATACCCATTGCATCTGCCCAGTCACACATCTGCTTTGAGGTCAGGTCATAGGAGAAGGCTGTGTGATGAGCGCCGCCTGCCATAAGCCAAGCTTCAATACCTGTATAGAAATCGGGCTTAGGTACCCAGAAGTTTGTTGCAGTGGGAAGAGAAGGCATATCCTTTTCTGTCTTGATGCAGTCAACCTCGTTGATAATCAGACGGAAACGGTTGCCAAGGTCAACAAGCGAGCAGGCAATACCTTCACCGGGCTTGCTTGTAAACACAAGTCTTGCGGGATCCTCTCTTTCACCCATTGAAAGAGGCTTGCACTTGATGCCGATGTTGCCTTCAGCAATTGAAGGACAGATTTCAAGCATATGAGCCTGAAGAATACCCTCCTTACCGGGAACAAGGTTATATGTATAGTCCTCAAGCATTGAGGTACCCTTTGCATCCTTCATGCCCTCGGTCATAATCTTCATAAGGCGCACCATAGCGGCAACCTTCCAGTCACCCTCTGCACCGAAGCCGTATCCCTTTTCCATAAGTCTCTGAATTGCAAGACCGGGAAGCTGCTTAAGACCGCCGAGGTCACCGAAATGAGTTACGATTGCCTGATAGTTCTTTTCCTTGAGGAAGCGCTCAAAGCCGATTTCAATCTGAGCCTGAACCTCAACGTGTCTGCGGAATTCTGCAGGATCTCTGCCCTCAAGAATAATGTTGTATCTGTCATAATATTCGTCAGTGAGATCCTTAACATCAGAAGCGGAAACGCTGTCAACACATTCTGCAATTTCATTCACGGGATAGGTGTCAATTTCCCAGCCGAACTTAAGCTGAGCTTCAACCTTGTCACCCTCTGTAACTGCAACGTTTCTCATATTGTCAGCAACTCTCATAACTCTGATGTGGCTGCTTTCGGCAATACCTACTGCAGTGCGCATCCAGGCAGCAATTCTTTCAATAACAGCCTTGTTTGTCCAGTGACCGACAACGGTTTCTCTTTCAATACCCATTCTTGAAAGAATGTGAGCATATTCTCTGTCACCGTGTGCAGACTGGTTTTCGTTCATGAAATCCATATCAATTGTATCGTAGGGAATTTCTTCATTAAACTGGGTATGAAGATGAAGAAGAGGCTTTCTGTATTCCTGGTGACCGAGAATCCAGGATTTTGCAGGAGAGAAGGTGTGCATCCAGGTGATAACACCTGCACAGTCCTCATCCATATTTGCCTCATTGAAGGTCTTTCTGATAAGCTCATTTGTGATAAGAGTAGGCTTCCAGACAATTTCAAAGGGAAGAATTCCGCTCTTGTTGAGCTCACTGACAATAATCTGTGAATGCTCTGCAACGTTTCTCAGACACTCGTCACCGTAAAGGTCCTGTGAGCCTGTGCAGAACCAAAATTTATATGCTTTCATTTCATTTCCTCCTCAGGATAATATTGCATTAATTTTTGCATTATAATAATAACATCTGCTATGTTTTATGTCAATGAATGAGGAGAAAAAAGCGCCGAAAAGAAAACAAAAAACTCTCTGCTAATTTAAAAGCAGAGAGTTCTTTTATATTTATTTATCTTCTTCTGTTGTCACGTCTGTCGTCATGTCTTCTGGGACGTCTGGGAGCTTCCTCACCGTTATCCTCGGGAACAAGACCTTCAACTTCGATAAGAGCGTCACGTCTTGAAAGATTGATTCTGCCCTGATCGTCGATTTCGATAACCTTAACGATAACCTCGTCACCAACATTTACGCAATCTTCAACCTTTTCGGTTCTCTTGACATCAAGCTTGGAGATGTGAACAAGACCTTCCTTACCGGGAGCAATTTCAACAAAAGCACCGAAGCTCATAAGACGTGTAACAACACCGCGGAAGATTGAGCCAACCTCGGGATCGTTTGCAATTGTTTCGATGATTGTAATTGCTCGTCTTGCATTGTCAATGTCAATTGCTGAAACAAAAACTGTACCGTCCTCGTTAACATCAACCTTACATTCACATTCAGCACAGATCTTCTGAATAACCTTACCCTGCTTACCGATAACATCACCAATCTTTTCAACATCGATCTTTGTTGTAAGCATCTTGGGAGCATACTTTGAAAGCTCAGCTCTGGGCTCTGCAATACAGGGAATCATAACCTCATCAAGAATCTTGCAGCGTGCATCATATGTCTTTTCGAAAGCTTCCTTGATAATTTCGGGAGTAAGACCGTGAACCTTGAGGTCCATCTGGATTGCTGTGATACCCTTCTTTGTACCTGCAACCTTAAAGTCCATATCGCCGAAGAAGTCTTCAAGGCCCTGAATGTCAACCATTGTCATGAAACGGTCGCCTTCAGAGATAAGACCGCAGGAGATACCTGCAACGGGAGCCTTGATGGGAACACCTGCAGCCATAAGTGAAAGAGTTGAGCCGCAGATTGAAGCCTGAGATGTTGAACCGTTTGAGGAAAGAACCTCAGAAACGAGTCTGATAGCATAAGGGAATTCTTCAACTGAAGGAATAACGGGAACGAGAGCTCTTTCAGCAAGAGCACCGGGACCGATTTCACGTCTGCCGGGGCCTCTGGAGGGCTTTGTTTCGCCAACAGAGTATGCGGGGAAGTTATAGTGATGCATATATCTCTTTGTGGTTTCGTTGTCGAGACCGTCAAGAAGCTGATTGTCACTTACGGGGCCAAGAGTTGTCACTGTGAGAACCTGAGTCTGACCTCTTGTGAACATACCTGAGCCGTGAACTCTTGAAAGAAGATCAACCTGAGCATCAAGAGGACGCATATCGTTGATACCTCTGCCGTCAACACGCTTGCCTTCGTCAAGAAGCCAACGTCTTACAACATACTTCTGGAGCTTATAGAGACATTCGTCAATCTTTTCAATGCATTCTGCATATTCTTCGTCGAATCTTTCGTGTACCTTTGCATAAACGGGAAGAAGTCTTTCGTCACGGATTCTCTTGTCATCTGTGTCAAGAGCAAACTTAACATCGTCAATTGCAAATTCCTTGATTGCTTCGAACATTTCGGGAGCGGGATCCTGTGATTCGAAGGGAACCTTTTCCTTGCCGATTTCCTTCTGGATGCCCTTGATGAATTCAACGATTTCCTGGTTAACCTTGTGAGCATACATGATACCGTCAAACATTGTTTCGTTATCAACCTCGTTTGCACCTGCTTCAATCATGGCAACAAGGTCTGATGTTGAAGCAACGGTAACAGCCATATCACTCTTTGCTCTTTCTTCTTCTGTGGGGTTGATGACGAACTTGCCGTCAACAAG
>JAZOWF010000015.1:0-71487 GCA_045659065.1 Acutalibacteraceae bacterium
GGGAAATGGAACAGGCTATGAGCATGGGTCTTACAAACATCAAATTTTTCCCTGCTGAAGCTAACGGCGGTGTTGCAAAGCTTAAGGCACTTGCAGGCCCCTATCAGGCTGCAAAGTGGATGCCTACAGGTGGCGTAAACACAAAGAATCTCAACGATTATCTTTCATTTGACCGTATCATCGCTTGTGGCGGTACATGGCTTGCAACAGGTGCCGATATTGCTGAAGGCAACTGGGAAGGCATCACAAACAAGTGTAAGGAAGCTGTTAAAATTATGCTCGGCTTCAAGCTTGGCGGAATTGTTCTTTATGATGAAAACGCAAGGGATGAAGCAAAACTTCTTTCTTCACTTTTCGGCTTTGAATATAAAGAAAATGAAAACGGTGTTTCCGCAGGTGACATCACCTTCTCAAAGGAAAAGAGCGATGCAAAGGGTTGTATCATTATCAACACCCTTAACGGTAACAGAGCAAAGGCTTATATCGAAAGACTCGGTGTTGAAGTTGATCCTGACATCTGGTATGACAAGAAGGGTAATGTCAGCTGCTTCGGTCTTAAGAATACAGTTGCAGGCTTTGAAATCTGCATTGAAACAAAATAAATTGATTTTTTGAGGTGATAAAAATGTCCAAGAGAATTATTACATTCGGTGAAATTATGCTTCGTCTTGCTCCTGAAGGATACCTTCGTTTCTTCCAGAACGATACAATGCAGGCAACCTTCGGCGGCGGTGAGGCAAACGTAGCAGTTTCCCTTGCAAACTACGGTATGGATGCTGCCTTCATCACAAAGCTTCCCGCACACGCAATCGGTCAGGGTGCAGTTAATTCACTGCGCGGTCTCGGCGTTGATACAAAGGGTATCGTCAGAGGCGGTGAAAGAGTAGGTATCTACTATCTTGAAAAGGGTGCTTCACAGAGAGGCTCAGTATGTATCTATGACAGAGCATATTCGGCAATTCAGCTTGCTTCAAGAGATGACTTTAACTGGGACGAAATCTTTGAGGGTGCTGACTGGTTCCACTTTACAGGTATTACTCCCGCTCTGGGGGAAAACCTTGTTGAAATCTGCCTTGATGCATGTAAGGCTGCAAAAGCAAAGGGTGTCAAGATTTCCTGCGACCTTAACTACAGAGGCAAGCTCTGGACAAGAGACCAGGCAAGAGAGGCTATGACAAAGCTTTGCAAATATGTTTACGTCTGCATTTCAAACGAAGAGGATGCAAAGGATGTATTCGGCATTGAGGCTGAAAACACCGACATCTACGGCGGCAAGCTTGATAAGGAAGGCTACAAGTCAGTTGCTAAGCAGCTTATGGACACCTTCGGCTTTGAAAAGGTTGCTATCACACTCCGTTCATCAATTTCTGCCAACGATCACGACTGGGCTGCTATGCTCTATGACGGTGAAAATTATTGCTTCTCAAAGGAATATCATCTTCACATCGTTGACCGAGTAGGCGGCGGTGACAGCTTCGGCGGCGGACTTATTTATTCACTGCTTAACGGCAAATCAACACAGGAGGCAGTCGAATTTGCAGTTGCAGCATCTGCTCTCAAGCACTCAATTGAGGGTGACTATAACAGAGTTACTGTTGCTGAGGTTGAAAAGCTTGCAAAGGGCGACGCTTCAGGTCGAGTTCAGAGATAAATTAATTAACAAAAGAGCTGACAACCATCGGTTTCAGCTCTTTTATTTTTTTACTTAATATGTTAAACTTATCTTAAGAGTGAAAAATACTTTCAGCTTTAATAAAGGGGGAGTCATATTGAAAAAAATCATAATGCTTTCGATTGTACTTGCTGTTCTTTTTATTCTTGGCGGCTGCGGAAAGAAAGCAGAGCCTCAGCTTTCAAATCCGTCGGCAACTGAGTCGGCAAAAAGCTTATACAGCTATATTGCTTCTCTCGGTGACACAGCTTGTCTGAGCGGTCAACAGGAGTCAACCTGGATGGGCAGTGAGGATTATGAGTTTGAGTTTCTTCTTGATGCAACGGGAAAGTTTCCTGCAATCCGCGGCTTTGATTATATGAACGATGACTTTGACGGAGTTAACAAAAGAGCGGAGCTTTGGTCAGAAAAGGGCGGAATTGTCACAATCTGCTGGCACACAGGCTCAGACTTTTTCGGTGAATGGAGTGACTCTCAGGCAGATGAAATAACAGACTGGGAAAAAGCCTTCACCGAAGGCACAGCTGAATATCAGAGTCTTATTGACGGAATGGACAAGGGTGCAAAAGCTCTTAGACAGCTTCAGGAAAAAGGAATCACGGTTTTGTGGAGACCCTTCCACGAATTTGACGGCGGCTGGTTCTGGTGGGGCAAGGGCGGTGCCGAAAGCTTCAGAAGGCTCTGGATAATGATGTATGAAAGATATACTGATTACTGGGAGCTTGACAATCTGATCTGGGTGCTGGGTTATTCTCATCTTGCCAAGGATTACAAGAATTGGTATCCCGGTGATGAATACTGTGATATTATCGGTGCAGACAGCTATGAGCCTGAGCTTCAGGCAAAGCTTTGTAAAAAGGTGGGGAGAGTTGCCGACAAGCCTCTGTGCTTCCACGAATGCGGAGCAACGCCCTCGGCTCGGGAGTTTGAAAAAACAAAGTGGACCTGGTTTATGACCTGGCACACAGAGTATCTTACACAGAGAAATTCCAAAAAAGATTTATACAGCCTTTATAACAGTGAATATGTTATAACTCTTGATGAATTACCTTCTGTGAATGGTTAAAGAATATTGACATTTTATATTGATAATGTTAAAATGGTTTGGTCAATGACTAATTGATTTATAATACAAAGGAGTTGTTACAATGCGTGAAATTAAAACAGATGTCATCATTGATGTAATCGAGAAGCTTTGCATCAAGGCAAACTGCCATCTTCCTTCAGATGTAAAGTGCGCAATCGAAACCTGCCGTGCTTGTGAGGACGGTGAAATTGCAAAGGGTATTCTTGATGACATCATCAAGAATTATGAAATTGCTGATGCAGAGGTTGTACCCGTATGTCAGGATACAGGTATGGCTTGTGTTTTCCTTGAAATCGGTCAGGATGTTCACATTGTCGGCGGCGATCTTACAGAAGCTGTCAATGAAGGTGTACGCCGCGGTTATGACAAGGGCTACCTCAGAAAGAGTGTTGTTAAGGATCCCATCAGAAGAGGTAACACAGGTGACAACACACCCGCAATGATTTACACAGAAATCGTTCCCGGTGAAAACATCAAGATTACTGTCGGTCCCAAGGGCTTCGGCAGTGAAAACATGAGTGCAATCCGTATGTTCAAGCCTTCAGCAGGTCTTCAGGGCATCAAGGATTTCATCATTGAAACTGTTGAAACTGCAGGCCCCAACCCCTGTCCTCCCATGGTTGTCGGTGTTGGTATCGGCGGCACCTTTGACAAGGCTGCTCTTCTTGCAAAGAAGGCTCTTATGAGACCCATTGATTCAGAAAATGCTGATCCTTATTATGCAGACCTTGAAAAAGAAATGCTTGAAAAGATCAATGAGCTCGGCATCGGACCTCAGGGCTTCGGCGGAAAGACAACAGCAATCGGTCTTAACATTGAAACACTTCCCACACATATTGCGGGTATGCCCTGTGCAATCAACATCAATTGCCACGTAACCCGTCATCAATCGGAGGTAATCTAAAATGGATAGAAAAATTACTTTACCCCTTACAAAAGAACTTGCTCAGACACTTAAAGCAGGTGACAGAGTTCTCCTCACAGGTATCATCTACACATCAAGAGACGCAGGTCACAAGAGAATGTGTGAAAGTCTTGCAAAGGGTGAGCCCCTTCCCATTGATCCCATGAATGCAACAATTTATTACGTTGGCCCCACACCCGCAAAGCCCGGCACAGTTATCGGCTCAGCAGGACCCACAACAAGCGGTCGTATGGATGCTTATGCACCCACAATGATGTCCGTCGGTGCAAGAGGTATGATCGGTAAGGGTGCAAGACTTCCTGAAGTTGTTGAAGCAATGAAGGAGCACTCAGGTGTTTACTTCGGTGCAATCGGCGGTGCAGGTGCTCTTCTTGCCAAGTGCATCAAAAAGTCAACTCTTATTGCTTATGAGGATCTTGGCGCTGAAGCACTCAGAGAGCTTTATGTTGAGGATATGCCCCTTACAGTTATCATCGACTGTGAAGGTAACAACCTTTATGAGCTCGGCAGAGAAGCTTATCTCAATTCAAAGAAATAATTTCAAAAGCCTTTCCTTTCTTACAGGGAAAGGCTTTTTTTCTTACAAAAATATTACAAATGTTGTCCGCTTCAGTTTCCTGTGTTATAATTTACCCGTACTTAACAAGAAGGAGGCGGCTTGATGAAACGCTTTTTAAAATACCTTTTTATTGTCTGCGGAACTCTTCTGACGGGCAACGGTCTTCTGATGACACTTATTTCAAATTTTAATATCGGTCTTGTTCCCGTTTATGCGCTTGGCATAATGCTTCTTTGCTACGGTGTGTTTTTTGAAAGGCTGAAGGGCAAAAGGCTGATACATATTTTTGTCGGTGTACTGCTTTCGGTTCTGATCTGCTTCGGAAGCTTTCTCGGTGTCTTCGGTAACAATGATACCGCAACCTATAAGGAAAAGACTGTGATTGTCCTCGGCTGCGGAATCAGAGGTGAAAGGGTGAGTGTGGGTCTTGCCAGAAGGCTTGACAAGGCTTTTGAGTTTTATGAAAACAGCCTTAACCCTGATGTACGTATTATTGTTTCGGGCGGTCAGGGTCCTCAGGAGGATATCTCCGAGGCACTTGCAATGAAGAGATATCTTGTTGACAAGGGTGTCCCCGAGGATGTTATAATTATGGAAGATAAATCCACATCAACCATAACAAATTTCAGAAATTCCTACGAAATAATGAAGAAAAAGGGATTTCCTGCGGATTCTGTTGCATTCATCACCAATGCATACCACGTTTACCGCGCATCAACTTATGCGCAGATGGAGGGGCTTGAGGTGACACATCTCGGCACAGACATCATCTGGTACACCGTTCCGATGAATTATATGAGAGAAATGCTCGCCGTTTTGAAAATGTGGGTGCTTGATATGAATTAATACCTTTGAGGTGTGAGGCAAAGCCTTGCACCTCTTTCTTTTTTGTGCTAGAATAAAATTATAAACATTGTTAAGGAGAAGTAGTTATGAGAAAAAACTTCGGTTCAAAAGCAATTCTTTATCCCATGCCTGTGCTGATTGTCGGTACCTATGACGAAAAGGGCAGAGCAAATGCAATGAATGCCGCCTGGGGCGGAATCAGTGAAGAGGATGAAATTTCAATCTGTGTTGACAACGGACACAAAACAGCTGACAATGTTGTCAGAGCGGGTGCTTTTACTGTCAGCATTGCCAACAGAGATAATTTGATACAGGCGGATTATGTTGGTATTGTCTCGGGTAAAAGGGTGAAGGATAAGGTTGAAAGATGCGGCTGGACGGTCGAAAAAAGTGATTTTGTCAATGCGCCCTTGTTTGCTCAGCTTCCTCTTGCTCTTGAGTGTGAGCTGAAAAGCTATGATGAAAAAACCTGTCGTCTTGTGGGCAAAATCATAAATGTATCTGCTGATGAAAGCATCCTTGATTCAAAAGGAAAAATTGATGCCGATAAGCTTCAGCCTGTTATTTATGACCCTGTTGCCCATACCTACCGTGTAATCGGTGAAATTGTCGGCAAGGCATTTTCTGACGGAAAGGAGCTTAAATAAATGAATCAGGAGCTTGAAAGAACCTATGTGCCCTTCAGTCAGTGGAAGGAAAAATCAAAGCAGATTGAATACACAGAGCCCACACCTCTTCTTAATGCTGACGGAACGCTTAATGCAAAGGGCTGGGCAAGACACAATGTTTTTCAGTATGACCGCAGTCTTGTCAGAAGAGAGCGCCTTATCAGTCACAAGGAGTGGGATTATTACACCGTCACCGACGGCAGAAAGCAGCTTCTTATCAGCTTTGCAAATGTCGGTATCGGCGGCTTTATGGGAGTAAGACTTGTGGATCTCAAAACAGGTGAGGTCAACGTTGATGCTTCAACAATTTTTGTCGGAGGAAAGCGTTTTCTTCCCTTGAACAGAATTGATGCTCCCGGAGTTTTCTCGGGTAAAACGGGTAAGACGGAATTTGAATTCAATACCGAAGAAAGAGAAAGAAATGTCTTTTTCAGAACTCAGCTTAAGGGTAAGAATGTTGAGTGCAGACTTAATATGGACATTCCGGAAGGACTTGAAAGCATCACAACCGTTCTGCCCTTTAAGGAAAACAGTAAAATGTTTTTTATGACAACCAAGCAGAACTGCCTGCCTTCCTCAGCGACACTTGTTTACGGTG
This sequence comes from Acutalibacteraceae bacterium, assembly GCA_045659065.1. Classification (GTDB taxonomy): domain Bacteria; phylum Bacillota; class Clostridia; order Oscillospirales; family Acutalibacteraceae; genus UBA6857. The sequence continues at coordinate 6,356 of JAZOWF010000015.1, forward strand.
ATTACAGCTATGAATTCACCAGGGACAAATCCTTCTGCTCTGTTGACTGGGGCAAGGTCAACACTCCCCGAAGACTTGTCTGGTATTGGGGCAGCGGTGCTGACTACATAACTGACGAAAAAGGGGAGAAGCATATTTTCGGCTTTGAAATCACCTGGGCAATCGGTGATGAAAGCAATGCAACGGAAACCTGCCTTTTTTATGACGGCAAGGTGCATAAAATCGGTGCTGTTGATGTTGAAAAATTCCCCAAGAACAGATTTATGGAGCCATGGAAAATTATTTCCGAGGACGGAAGGTTCAATCTTACAATGACCCCCGAATTTAACAACGTCAGCGATCTTAATCTGGGTGTTGTTGCCCGTATGAACTGCAATCAGATTTACGGCAGATGGAACGGCAACGTGATTCTTGATGACGGCACAAGGCTTGAAATAAAGGATATGTTTGCTTTCTGTGAGTATGTTGAAAACAGATGGTAAAAAATTAAAGAAGCTGTTTATTTTTCTGCTTTAAGCGGGGGATTGCAGCTTCTTTATTTTATATAAATGATTGACAGATTTTTTCTGATATGTTAATATGAAATTGTTATAATTAACTATAAAAAGGAGTGACTCAATGGAAAAATTAAAAAAATTAATCATAGGCATTGCCGCAGTTGCCGTGCTGATTTACGGCGGATTTTCAATGTTCTCCAAGAGCATTGATCATATCGAGGACCTTAACGGTGACGATAATTACACCCTTCAGCAGATTACCGATCTTAACATCATCAAAATGGATATAGGCGCAAAAAATATTGCTGAAAAAACGAGTGTTCTTTCTTCACTTCCCGAATACTCCTCAAAAAAGTTTACGGGCGTTTATGAGCTTTACCGCACAAATATCATTGCCAACCGCTTTGATATAACAATTTATAACCTTTGGGTTGAATCGGGAAATCTCAGAGTAGTTCTTCTTCTCAATGACCAGATCGTTCACGAGTTCACTCTCAACGAGCTTTCACAGTCCTTCACTCTCGAAAATCCCAAGGGCACAGTTTCCCTCAGAGTTGCGGGTGAAAGTGCAAACTTTGAAATGAACTATGATCTGATAGCCTGATAATGTAAATCCGGCTTCCATGAAAATAAAATTCTGAAAGGAGTTAAAAATATGAAGAAAATTTTAGCATTGATTTTATCGGTAGCAATGATTCTGTCGAGCGTACCCTTTGCCTTTGCAGCAGAAGGTGACGGAGAACAGACTGTAATTGATGTAGGTAACGGATCGGTTATTTTCACTGCAGACGGTGTTATATTGGATGGACAAACGATTCCTGAAGATCCCGACGGATATGTGCTTACAGGAAGCAGCACAGGAGTGGACACGGTTATTAAGTTTGAAAATTATTCGGGTGCCGAGCATACCTTTAACGTCACCTTCAGAGATTTGTATGTCTCTCCTTCTTCTTATTCAACAGCTCTTACAATCCGCAGTAATTATGTTACAAGGCTTAACATCAAAATTGAAGGTACCAACACCTTTTCAATGTCTAACTGGTGTTTGTTTGCGGGTATGTCCGGCGGATTTGAAGAGCCGGTTCTGACTTATGTTTATATCGATTGTCCTGAGGGTAACAGTCTTAATATAAGCAGAAGTGACGACGAACCTTACTATTATGTTTCAGCAGGTGATAGTTACACAAGGGTTTATATGAATGATGTGCCCATCGGAACTGACGGTCACGCACATTCCCGCTCAGATGAGGATGTTCTTACCTGCAGGGGATATAAGTGTAATACCTGTTCTTATTATTATGACCTTGGTGAGTTCGGTGCTCATGGCGGCGGTGAACAGACCTGTAAGGGATATATGTGTGATTTCTGCGGTAAATGGTACGGTGAATCCGGTGACCATAATACTGTGCCCACCTGCAAGGGTGATTACTGTCCGAGCTGTTATGAGTATTTCGGTGAGCCTGATCTGACAAAGCACAGTTGGGATTACGGTTATTGCTATCTATGTGGTGCTTCTTTCCCGGATGATGCTGAATGTGAGCATGATTGGAGCAGCAGCGGAACCTGCAGACGCTGCGGCGCCCCGTGCGGACACGAGGAGGTGTCAGATAGCGGAGTATGTCAGATTTGTGATTGTGAGTTTAATTTTGCACTTAAATCTCTCGGCAAGGAACTTCGTTTTTATCAAGTCTTCGGAGATGCTTATGATGAGGCTGTTGCTTCGGATGAAATAATACTGTTGCGTGACATTGATGATTTTTCTTTTGCCGAGCATGAATTAATTAAAGAAATAACAGTTGACCTCAATGGCCATGGGTGGTGTTCCTATGATTATCTGAGAGTTTATGATTTTGTTACCTTTACCGACTCTGTCGGAAACGGTTATTTCAGCGGTTTTATTTATCTTTACAGCCCTGCCACTTTTAAAGGCGGACGTTACAGTGAAATATTAATAAAGGACGCGGAAAAGGTTGCCAATCTTGCATGCTGCTTAGAAGACTGTTATTTATTTTATGATTATTCTAACGATGAAATTATAGATGCAGAAAACAACACCTACGGTTCAAACTATGTTGAGGTCAGGACAAATCATACACTCTCTGATACTCAGACCTGCGGCGGTTATAAATGTACTGTCTGCGGTGAAAATGTTGGTGAGGGTGTTGGTGAACACAGCTTCGGCAGTGAATTGACCTGCAGCGGATATGAATGTCTCATCTGCGGCGAATTCTCAGCTGAAAAGGGCAGTCTCACAGCGCATAAGGGCACAACTCAGACCTGCTTGGGCTTCAGATGTGAAATCTGTGATAAGTGGTTCGGTGAAAAGGGCAGCCATTCAGGCGGAACGCAGACCTGTATGGGCTACAAATGTGATGTATGTAAAGAATGGTACGGTGAAAAAGGCGAGCATTCAGGCGGCACACAGACCTGTGACGGCTATAAGTGTGAAATCTGCTACGAGTGGTACGGAGAGCCGAAGCCTCACTCATCCGCAGAGAATAACACGTGCAAGGGCTATCAGTGTCAGGATTGCGGAAGCTGGTTCGGCGAAAAGGGTGAGCATACCTTTGATGAGGATAATCTTTGTGTCGACTGCTATTACAAGGATGCCAAAGAAATTATTCTTGTTCTCTCCGAAAGCTACGGAGACACCTGGAACGGCAATGCAGTAGAACTGTATTCAGTTGACGCTGATGGATCTGAAACTTTAATTGATTCATATACTATTGACGAACGTGATCAGAAAAACAAGATTATCATTATCTCTGCAGAGGAAAATTCAAACATTAGCTTCTACTGGAAAAGTGGTTCATATTCCGATGAATGCGGTCTGAAAATTGTTTATTACGGCAGAGAATTATTTGCCAATGATGCCTTCACAGGTGATGATGACGGTACACTTCTTTATACATTTAAGCTTGTTGACGGCGCAGAGGAATTTGCTGCTATCCAGAGCTCAATCATTGCTGAGCTTAAAGAAAAATACGGAGCAGATAAATGGGATGAATTTGCCGAAAAGACAGAGGGCGTATTTGATGCTGAGCTTGATGCAATTCTTGCCAAGGCAGCTCTTATTTCGGGTTTAGAAGCGGATAATGCTGAAGCTCTTGCTGAAATCGAAGCTGAGCTGAGAGCTCTTTATGCAAATATCGAAAAGTGTCTTTCAGGTGAGCATGATATCAAAGACGCATCTCAGAACCTTATCAGACCCGTTGAGAATCCCGACGGCTCATGGGCAAAGGGCTCAATAGTTGCTGCTTGTAACAATTGCGGTCTTTCAGTTGTTATTCAGGAGGTTGAAAGAGACCACGAAGGCTATGCCGCATTTGAGGAGGCCGCTTCAAGAATGGAGACTCTTCTTAACAACGGTCAGCTTACCGACAGCGCCCGCAACGGGTATACCACATCTCTTGAATATCTTAGAAATGCTGCATATTCAACAGTATTTACTGATATAGAAACTGCCATGACTTCAATTACAGAAGATTTAAACAGTTATATAGCAGAGGTCGAGAAGGGTCTTGCTGACGGCACAATGAGAAAAGCTGACCTTACTGATATAATTTCAATTTTCAATCAGATTGAGGCTATCATCGGCGGTGACCCCGATAAAATTATCACCAGCGCAGTAGGCTATTATTACGGTCCCTATTATTATATTCAGGCACAGAAGGTTAACACCAATCTCAGCCAGGCTGACTATGAAAGAAATATGGCTGAATACGATTTTGAGAATCAGCTTCTTACTCTTCTTGCAGGTCTTAAGGACGGCTCAATGCTCAAGGCTGATTATATTGAGGTTGATGCATATGTTGTGATGGTCGAAGAAATGCTTGCCAAAAAGAACTTCAACGATGATATAAAGTCAGAGCTTGAAGCCATCAAGGCAGACATAGCAACGGCAAAAGCAAACTCGCTTTCCACAAGAAATGATGCACAAGGACTCCTTAATGCTATTTTAGCTCTTATGGATAAAATCAGCGGCTGCCTTGGAAATAAGCATACAGCGGATTGCAAGGTTACATCACCTGCAAAATGCGGAGTAAACGCCATTGAATCAGGCATCTGTGAATATTGCGGTGAAGCAGTTGAAAGAGAGGTTGAAGGCTCAGCTCTTACTCACTCCTTCACAACATATAAGGTAACAGCTGCTGCCTCCTGCGGCAAGGCGGGTAAGGAAATTGCTTCCTGTGACCACGGCTGCGGCGCTGCAAATGAAAGAGCAATTCCCGCAACTGAAAAGCACACCTTCGACAACAACTGTGATACCACCTGTAACAATTGTACTTATAAGAGATCAATTACCCACTCCTATAAGAAGGTTACAACCAAGGCTACACTTACCAAAAACGGTGAGATTAAAAACGTATGCTCAGTCTGCGGTAAGGTGAAATCAACTGAAAAGATTTACTATCCCAAGACAATCACTCTTTCAAAGAAGGAATTTGTTTATAACGGCAAGACTCAGACTCCAACAGTAACCGTCAAGGATGCAAAGGGCAATGAGCTCAAGAAGGATACTGATTACACCCTTAAGCTTGAAAGCGGAAGAAAAGCAGTGGGTAAGTACAATGTGAAAATCATCTTCAAGGGTAAATATGAAGGTACAAAGACTCTTACCTACACAATCAATCCCAAGGTGACAAGCAAGGTTACCACCGTGGCTTCAACAAATGCAATCAAGCTTACATGGAAAAAGGTAACAGGTGCTGACGGCTACAGAATCTATCAGTACAATTCCAAGACAAAGTCATGGGATACCGTCAAGACAATTAAGTCGGGTGCAACTGTAAGCTGCAAGATCAAGAAGCTTGAAGCAGGCACAACCTACAAGTTCAGGATAAAGGCTTTTGCAAAGGACGGCGGCACAATCTGGGGTGCAGCAACAGACACAATCACCGTTGCAACAAAGCCCGCAACACCCAAAATCACCAAGCTTGCAACAAGCAAGGGCAAGGTGACTCTTACCTGGTCAGATGTAAACGGTGAAAGCGGCTATCAGGTTTATTATTCAACCAAGAAGGACAGCGGCTTCAAGTCCTTCGGCACTTATAAGGCCAATGTTGCAAAGGCTTCAAAGACAGCTCTTACCTCAGGCAAAACCTACTATTTCAAGGTCAGAGCCTATAAGACAGTTGACGGTGCAAAGGTTTACTCAGGCTGGTCAGCAGTCAAGAGCATTAAAATCAAATAAGTGTTTTACACTTGCCGACGGGGATTTTCTCCGTCGGCTTTCTTTGTGTATGCCGTTGTAATCTTTACAATTTGCTAACATTTTCGCTTTAAAATATGATATTATGATTATGAATAAATTTTTAAAAGGAGAGATTACAGTGAAAAAATTATTTTCTTTGATTCTCACAGCTGTCATTGCTCTTACTGCATTCTGCCTTCCCGCTTCAACGGGTATTGTTGCAGGTGCTGAAAGCTTTGAAACTGAAAACGGCGTAAAGGTTGAGATTGCATCCTTCCTTTACAAGTCAGCTCTTTATCAGATGGAGTTCCCCAGCCATCAGTCTTATGCAATTAAAGAAAAGAGCACAGAAGGGGATTATGCAATTTCCCGTGAGCTTAATGACCTTTCTTACACCTTCACCTTCCCTGCAGGCACAACAAGAATTGAATGTATGCTTTCACTCAACGGCGAAACAGACTGGCGCGGCTTCCGCATCAATTCCGATGAGAATCCTTCTTATTGGGCAAAGGATGCCGAGGGCAACATCGATTACACTCAACCTCTGACCTTCAAGCGTGACGAGGTAACTGCAGAGCGTGATGAATACGGTGTAATTTACAGAGACTATCTTCGCGGCACAGGCGTCGAAGGTTATAAAAACTTTGACAAGATTTACTGGAGCCTTAATTACACCTGCAACGGTGAAACAATCACTGAGTATTTTGACATCAAGCTTTATGACTATGATGCGTCAGAAAAGTTCACACTTAAGACAATCAACCTCAATGTTGCAGGTCTTCCCTTTGCAGCACTTTCAGGTGTGGATGTTGCAGGCAATCAGGCTGTTGCAGCAAAGTATCTTTCAGAAAATGATTTTGACATTGCAGCTGTTCAGGAGGACTTCGGTTATCACAATGACCTTGTTGGCAACCTCAGCGGCTACAATTATCTCACAATGCATATGGGTAGCATCCCCGGCGGTGACGGCCTCAACGTCTTCACCAAGGATATGCCCGTTTACAATGAAACAAGAGTAACCTGGAACGAAGCAAGCGGTGTTCTCTCCGACGGCTCAGATGCTCTTACAGCCAAGGGCTTTGTTTACACAGTTATCGACATCGGTAACGGAGTTTATGTTGATTTCTATAACTTACACGCTGATGCATACGGCGGAGCAGGCTCAGTTGCAGCAAGAACAAGCCAGTTCAAGCAGCTTGCCGAGTTCATCAAGGCTCGTTCAGCTGAAAATGACAGACCCGTTATTGTAACAGGTGACTTTAACTATCATCTTCACGGCAGAGAAGATAATTCATCACTTTACAACATCCTTTGCGTTGAGCTCGGCTTCAAGGATGCATGGGTTGAATTCCACAACAACGGAGATTATTTCAATATGCACGACTGGTATGCAACAGGTGTTTCCTCCTGGGGCAACTGGGATTCAGTTGAAAGATTTATGTATAAGGCAGGCGGCGGTGTTGACCTTGCTGTCAGTGATTTCAGATACACAACAGTTGCCGATGAAAACGGAAACGCAATTTCCGACCACAATGCAGCAGTATGTGATTTCACAGTCATCAAGACTGAGGACTTTGCTGAAAACACACAGGAGCTTCACGTTGTAAAAACCTCAAAGAATAACTTCCTTTACCGTCTTAAGTGGATTTTCAAGGCACTTATTATGGTTCTCTTAGATATCGAAAATCTTCCCGAGCTTCTTAAGGAAATCTGAGAATAAAATTCTTAGTTAAACAAAATAAAAGCCATTACGAAATATCGTCTTCGTAATGGCTTTTTTGCTTTATAAAAAATCAGATTCGTTTGATATCAGCTTTGTTTCTCGGGGGAATACGCTCATATTTCACATCGGGATAACCGATTACAAGGCAGGTGACAGGGCTCTGTCCCTTGGGAGTGGGAAGCTTTTTTGAAATTCTCGGGTTAAGCTTTGCGGCGGCAATGAAAAATCCGCTGTATAAAACACCGAGACCGAGACTTTCAGCCATAAGCTCCATATAAGATGAGGCGAGGCAAGGGGAGGTCTTTCCGCTGCTGTTGACAAGAATTACAAGGGGAGCACCCTTGAAAAAGAAGCGGTCATCAATGGTGCTGTTGCGGATATATGCCGAAAGCTTTCCGCCAAGCTTCTGAGCCTTTCTGAAAAAGCTTACCGCATCATTTTCAAGCTCATCAAGGGAATCCGTAATGACGGTGAAGGAAAAGTCCTGTGCATTGGTACCTGTGGGACAGTATCTGCCCGCCTCAATGATTTTCATAATATCCTCTTCACTGACCTTTTGGTCTGTAAAGCGGCGGATTGTACGTCTGCTTTTCATAAATGAGAGAAGCTTCTCACTGTCTATGATGTCAAAGCCTTCAGCCTTTTCCTCGGGAATTTCACCGTATTTTGTGAGAGTGACCGCATTGACAGGACAAATAGCATAGCAGTGACCGCAGAGAATACATCTTTCATACATAAAATGAGCCTTGCCGTCAACGAGTGAAAGCTTTTCGCTCACACAGTCACCCACACATTTTCCGCACCCGATACAAAGGTCTTTATTGATAATTACAGGTTTCATATTTTTGCTCCTTTCGGTAAACTCGTTGGGTATATTATATATGATAATATAGAAATTTGCAATCGTAAATTGTAGGGCGGGGGATAAAAAAGAACTCAGCAGCCTTTCAGCTACTGAGTCCTGGTGCGGGTTGACACCCCATATCCGAACCAACATTTTGCTATTGATACATTGCCTTAAGGGCGCACTTACTCACCACCGTAAAGGCGGTGCGGTGTATATGAACGCTTTCCTAACACGCCAAAAAGCACAGGGCGGTAAACCCTGTGCTTAATGCTATTCAGATGTGAGGGGAGCTGTCAGCAGAGCTGACTGAGGGAGTGAGAGGCAGGGTGGCGGTGGACCGCCGCCAATGTTGGTTAACTTCCGCCAATCACGTCCCCTGATTGTATTTGAATAGATGATTCTTGGATTTCTTGTAAACTCCTTTGATTGTGGTATAGTTAAGCCAAACATATATAACTACAACCCCAACATAAGCCGACTCAATCACAAAAAACAATATTGAAACAAAAATGTCAAGTCCATGCTTTCCACGATTATAATCATCGAGAGTACGATAAACTTCAGTTTCTGTTTTAGCATCAACAACAATGCATACTCTTCCCAAAATATTATATTGTTCATAATATTTCAAAGACAAAGTATCACCAGGAAAAATAACCTTATCTAATTCTTTAACAGAATAAGCATCAAATATTGAATGATTCCCGAATAAATATTTCCGTGAATCAGCGACAACAATCAACCACCAATTCTCTTTTGGACCTTTAATGCAATAAGTGTCTTCAACAATAATTTTGCTTTGTTTCGTATTATGAACATCAATAGGTCGGCTAATGTTAAGAGTTCGTACAAATACAGTAATAATTAATATCTGTATCAAAGTAACAACAATAATATTACGTAAAGCTTTTTTTTCTTTAACGGAAAATCTTGTTTTTTTCATAGTGTAAACAATCTCCTTTAAAAAATATTCACAACCGATCTAGCATAAAAAGAGCTAAACTCATAAATACCACCATAACCAAAATCTTCTATTTGACCTTTTTCATATTCTCGACCTATTTTTCTTATAGCTTTTTTTATTGTTTTTTTGCTGTTTTTCTTACCGTTGGAATCGTAGAAGAAGTGAAGAATTGTTGTTCCGTCAGTCTGGTTGATGACATTATAACCGTCAAGCAAGAAAGTAGTTTTTACACCGTTAACGGTCTTTGATGTTCTTATACCGTCTTCATTATATACATATTTTTTCACTGAAGTCAATCATTTGTTTTGAAAGTATTGAAAAAGAGCCATATAAGTTAAATATAAACAAAAAATCCGAACCCTTTCCCTATTTGGAAAATTTGGTTCGGATTTTTCTGATTTGGTGCGGATGACGGGACTTGAACCCACATGAAATTGCTTTCACTAGAACCTGAATCTAGCGCGTCTGCCAATTCCGCCACATCCGCATATTAAGTTAGTTTGTTTTGCTCCGGGAAGGAGCGCGTGACTCTTGCGGTGCCCAAAATTCATTGTTCGTGTTCACTCACTGAATTTTGACCGCTGCGCCTTTTCACGTTCCCTTTATCGTCCACAGGACGCGGTCACGTTCAAAGCTGCCAATTCCGCCACATCCGCATAAGGCTGTTTTAAAATCAGCTTTATAATATTAGCATATAATATTTTTCTAGTCAAGTCTTTTCTTTTTTTATTTAATATTATATAATATTAAAAATTTGTTTGTGGAGTAAAAATATGAAAAATAATAAATATCTTTTCTGTTATTTCAAAGGCAATGAGCCTGAAAATGAAAGCATAAATTTTGCACTGAGTGAAGACGGCTTTCACTTCACTGCACTTAACGGCAATGAGCCCGTGCTTTTCAATGAGCTTGGCACAAAATGTATCCGTGACCCATTTGTTTTCAGAGATGTTGAAGGCGGTTATTTTATCATCGGTACCGATATGAAAAGTGCTGACGGATGGAACTCGAATCACGCAATGTGCATCTGGCACAGTGACGATATGATTTCCTGGCAGCAGTATCCGGGTATTGATATGAACGATTATCTTCCGTCCTCCTGCCGTACGTGGGCTCCCGAGGTGTTCTATAACAAAGAAAAGAAGATGTATATGATTTACTGGTCAAACTGTCAGTACTTTGAAAATGAGGACAGATGGACGGGCACAGTAATCTGGTATGCTTACACCAAAGATTTCAGAACCCTTGAAACCGAGCCTGCAATTCTTTATGCACCTCCCTGCGGCAAGGATGCCATTGACGGAGATATTGTTGAAAAGGACGGCACATATTATCTTTATTACAAGGACGAAAACGAGAAATATTGCTGTTATGTTTATTCAGATAAGCTTGAAGGTCCTTATATTGAGCCGGAAAACAAGAACGTAACAATGATACCCGAATGTACTGAGGGCTGCTGTGCTTACTTTGTGGGAGACAGCCTTATGCTGATTATGGATGTTTACGGTGAAGGCTATTACATTATGGAAAAATCTGAAGATATGGTGAACTTTGTTCTCCTTGATAAATCTCAGTACGGCCTTGACCTTTCGGCCCGACACGGCTCAATGCTTGCAATCAGCGATGAGGAGTATAACAGACTTCTTACACATTACGGAAGATAAAAAAACAGCGGTTTAAGATGTTCTTAAACCGCTTATTTTTTATTCAAGTGGGAGAGTTACGGTGAACAGACTGTATTTTTCGGGCTCACTTTCAACGGAAATTTCACCACCTAGAATGTCGATGATTTTTTTAACAATAGTCAGACCGAGTCCGTTGCCCTTTGTAACTCGTGAGGCATCGGCCTGATAGAATTTTTCGAAGATGTGATTTCTGACCTCTTCGGTCATTCCGCAGCCCGTGTCTCTGATTGTTACAATTGCAGATGTGCCTTGCTTTCTGAGGGTAACAGAGATAACGCCGTTTTCCTTGTTGAACTTTGTTGCATTTGAAAACAGGTTCGACCATACAATCCACAAAAGCTCATTGTCTCCGTTGATTTCAATTGTTTCATCAAGGTCTGTGATGATATCAATGTTTTTCTTTTCCCATTCGTTTTCAAAGGAAAGGAGACTCTGACAAAGCTGATCGGCAAGATTGAACTTGCTCATAGAGGGATAAATTGTCTGATTTTCAAGCTTATTGAGCTTGAGTATTGAAGAGGTGAGGTCGGAAAGATTTTTTGAGGCTTCGAGAAGATTTCTGCAATATTCATTTCTTTTTTCCTCACTGAGTGTGGGATCCTGAAGAATGGTTGCATAATTCTGAATGACGGCAATGGGCGTTTTAAGCTCGTGGGAAACATTGGCAATAAAGTCGGTTTTCAGGGTTTCAATTGAAGAAAGCTCGGCTGTCATTTTGTTGAAATCTTCGATTATTGCATCAAATTCGTCTCTGCCCCAGACGGAATTGATTGGCTCAATTTTTGTTGAAAAATCACCGCTTGTAACTTTATGGGTTGCATCAAGGATTTTAAGGACGGGTCTGCCGATGGTGATTCTCTTTCTGATACCGTCAATGACACTGAAGCAAAGACAGAGTAAGGCAAGATTTGCAATGTTGATCAGAGCTTTTTCTTTGGAAAGATTTTCTGAAATGAAAATCTCCTTGAGCGAGTCAGTACCGAAAAAGAGATAAAGGCTACAGGAGATAATAATCGCCGCACCTAAGAATACCCCAATAAAGCGGCGGAATGAGAAAAGACTGTTTTGGACTCTTCTGTCCTTATAAGGTTTTTGGATTTGTATTCTTTCATTTTTCATTTTGTGACCGCCTTATATCCAAGACCGTGAACGGTGATGATTTCGATTGAAGGGCAGTCTGCAAGCTTATCTCTGATTTTCGCCATATAGACGTCGACGGTTCTCGGACCCGAGGAGGTCTCACAGCCCCAGAATTCATCCATAAGCTGAGTACGGGTGAAGGTTTTGTTGGGGTATGAAAGAAGCTTGTAAAGGATATTATATTCTCTTGCGGTGAAGGCAAGCTCCTTTCCGTCAAGCCTCGCACTTCTTTCGTCCATATTCATTTCAAAATTACCGACGGAAAGCTTTCTGCTTGAAGCGATTTTTGCCCTTCTCATAACAGCTTCAATTCTCAGAACAAGCTCTTCAAGGTTAATAGGCTTGACCATATAATCGTCGATGCCTGCATTGAAGCCCTTCTGCTTTGAATAAAAGTCATCTCTTGCAGTCATAAAAATGATGGGTATGTCTGTGTTTGTTTCTCTGACCGTTGCGGCAAATTCATAGCCGTCAATACCCGGCAGCATAATATCCGAAATAATCAGATCATATACGCCTGAAAAAAGCTCGTTATAAGCCAGCACTGCATTTTCACAGGGAGTTGCGGAGTACCCCCTTCTGTTGAGGTAAGAGCATACGGTACGGGCAAGCTCGGTTTCGTCTTCAAGGACAAGGATTTTAAACATTGTGATTAACCGGGACAGTCTTCTGTCCTGCTTCCTTTCTGTTTTTCTGCTGCGTTTCTGAAAAAACAGGGGCTGTCACACTGCTGTGACAAGCCCCGATTGTTGTTTATTCAGCACTTGCTCTGATGATGTAATTCTTGAAGAAAACAAGAGCATCTTCCATGCAGGCAATGGGGAGTCTTTCATTTGTGCCGTGAGTGCAGCGCAGAAGGGGAATGTCAACTCTGAAGGGAGCGTAACGCAGAATGTTGTCACAGATGGGCTCATAATGATATGAGTCCGTGCCGCCCATAACAAGATAGGGGGCAACAATTGCGTTGGGCTCAAGAGCCTTGCAAAGCTCACCGATAATTTTAAATGCTCTTGATTCTGTTGATGAGAAGGATGATGCCTCCTTGGAATTGAGCACCTTGATTTCAATATCCTTGTTTCTGACAACTCTTCTGATGTGGTCAACAAGGTCCTGCTTTGTACAACCGGGCATTGCGCGGAAATTGACAGTGATTGAAGCCTTCTGAGGAAGAACGTTTGCTGCGGGACTGCCCTGAGCCATTGTGACAGCGGTTGTTGTTCTCACAAGACAGGCGGCAAAGGGAATCTGCTTGCAGACCTCAAGAAGAAGAGGCTTGAGCAAAGGAAGATTGCAGGTAATAAGACGCGCAGGGAAGGTGCATTCTCTTGCAATTGAATCCATAAGAGAGCTCATGCTTTCGTTAAAGGAAGCCTTGAACTGATGAGCCTCAAGGTCTCTGATTACCTCGGCAAGCTGACCCAGAGCTGTGTGAACGGGAGGCTGTGATGAGTGACCGCCCTTTGCGTTGACGGTGATTTCAATGTCTGAATAACCCTTTTCTGCAACACCGATGCCGGCAAGATATTTGTTGTTAAGCACACCGGGAATGTTGAGGGGGAGGATTGCACCGCCCTCGTCGATTACGCTGTCAAGCTCAATTCCTCTGTTTTTCAGAGTGGTCATAAGATCCTTTGCACCGTTGTCGTGGTTTGCAACAACCTCTTCGTTGTCACCGAAAAGAAGATAAATGTCTCTTTCAGGCTCAAAGCCTTCTGCAAGAAGAGTCTCAACGGTTTCCATAACTGCAATGAGATGGTTTTTCATATCGATAGCGCCTCGCCCCCAGATGAATTCACCGTCGTCAACACCGTCAAAGGGACCGTGCTCCCAGTCTGCTTCCGTACCTGCTGAAACGGGTACAACATCCTGATGGGCAAGCAGAGCAATGGGCTTGAGATCCTCTCTTGAGCCCTTCCAGCGATAAAGAAGGTTTGCGGGAGGAACAATTTCCTTTTCAAGCCTTTCAGCAATCAGAGGATATGCTTCATCGAGGAATTTGTGGAATCTTTCAAATTCCTTCCAGTCAACCTTTTCTGTTTCTCTTGATGAAATTGTTCTGAACTGAATTGCCTTTGAAAGATTGCGGCGGTAGCTGTCAACATTGACATTGTCACGGATAAGCTCTCCGCACTCTGTCTTTTTGGGTCTGAAAGCGGCGGCGTGAACAGCATTGCCGACAGCGGCAGCGGTAAAAGCGGCGCATAAAATTTTTGTGGATTTTTTCATTGCAGAACCTCTTTTCTAAAGTATTGATACAGATAAATTATATAACAAGCAGAAGTTAAATTCAATACGGTTGAAAAAATATGTGATCAAATTTCTTTACAACAGCTTTCTCTCAGTGTATAATAAATAAAAAACTGATTAGGTTGTGATTATATGTTCAATGTTGAAATGGTAACCAAGGGCGCTGTTGAATGGATTCGTCAGTGGTTTGAAGAAAACGGCAAGGGCTGCACTGCCGTTGTTGCAATTTCAGGAGGCAAGGATTCATCAATTGTTGCGGCACTTTGTGTTGAGGCTCTCGGTAAGGACAGAGTTGTCGGTATTCTTCTTCCCAACGGAATTCAGAGTGATATTGACGATTCTCTTCAGCTTGTCAATCATCTTGGAATTAAATACTATATCTGTAACATCAAGGATGCTTACGACGGTGTAATCAAGGGTATGACCGACTGCGGCCTTGCTCCCGGGGAGCAGACAAGAATCAATCTTGCTCCCCGCGTCAGAATGACAGCCACTTATGCTTTTTCCCAGTCGCTTAACGGCAGAGTTGCCAACACCTGCAATCTTTCGGAGGATTATGTCGGCTATGCCACCCGTTACGGTGACGGAGCAGGGGATTTCAGCCCCCTTGCAAACCTCACCGTTCAGGAGGTTGTTGAAATTGGTAAATATCTCCGTCTGCCCGAGAATCTTGTTGTCAAGGTGCCCTCAGACGGTCTTTGCGGCTATACCGATGAGGATAAGCTTGGCTTTACCTATGCGGTGCTTGACAGATATATAAGAACAGGTGTCTGCGAGGACGAAAAAACAAAGGAAAGAATAGATTGGCTTAACAGAATCAATGCCTTCAAGCTCAAGCCTATTCCCGGTTATGTGCCCGATGAAAAATACCTTTGAGATAAGAAAAGCTGTCAGAGAGGATCTTTGGGAAATTCTTGAAATTTATGCAAAAGCAAGAAGCTTTATGGCGGCAAACGGAAACCCGAATCAGTGGAAAACCACAAAGCCTGACCCGAAGCTCGTTGAGCAGGATATTGAGAACGGGCTAAGCTATGTGTGCATTTGTGAGGGAGAAATTGCGGGAGTTATGGCTTTTATACCCGGTGAAGATCCTACCTACAAGGTGATTGTTGACGGTGAATGGCTTGACGGTGAGCCCTACTGTGTTGTGCACAGAATTGCATCCTCAGGCGTATATAAGGGGGCAGGCACCTTTATGCTCCGATGGGCCTTTGAGCAGTGCGGAAATGTCAGAATCGACACCCACGTTGACAACAAGGTTATGCGCGGTCTTCTTACGAAGCTGGGCTACAGCTACTGCGGAATAATCTTTCTTGCAGACGGTGATGAAAGACTTGCATATCAGAAGAATAAAAACAGTTGATTTTTCAGCTGTTTTTCTTTTGTTTTAAGGGGATTTTCTTGACTTTGGGTATTGTAAAAGGGTAAAAATCGGTGTATAATATTTTAAATATACTCAGGCATATCTTTTATATTTAAAAGGAAGTTTATTATGAGAAAGAATACCTTTGAATGGTTCAGACTTGACAATGCGGCAAAGATTTTCCCTGGACAGAATTCTCAGAGCTGGTCAAACATTTTCCGTCTCGGAGTTCAGCTTAAAGAAGAGGTTGACCCCGAGCTGCTTCAGGCTGCCCTTGACAGAACACTCAAAAGAATACCTACCTTCAACGTTGCCATAAAGCGTGGCTTTTTCTGGTTTTATTTCAAGAAAAATCCCAACGAGGCACAGGTTAAGCCTGACATCCGTAATATCTGCTACAGAGTTAAATTCAACGAAAACAACGGCTTTCTTTTCCGCCTTTACTATCACGGTGACAGAGTGAATCTAGAGGTTTACCATGCAATGTGTGACGGCTACGGAGCAATGGTTTTCCTTTCAACTCTCATTGCCGAATATCTCAGAATGCAGGGTCACAGCATTTCCTCAAATCAGATTGTTCTTGATATTGATGAAAAGCCCCGTGCAGGTGAGCTTGAAGATTCCTACGGTAAATATGCCGATTCGAAGGTCAAATATAACCGTAAGGACAAGTGGGTATATCACCCCAAGGGAACAAAGGCTCCCCGTCACTATAATTATTACACCTCAGGCACAATGTCCTTTACAGAGCTCAGGAAAATTGCCAAGGGCTACGGTGCAACAGTGACGGAGCTTCTTGCTGCTATGCTTATTGATGTTCATTATAAAAAGCAGCTTGCCGAAAACAAAAAGCAAAGAGAAATCTGCATCCAGGTTCCCGTAAATCTCCGCAAAGCCTTTCCCTCAGAGAGCCTGAGAAACTTTGTCCTTTGTTTAAGAGTCAAAATCGATC
The DNA here is from genome assembly GCA_045659065.1 of Acutalibacteraceae bacterium. Lineage (GTDB taxonomy): Bacteria > Bacillota > Clostridia > Oscillospirales > Acutalibacteraceae > UBA6857. The sequence goes on from JAZOWF010000015.1 coordinate 22,968, forward strand.
CCAATCTCGGTGAATACACCTTTGAAGAGATAGTCCGAAGCGTATCTCTGCAGCTTAAGCTTGCAAACGATCCCAAGCTTCTTAACTCCCTTATGACTCAGAATCTCAAAATAGAAAGGAATCCCGTTGCCAAGGTTCTTCCTCTTGCGGTCAAAAATCTCGGTGTCGGTGTGGCATTTATGATTACCGCCGAGCAGACAACAACATCACTGCTTTCAAACCTCGGCCCCGTTATTCTGCCCGAGGAAATGATTCCTCACATTGAAAAGTATTATCTTTACACAGGCGCAGGAATTGTAAACAGTGCAAGATGCGGTGTTGTTTCTTTTGGTGACAAGCTTGTTTTCACCTTCTCCAACTGTCACAGAGAAAGTGACATTGAAAGAGAGTTTTTCACCCGCCTTGTTAAAATGGGCGTTCACGTAAAAATCGAAAGTAACAGAAACTGAAAGGAGAATTAAAATGTCATATTGTGTCAGATGCGGCGTTGAGCTTGATGCAAGTGCAGAAAAATGTGTTCTTTGCTCAACTCCCGTGATAAATCCCGTCGAATCCGCACAGGAAAAAGCAACAGCTCCCTTTGCCGATAAGGTTTATATGCCCAAGGAGGTTGAAAGAAGACTTGTTGCGGCAATTATCACAACGGTTATGATAATTCCCAACATTGTCTGCGTTCTTCTTAATATCTTTCTTTTCAAGGAAAGCCCCTGGTCAGCCTTTATCTGTTCAACAAGCTTTCTTGCCTGGGCTGCATTTGTTTTTCCCTTCTTTCTGAGAAAGGTTTATCCTCTTGTGATTCTTGCCTTTGACGGAGTTTTACTGAGTCTTTATCTTTTCCTTCTCAATTTCCTTGTGGGCGGCAAGTGGTTTTTCGCCTGCGCCCTGCCTGTTGTTGCCGTCAATGCTCTGCTTGTTCTGTTTTATATCTTATGGACACGCAAAAAAAGACATTGGGTGCACAAGCTTCTCTGCATTGCCACTCTTATTGCGGTGGCGGTGCTGTCAGACGGAATAATTCTTGATTTCGGCGGCGGTGTCAATTATGCCCTTGAATTCGGCGTGATTGTATTCTCCTGTGTGCTTGCCGTTGTAGCTTTTCTCGGCTACTGCTTTATGAGTAAAACCGTAAGAGCCTGGCTCTCTGAAAGATTTTTCGTCTGATTCAGCAAAAACATTGGAGGCAATACCCCTTGGACAAATACGAAGTTCTAAAAAAATATTTCGGTTACTCCTCTTTCCGTAACGGTCAGCAGGAGATAATCGACACAATACTTGAAGGCAGAGATGTGCTGGGCATTATGCCCACAGGCGGAGGAAAATCCCTTTGCTTTCAGGTGCCCGCTCTGATGATGGAGGGGATAACAATTGTTATATCCCCGCTGATTTCTCTGATGAAGGATCAGGTCAGTGCTCTTGTGCAGTGCGGAGTCAGATGTGCTTATATCAATGCATCCCTTTCGGAAAGACAGATTGAAAAGGTCATTGAAAATTCCGCTAAGGGCGTGTATAAAATTATATACGTTGCTCCCGAAAGGCTTCTGTCGGAGGCCTTCAGACAGCTTTGCGGTCAGATAAAAATTTCGATGGTCTGCATTGATGAGGCTCACTGCGTATCACAGTGGGGACACGATTTCAGACCGAGCTATCTTGATATAGCCGACTTTATTTCATTTCTGCCCGAAAGACCCGTTGTCACAGCCTTCACAGCCACAGCAACAAGCAGGGTCAGAGACGATATCGAAAGACTGACGGGGCTCAGACAGCCTCTGAGGGTTGTAACGGGCTTTGACAGAGAAAACCTTTATTTTGAGGTTGTGAATTTCAAGCAGAAATATGTGGCTCTCAGACGTTATCTTGATCTTTATTCGGGAAGAAGCGGAATTGTTTACTGTGCTTCGAGAAAAACCGTTGACGAGCTTTGTCAGAGCCTTGCGGCTGAAAAATACAGCGTAACAAAATACCATGCGGGACTTACCAAAAAAGAGCGCATGGTCAATCAGGAGCTTTTCATTGCCGATGAAAAAGAGATAATAATTGCAACAAATGCCTTTGGTATGGGAATTGACAAGTCAAATGTCAGCTTTGTCATTCACTACAATATGCCCGGAGACATCGAAAGCTATTATCAGGAAGCAGGAAGAGCGGGCAGAGACGGCAGTGAAGCGGACTGCATTCTGATTTACAGCCCCTCCGACATAAGAATGCAGAGATTTTTCATTGACAATGCCGAGGAGAACAATCACCTGTCGGCAGATGAGGCTGAAAAATTCAGACGGCTTCGTCTTGAAAAGCTTGATAAAATGATTTATTACTCAACCAAGGCAACCTGTCTGAGACATTATATTCTCAATTATTTCGGTGAAAAGACCTCGGGGAAGTGTCACAACTGCTCGGGCTGTAACGGTGTTGAGATGAGTATTGATGTAACAACTCAGGCAAAAAAAATCTTCTCCTGCATCAGAAGAGTCCGTGAAAGTGAAAACAAGCAGGTTATCATTGACATTCTCAAGGGAAACAGAACCGAGTACATTCTTTCAAAGGGCTATGACAGCATTAAAACCTTCGGTAGTATGAATGACTCGGCTGAATCTGAGATTGAAAAGCATATTGATTATTTTTACAAATACGCCTTTATCGGCAAAAAGCGTACAGGCAGCCTTTTTCTTGAGGATAAGTGTGAGGACATTCTTTTCTCGGGAAAGCGCGTCAGACGAATCAGTGATAAGAAAATTCCCGATGAGCTTAAGCAGACTCCGCCGCAGGTTGATATCCGCCTTCTTGTCAGACTCAGAGCTGTAAGAAAAAGCATAGCTCTTATTGCAGGCGTTCCCGATTATTCGGTATTTACCGATGCGGTCATTGTTGAAATGGCAAGAAGAAAGCCTGCTGACCTTGAATCAATGAGAGCCATTGAGGGAATTTCATCCCTGAAGATTGAAAAATTCGGTGTGAAATTTCTTAAAGAAATTAACCGACATATGTCCGAAGTTATTGAAAATACTTCAACAAAGTGATATAATACTCAATTATAACAAAAAGCTGAAAAGCAAAAATTTAAAGGAAAGGATCGATAATTATGAGTCGTAAAAAGTGGCTTGTTTCGGCAGTTGATAAAGAGCTTGCCTTTGATCTTGCGGAAGAATCGGATATTGATCCTTTCGCAGCCCTTCTTCTTGTTTCAAGAGGAATGACAGACGAAGAGGAGATTGCTGAATTCTTCTCCGATTCAACCTCACTCATCTCTCCCTATGAAATCAAGGATATGGACAAGGCGGTATTGAGAATTCAGCGTGCTATTGAAAATGGTGAAAAGATTGCCGTTTACGGCGACTATGACGCCGACGGCGTAACTGCCACAGCCTTGCTTCACAGATTTTTCACCCGTGAGGGAACTGACATCATCACTTATATCCCCGACAGAAACACTGAGGGCTACGGTCTTAACAAAAAAGCGATAGAAAAGCTTTATAACATGGGTGTAAAGCTCATTGTAACCGTTGATAACGGAATTTCCGCAATTGAAGAAGCGGAATATATTTACAGTCTTGGAATGGAGCTTGTTGTTACCGATCATCACAAGGGCTCCCTTTCTGAGCCGAGAGCTGAAGCAATCGTTGACCCTCACAGAGTCAGCTGCCCGAGCAGCTATAAAAGCTGGGCAGGAGTCGGTGTTGCCTTCAAGCTTGTGTGTGCTCTTTCCGATGAGGATGACGAAACTATGCTCAGAAATTATTCTGATCTTGTAACTGTGGGCACAATCGGAGACATTGTTTCTCTGACGGGAGAAAACCGTCTGATTGTCAAGCACGGACTCAGATATCTTAACAGCAACACCTGTCTCGGTCTTACACAGCTAAAAAAAGCATCGGGCTATGAAGAAAAGCAGCTCACCGCAACAAGTGTAGCCTTCTCTCTTGTTCCGAGGCTTAATTCCGTGGGCAGAATGAATCTTGCACAAACCGCTCTTGAGCTTCTTGTCAGCAACAGCAGTGAAAGAGTGGAGGAAATCTGCCGCAACGTTGATTTTTCAAATTCACAAAGGCAGGAAATTGAAAAGCAGATTGCTCTTCAGGCTCAGAAGCAGATTGAAGAAAATCCGTCTATGCTTCTTGACAGAGTTCTTGTCTTTTCGGGCAAGGACTGGCACGGCGGAGTTATCGGTATCGTTGCTTCAAGACTTGTCTCAAAATACGGTAAGCCCTGTATTGTTATCACCGAGGAGGGAGAGGAGGCAAAGGGCTCGGGCAGAAGTATCGAGGGCTTTTCTCTTTATGATGCCATCTGCTCCGCTTCCCATCTTCTGACCCATTACGGCGGACACGTTCTTGCCGCAGGCTTCGGTCTTCACAGTGACAAAATTGAGCAGTTCAGAAAAACCGTCAATGATTATGCAAAGACGGTTGAAATGCCCTTCCCCGTGATTGAAATTGACTGCAGACTCAAGCCCGAGCTTATTTCATCGGATATTCTTCCCGTTATCAGCTCTCTTGAGCCCTTCGGTGCGGGCAATCCTCAGCCGCTTTTCGGCTTGTTCGGAATGACTCTTGTCTCCGTCAGCTCTCTTAGCGGAGGCAAGCATCAGAGACTTACTCTGCGTAAGGGTGACACGACGGTCACAGCGCTGTATTTTAATGTCAGTGACAGTGAGTTTCCTTACAGGGCAGGGGATGTTCTCGACCTTGCCGTCAGACTTGAAAGAAACGAATATATGGGACAGGTCAGAGTGAGCATCTATGTCAAGGACATCAGAATGTCAGGCACTGATGACGAAAAATATCTCAGAGCTGTCAGACTTTACGAAAAAATCAGAAGGGGAGAAAAAATTTCTCTTTCTGCCGCAAAGCAGGTCTTCCCCGAAAGACAGATTGTTGCGGATGTTTACAGATTCATCAGATCCGTGGGTAAATGGACATATGACACGGATGTTCTTGCCTACCGTCTGGGCGGTGACGGCAGCAACATCTGCAGTGTTCTTCTTGCCGTTGACGTGCTTACGGAGCTTGGAATATTCAAAAAAGAAAATGACAGCATAATTCTTGCTGATACGGCTGCTAAGGTGAATCTTGAGGATTCTCAGATTCTCAGAGACCTTGCAGATTACATAGAAAGGGGAGAGGATAATGACTGATTATAAGCTGCAGTTCAATAAGCTTATTGAAACTGTTTCTTCAAATTTCTCGGCAGAAGATATCGAAAAGGTAAAGCGCGCCTTTGCCGTTGCCGAGGAAGCTCACGGTGATCAGAAAAGACGCTCAGGTGAGCCTTACATCATTCATCCCATTGCAGTTGCTCAGATTCTTGCCGATACGGGTATGGATAAGGATGCAATCTGCGCGGCCCTTCTTCATGACGTTGTTGAGGACACAGAAAAAACCTCAGAAGATATTAAAAATATGTTCGGTGAAGATGTTCAGCTTCTTGTTTCAGGCGTAACGAAGCTGGAAAAGCTTCCTCTTGCCAAGGACGGCGAAGAGATTATGACCAAGGAAGAGGTACAGAACGAGAATATCCGCAGAATGCTTATTGCTATGAATGAGGATATCAGAGTTATCATCATCAAGCTGGCCGACCGTGTTCACAATATGCGTACCCTTTCTTTTATGAGAGAGGAAAAAAGACGAAGCATTTCAAGGGAGACACTTGAAATTTATGCACCCATTGCTCACAGGCTCGGTATCAGATATTTCAAGGATGAGCTTGAGGATCTTGCAATCAGATATCTTGACCCCGTTGCTTACGGTGAAATCGGAAAGACTCTGAGAAAGCAGGTTGAATCAAGACAGGAGTTCCTTGACAGCATTAAATCAAACATTCTTGAAAGAGCGCGTGAGGATGTTCCCAATGTGCATCTTGAGGGCAGAATCAAGAGTGTTCACAGTATTTACAGAAAAACCTTTATGCAGGGCAAAACCATTGACGAGATTTATGACATTTATGCCGTACGTCTGATTGTTGACTCGGTTTACGAATGCTACTGCTGTCTTGGTATAATCCACGATATGTTCAACCCCATTCTCGGCAGATTCAAGGATTATATTTCAACGCCCAAGCCCAATATGTATCAGTCCCTTCACACAACGGTTATCGGCAAGGAGGGCGTACCCTTTGAGGTTCAGATAAGAACCTGGGAAATGCACCACGTTGCTGAAATGGGTATTGCGGCCCACTGGAAATATAAGCAGGGGCTCAGCGGAAAGGTCAAATTTGTAGAAAGACTTTCCTGGATAAGACAGCTTCTTGACAGTCAGAAGGAAAGCGATGACGTTGAAGAAATCGTCAAAACAATCAAATCAGACTTTGTGCCCGAGGAGGTCTTTGCCTTCACTCCCAGAGGAGATGTTATCAGTCTTCCCATGGGCTCTTGTATCATTGACTTTGCTTATGCAATTCATTCCGCTGTCGGCAACAAGATGATAGGCGCAAAGGTTGACGGAAGAATCACCACCCTTGACCATAAAATCGGCAACGGTGAAATCATTGAAATTCTGACCACCTCTCAGCAGAGCAAGGGTCCCAGCCGAGACTGGATAAAAATGGCAACCACCGCTTCTGCAAGAAGCAAAATCAGAGGCTGGTTCAAAAAAGAAAAGCGTGAAGAAAACATTGCTGAAGGTAAGGCCGAGGTTGAGCGTGAATTTAAGCGTAACAACATTATCCTGCCTGAAAAGCAGATGAATGAATTCATTGCAAAAATTGCTGAAAAGCAGCATTGCAACAATGCAGATGAATTTTATGCCGCAATCGGCTACGGCGGTCTGACGCTGACAAAGCTTATCCCCAGAATCAAGGATGCTTACTCAAGACTTATCAAGGAGCAGCAGCCCGAATCTGTTCAGCCTATAGAGACTACACCGGTCAAAAAAATCACAAAAAGCGCAGAGGGCATCATCGTTGAAGGCATTGACAACTGTCTTATCAAGTTCGCTCACTGCTGTGACCCTCTTCCCGGAGATGATATTATCGGCTTTATCACAAGAGGCAGAGGCGTTTCAATTCACACAAAAAAATGCTCAAACGTGCCCCGTGACATTGCCGGCTGTGCAGAGCCTGCCAGATGGATCAAGGCGTACTGGGACAGCAAGGTCAGCAACTCTTACCGCGTTACTCTTGCAGTTACCTGTATGAACAGAGTGGGTATGCTTGCCGATATTTCATCGGTTATTGCAAATATGCACGTTATGATTCACTCAATTTTTGTCAAAGACGGAACTGACGGCAGATGCACCGTTTTTATGACTCTCACGGTCAACGGTGCAGAGCACGTCAAAAGCATCAGCGAAAAGCTGAAAAAGGTCAAAGGTGTCCTGACAACAGAGCGTTCGGGACAGTAACAGTGCGGAGGAAAAAATATGAAAGCGGTTATTCAGAGAGTTACCAATGCAAGTGTCACCGTTGAAGGAAAGACAGTCGGAGAAATCGGAAAAGGCTTTCTTGTACTTCTCGGCGTTGCAGAGGGTGACAGTGAAAAGGAGATGGAGCTTCTTGCAAAGAAAATCAGTGAAATCAGAATTTTCACCGATGAAAATGACAAGATGAATCTTTCTCTTGACAAGGTTGACGGTGAGGTGCTTGTTGTTTCTCAGTTCACTCTCTGTGCCGATACCTCCCACGGAAGACGACCCTCCTTCATAAAATCCGCACCCGCAGGTCTTGCTAACGAGCTTTATGAAAAATTCTGTCAGAGGCTCAGAGACCTTGGTGTCAGAAAGGTTGCAACGGGCATCTTCGGTGCCGATATGGCAGTTTCACTTGTCAACGACGGACCTGTTACAATCATTATGGACACAGATGAATGGAGGAAAAGCTGATGTCTTTTAAAATATTCAATCTGATTTTAGGTTCATATTATGCAAACTGTTATATAATCAAGGATGAAGCCACGGGAAAGGCTGCTATTGTTGATCCGGGATTTTATACTCTTGGACTGAAATCGAGTCTTGAAAAGGCAGGCTTTGAAGAATTTGAATATGTTCTTCTCACTCACGGTCATTATGATCATATTCTCGGTGCCGCCGATTTTAAAGAAAATATGGGAGCGAAGCTTGTCATTCACGCTGATGAGGAGGAATTTCTCCGTGATGACAGCCTTTCTCTGACAGATGAACGCCCTTACGGCTATGTTTCGCCCAAGGCTGACCTTTGTGTCAGAGACGGTGATATCATAAGACTTGGAGAAACTGAGATAAAGGTGCTTCACACTCCGGGTCACACAAGAGGAAGTGTCTGCTTCATTCTCGGTGACACAATTATTTCGGGTGACACCCTTTTCAGAAATAACATCGGCAGATGGGATTTCCCGACGGGTGACAAGGCAGTGCTTCTTGAGTCACTTAAAAAGCTTGCGACTCTTGAAGGGGATTACACCGTTCTGCCCGGACACAGTGAGGAAACAACCCTCAGCTATGAAAGAAACAACAACCCTTATATGAAAGGTCTTTAATATAATGCAGATAATTACCGTAAACAATTCATTTCATTATGAAACAGAAAATCTTCTGCGGATATTTTTTCCTGACAAAAAGTTCTTTTCTGCTGAAAGTATTCCGGACAATGAGGAGTACTGCCTTATAAAGCTTGAAGGAAGCAGAATTTTTGTTGAGGTTTTATTTGACGGAGAAACAGTTTCTGATGAAAAAGTTTTTGATATCGCCCAAAAGCAGTGTGATGACAGCGATGAAGCCTTTTTTGAAAGAAAGGCTGAAATTATGCTTTATGAGCTTCTCAGAGAAAAAACGGGTTACACTGCTCCCTGGGGTATTCTGACAGGCGTCAGACCTGCCAAGCTGATGACAAATCTCATCAGTCTTATGGGCAGGGATGAGGCTCTTGATTATTTTATAAATGAGCTTAAGGTTACCGTGGAAAAGGCTCAGCTTGCTCAGAGTGTTGCCTTTGCGGAGGCTCCTCTGATGGAAAAAAGCCGCAATGACTCCTTTTCTCTTTATGTTTCCGTGCCTTTTTGCCCCTCGAGATGCAGCTATTGCTCTTTTATTTCCCATTCAAACGAAAGTGCAAAAAAGCTCATTCCCGATTATGTGAAAAAGCTTTGTGATGAGCTTGATGCAACGGGAGAGATAGCACGAAGTCTTTCACTCAGACTTGAAAGCATTTATATCGGCGGAGGAACACCCACCGTTCTTTCTGCAGAGCAGCTTAAGGCTGTTACGGATAAAATTAAGGCAAATTTTGATTTTTCACATCTCAGAGAATATACCGTTGAAGCAGGCAGACCCGACAGTATAACCGATGAAAAGCTTGAGGTTATCAAAAACTGCGGCTGCACACGAATCAGCATCAATCCTCAGACTTTTTCCGATTCCGTGCTTAAGGCAATCGGCAGAAATCATACCTCAGCAATGACTGAGGAAAGTATGCTTTCCGCAAGAAGAAAGGGCTTTGACAATATCAATATGGATCTTATTGCGGGTCTTCCCACGGATACTGTTGAAAATTTCGGGAAGACTCTTGAAAAGGCTATTTCATTTTCCCCTGAAAACATAACAGTCCATACCCTTGCTCTCAAGCGTTCATCCAATATTGTCACCAAGGGTGAGCAGACAAATTCGGGAGATAATGCCGCAAAAATGCTTTCAATTGTTCAGAAGCGTCTTCTTGAAGAAGGGTATATCCCTTATTATATGTACCGGCAGAGCAAATCTCTTGGTAATCTTGAAAATGTCGGTTGGGCAAAAAAGGGCTTTGAGGGTCTTTATAATGTATATATGATGGAAGAATGTCATACAATTCTTTCAGTTGGCGCAGGAGCGGTTATCAAGCTCAAAAAGCCCGACGGTAAAGAGATTGAGCGCATTTTCAATTATAAATATCCTTATGAATACATAAGCGGTTTTGATGAAATAATAAAGCGTAAGGCTTATATATACGAGTTCTATAACAAATGAGGTGATGTTATGTCCGTGATTACTGTTGACGGAATCAACGGCCGTGCAAAAGCTCAGACTGAAAAATTTGTCAGGGAATGTGAACAGCGTTATAAAAAAGAAATTATCCGCACCGCAGAGCTTCTTTCTCAGAAAAAGGGCAGAAGCCTTCTGATGATTGCAGGACCGTCCTCGTCGGGTAAGACAACAACCGCAAAGCTGATTAAAGCTGAGCTTGAGGCCCTTTCCCGCAGAGCAATCATAATTTCTCTTGACGACTTTTACAGTGAAAATAACCTCGAATATTATTTTGAAGACGGAACCGTTGATTACGAGAGAATCGAAACCCTCGATACAGCTTACATCTATGAATGTCTTGAAAGGCTGATGAAAAGGGGCTGCTGCCTTCTTCCTCATTTCAGCTTTATGACAAAGAAAAGAGACGGCTACAAAGAAATCACTGTCGGTAAGGATGATGTGATAATCGTTGAAGGGCTCCACGCTCTTAACCCTCTTATAACCGGGCCTCTTGAATCTGAACAGATGCTAAGGCTTTATGTGAGCGTTTCATCCCGTGTTTATGACGGTGAGGATGTCTTTCTTACAAAAAGGGATATCCGCTTTATACGCCGTCTTATAAGGGATTATAACTTCAGGAACAGCAAGCCCGATTACACCTTTTATCTCTGGAACGGAGTGAGAATGGGTGAGGACAGATATCTTTTCCCCTTCAGTGATCTTGCTGATATAAAAATCGATACCCTTCATCCCTATGAATTCTGTGTGTTCAGGGATGTTGCTATTGAGCTTCTCAGCTCTATTGACCGTGAAAGCAAATATTATGATACCGCAAGTCTTCTGAGAGAGAAGCTTCAGCACTTTGTTTCTCTTGACTGCTCGGTAATCCCCGAAAATTCTCTTCTTAAAGAATTTATATAAAAATTTAAAGGAAATGAGTTGATAATATGGCTGAAAGAAAAAAACAGACTCTTTTGACAGGTGCAGGTGCTCTGGCAATTGCAACAATCATTGTCAAGCTTATCGGTGCCGTTTATAAAATTCCTCTGCTTAACATTCTCACAGAGCAGGGCAATGCATATTTCATCGGCGCATACGCAATTTACAATCCTCTTTATGCAATTTCAATGGCAGGACTTCCCATTGCCGTTTCAAAAATGGTTTCACAGAATATTGAAATGGGAAGAATCAAGGATGCGCAGAAAATTTTCAGCGTTTCAAGAAAGCTCTTTTTCTGTGTCGGTCTGTTCGGAACATTGATGCTTATTGCTCTTGCGGTGCCTTATTCACGCTTTGTCGGCTCACCGATGAACTACATAAGCATTATTGCCGTTGCTCCCTGTATTCTTTTCTGCTGCATGATGTCCTCCTTCAGAGGCTATTATGAGGGTCTGAAGAATATGACACCCACAGGTGTCTCTCAGGTTATTGAAGCGGCTGTCAAGCTTGTTATCGGTCTGAGTGTGACTTACCTTTGCATGAAGAAGTGGAAGGCAGATTTTGAAAAGGATTTTGCTTCTGACGGAGTTGCAACTGTTTTCGGGGTAACTGTCGGTAATGAGGCTGAGGCTCTTTCAGCAATGTATCCTTATGCCGCCGCTGTTGCCATTCTCGGTGTAACCTTCGGCTCTGTTCTCGGCTTCCTTTATCTTTTTATAAAATATAAGAGACACGGCTTCGGCTTTACAAGAGAGGAGATTGTCAATTCTCCCGCCGCGGAAACAGACAAGAGCATCCTCAAGCAGCTTGTAAGAACTGCCGCCCCCATTGCTCTTTCCTCAATCGTGCTTAATATCAGCAACATCATCGACGACACAACAATCAGAACCCGTCTTGATTATGCCTTTGAGGTCGGCGCTGACGTGCTTAAGGAAATGTACGGCACAGCTATTGCCGCAACACAGACCCTTGATGCAGGTATCGCTGATATGCTTTACGGTGCTCACGGTGCCGTTCTTAACCTTAAAAATCTTATTCCCACAATTACACTGACTCTCGGTATCAGTGCAATTCCTGCCCTTGCAACCGCATGGTCAGCAAAGAATAAAAAAGAAATAAAGATTACCGTTGAGTCAACTCTGAGAGTAACAATGATGATTGCAATGCCCGCAGGTCTTGGCCTTGCAGCTCTTGCAAAGCCCATTCTTGCTCTGCTTTATTCCTCAAGACCCGAGTCAATTCACGCTCTTGAAGCCCCCATTCTTGTGACATACGGTCTTGGAATGTTCCTTTTTGCCGCAACATCACCAATGACAAATATGCTTCAGGCTGTGGGCAGAATGGATATTCCCATCAAGTCAATTGCTTTGGGAAGCTGTGCAAAAATTGTCCTTAACTATATTCTTATCGGTAACCCCAACATCAACATCAACGGTGCACCTATAAGCACAACTGTGTGCTATGTGATCATTTTTGCCGTTAACCTTATTTCTCTTCTGAAAATCACAAAGGTTAAAATTAATGTTGTTTCCGTTTATCTCAAGCCTCTCATCGGTGCTGCAGTCTGCGGCGGTGCAGCTTTTCTTACAAACTGGCTTATTGCCGAAAAGCTGATGATTCAAAGCAGACTTGTATGTGTGATTGCAGTGGCTGTCGGTGCATTCTGCTATGCTGCAACAATGCTTTTAATTAAAGGAATTGTTAAAGATGATGTGGAAATGTTACCAAAAGGAGAAAAAATTGGAAAAGTACTTGCAAAATTCGGTTTGTTAGGTTAAAATAGGAGTGTTGAATATTTATGACAGAGAATTTTAAAATCAAGGAAAGATACGACGTTCAGGATCTTCTTGAAATTATGTCGATTCTCCGAGCTCCCGGCGGATGTCCCTGGGATGCAGAGCAGACTCACGAAAGCATCAAGAAGGATTTCATCGAAGAAACCTATGAGGTCATTGAAGCAATCAACAAGAAGGATAAAACTCTTCTTGAGGAGGAGCTTGGTGATGTGCTTTTACAGGTTGTCTTTCACGCCCAGATTTCTAAAGAGGCGGGGGATTTTGATTTCTCCGATGTCTGTGACGGAATCTGCAAAAAGCTTATTGAACGTCATCCTCACGTTTTCGGAAGTGTGAGTGTGTCGTGCACAGAGGATGTGCTTAACAACTGGGACACAATCAAAAGAAAGAGCAAGGGTCAGAAGACTCAGGGTGCTTCAATGCTGAAGGTGCCCAAGGAGCTTCCCGCTCTTATGAGAAGCCAGAAAATTCAGTCCAAGGCTAAAAAAGCCGGTTTTGACTGGGATGATGTCGGCGGTGCCTTTGATGCTCTGAGAAGTGAAATTGATGAGCTCAGGCAGGCAATGGACAGCGGAAACAGACAGGATATTGAATCTGAGTTCGGAGATGTTCTTTTCTCCTGTGTCAACATTGCAAGATTCATTGATGTTGATTCGGAAGAGGCTCTGAATAATTCAACAGAAAAATTTATAAGCCGCTTTCTTGAGGTTGAAAAGCTTGCTCAGCAGCGGAATATAGATATGTCAGCTTCAGACATTGAAACTCTTGATGTGCTTTGGAATGAAGCCAAAAAAATCTTAGGATCCAATAGGGGTTAAACCCTTGGAAAAATATATTTTTGGAGGAACAAAAAATGAATAAAACTGAATTAATCAATGCAGTAGCTCAGAAGGCTGCTATCTCAAAGAAGGACGCAGAAGCTGCTGTTGCAGCAGTTCTCGGCTCAATCGAAGATGCTCTTGTTAAGGGCGACAAGGTTCAGCTCATCGGCTTCGGTACTTTCGAGGTTAAGGAAAGAGCAGCAAGAACAGGTCACAACCCCAAGACAGGCGCAAGCATCGAAATCGCAGCTGCAAAGGTGCCCTCATTCAAGGCAGGCGCAGCTCTCAAAAACGCTGTAAAATAAGTTTTGACAAGGACTGCCGATGTGCAGTCCTTGGTTTTTAAGGAGGAAAAAATGAGACTTGACAAATATCTCAAGGTTTCAAGACTTATTAAGCGCAGAACGGTTGCAAATGAGGTCTGTGATGCAGGCTATGTTACCGCCAACGGCAGAGTTGCAAGAGCATCCTATGACGTTAAGGTGAACGATATTCTTGAAATCAAAATGGGTCCCAATGTTGTTAAGGTTCAGGTGCTTGTTGTCACTGAGCATGCAACAAAAAATGATGCGGGCCTTATGTATAAGGTGCTCTGATAATAGCCTAAAGGTATATTGACAGCCGTCCTTGAATATTATTTTCTGGGAGGTTGTTACTATGAACGAAATTAAGGATAAAATCAGAGCCCCGCACAGCGTACTGATGAAGGACAGGGGACAGCTCAGCCTCAGCGGAGTCACGGATGTTGATTCCTTTGATGAGTCAGCCATTATTGCTTATACCGATTACGGTGAGCTGACCGTCAGAGGCAACCGTCTGCACATCAGTCAGCTTAACATTGAATCGGGTGAGCTTAACATTGACGGAGAGATTTCCTCGCTGACTTATCTTGACAATCAGCCTAAGGCGCAGAGCTTTCTTGCAAAGGTGTTCAGATGAGCTACAGTGAGCCGATAATCAATCAGATAATTGTTTTTCTGCGGTCAGTCGGTATCGGCACTGTTATTGGTGCCGTTTATCTTCTGCTGACCCTGGTCAGAAAGCTTTTCCTCGACAGAAAATGGATATGCTTCACCTGTGATATTATATTCTGGGTGATTTCTTTTTATATATCCTTTATTTTTATGATTGTTTACAACAAGGGTCTTGTGAGAATAACGCTGATGATGGGTGAGCTTGCAGGAGCGCTGGCTTTTTATTTTGCCTTTGGCAGAGCTGCTTCCGGATTTGCCGAAAAAAGACTTGAGCCGCTGAAAAAAATCCTTGATGAAAGACTGAAAAAGGGGCGTAAAAAGCCGAAGTTTTCAACATTGAGGAAAGCATTGTTGAAAAAGTACGGGCATAAAATTAAATTGCGTAAAAAAACTTAAAAAACTCGAAAAAAGTTTGTATTATTTTCAAAATACCTCTTGCAAATTATATCTTTTTAGGTATAATTATACATAGTATTTTTGTTGGAGTGATAAACTTGGCGGTCAGGAACATAAATGAAGCAAAAGTTAATAAGAAATTCAGATTTTCATTTGTCAAGGCATTTGTATATTCAGTTTTTGCTGCACTGATTCTTGTCGGCGGAGCACAGATTGTCCGCTACGGCGCTGAGTATCTTGATTACGAAAATAAGATTACTGCAATCAATGCAGAAATTGCTGAGATCGAAGCTGAGAATGCTGATAAAGAGCTGATTCTTGTCGATGAAGATAAGCAGGCTGAATATTTCGAGCACAAGCTCAGAGAAGATTACGGATATTGCAAGTCCGGTGAAAAAGTATTTTACATTTCATCGTATTCTGAATAAATCATAGGAGGACTCATTCACTATATGCTTGAGGTAGGAGCAATTGTTGACGGTAAAATTACCGGTATTATGAACTTTGGCGCTTTTGTCAGTCTGCCCGACGGTAAGAGCGGTATGGTTCACATTTCTGAGGTGTCCAGCACCTTTGTCAAAGACATCAATGAACACCTTAAGGAAGGCCAGGAGGTCAAGGTTAAGGTGATCTCAATCAACGAGGACGGAAAGATCAATCTTTCAATCAAGAAGGCTGAGGAACAGCCTCAGAGAAAAGAGTTCAATAAAGCTCCTCGCAGAGAAAGACCTTCTCATGCAAATGTATGGCAGGGCCAGCCCAAGCAGGAAAAAGAGGAAATGTCCTTTGAGGATATGATGGCTCGTTTCAAGCAGGTCAGTGATGAAAAGATGACCGACCTTAAAAGAAATTCTGACGCAAAACACGGCGGCGGTTATTCCCGCAGAGGTTCAGGCAGAGGTTAATCCGAAAAAGCAAGAGGGAAATCTCCCTCTTTTCTTTTTGCTTGTTGCAATTGAATTCAAAATGGTTTATTATAGCATTATGATTAAATTGAAGAGGTGATTGATATTAAAAGATTACTTTCATTGCTTCTGGCGGCTCTGATGGTTTTTTCACTTACTTGCTGCGCTGTGGCAGCTGATGATGAAAAGCCCTTTGAAAACAGCAGCTTTTTCACCTTCGGTGATTACAGCCTTCATTACCGCACCTTTGAGCCCGACGGAAAAGCCGAGGGTCAGATTATGCTTATTCACGGCTTCTGTCTCTCAACAGTGTCCTTTGAGGGCGTTGCCGAGCAGTACAGAAGGGAAGGCTACCGTGTTGTTGCCGTTGATGTGCCCAATTTCGGTTATTCCTCCCGTGAAAGCTCCGAAACGGACCTTCTTTCAAGAGAAGAGGTAATCGGCGCTCTTATTACAGAGCTTGGCGGAAAATGGATTTTAGGCGGTCATTCAATGGGCGGAGGCATTGCAATCAACCTTGCCTGTGAAATGCCCGGCAGTGTCAAAGGACTTGTTCTTTTTGCTCCTCAGACCTCAAATGAAATGACGGGTATAAGCGCTGTGTTTCTCAGATCTGCACTGATGCAGAAGCTTTTTGATGTGATGGTCAGATTCTTTCTTCTTATGCCCTCACTTGTCAGAAGCTTTGTTGCTTCAAGCTTCAGTGATGATGAATATGCTCAGAGCTATGAGCTTGAAAAGGTGACCGCACCCTTTAAAATCAAGGGTACGGGTGCAGGAATTTCAATTATGTCCTCCCACACAAGAGGAACGGATTTTGAAGCCTTTTCGGTGCTTGAAATTCCTTGTGTAATTGTCACCGCATCTGAAGATAAGATTGCTTCTGCGGATAATCTTCAGCAGATTATTGACTACGCTCCCGTCGGTACAGTCATTAAAAATGCGGAAAAGGGCGGCCATATGATGATGGAATACGATCCCGTTTCTGCCGCTGAGATGACATTGCCTGTTATAGCTCAGTGCAAATAAAAAAGTAAATAAAGGTCAGTTCGAAACCATCCTGACCTAAGCCTGTATAAATAAGGCTAAAAAACAAAACTAAGGAGACTAAAAAATGAATAACACAAAAAACACACACCGACTCGCTTTGGGCGCAGTCATTGCAGCACTTTATGTTGCAGTAACCTTCGGTCAGGAAATGATTTTTCCCGGAACAACCTCAATGGCTGTTCAATTCCGTCTGTCAGAGGTGCTGACAGTTCTTGCTCTGTTTACCCCTGCGGCAATTCCCGGTCTCACGGTGGGCTGCTTCATTGCCAATCTGACCGCTCTCGGTGCATTGCCCGTTGACATCATCTTCGGCTCACTTGCAACCTTTCTTGCCTGCACCTTTATGTATAAGCTCAGAGACGTGAAATTCGGTTCTCTGCCCGTGGCTTCTCTTCTGATGCCCGCCTTGTTTAACGGTGTGATAATCGGTCTTGAGATTGAAATTTTCTTTATTGACGGCGGCTTCAATTTGGTAAGCTTTCTGACTCAGGCTTCATTTGTTGCTTTGGGAGAGCTTGGTGTGCTTCTTATTCCCGGTGTATTATTCTATAAGGTAATAAAAAGTAAAAAAATCGAAAAATATCTCAATAACATTTGATTTTTCGGGTTAATTTGTTATAATGAATAGGCATATAAATTTTTAAATAAAAAAAGGAGAAAGTTTATGGAAAACAAATTAAGCAAAAGAACCTGGCTGAACATTATTGTATTCAGTTTCATGGGCGGTATTGCATGGAATCTCGAAAACATGTATTTCAATACCTTCCTGTTTGATTCAGTTTATGATAATGTTTCGAAGTCAAATCTTGAACAGTGGGGCATAATGGCTCCTACAACCGCAATCAGCCGAATGGTTGCTCTTTCCGCCATCACTGCTGTTGTAACCACATTTATTATGGGTACTCTCAGTGAAAAGATGAAAAAGAGAAAGGTTTTCATCTCTGTCGGTTATATTATCTGGGGTGTAATTACAGCTTCCTTCGGTTTTATTTCAAAAGAAAATATTGCTTCTCTTTTCGGTCTTTCAGATGAGGGTAAGATTCTTCTTTTCACAGTCTGGGCAGTAATCATTATGGATATGGTTATGACCTTTATGGGCTCCACAAGTAATGACTCGGCATTCAACGCCTGGACCACAGACGTTACCAACCCCGTTGTCAGACCTACAGTTGAAACAGTTCTTCTCTTTGTCGGTCTTTTTGCAATGCTTGCAGTTATGGGCGTCGGCAGTCTCTGTCAGGCTGATGTTGTATCCTATCAGGTATTCTTCCTCGGTCTCGGTATCATCGTTACTCTCAGCGGTGTGTTCGGTCTGTTTGCTCTTAAGGATCCCGAAATCAAGGGTGAAAAATCAAACTCAAATTATTGGAGTGATCTTTTCTACGGCTTCAGACCCTCTGTTGTCAAGGAAAACTCAATGCTTTATCTTGCTCTTGCCGCAATCTGTATTTATAACATTGCAATCCAGGTTTTCTTCCCGTACCTTTTTGTTTACCTCGGCAGCGTAATTATTCCCGGT
Source organism: Acutalibacteraceae bacterium (assembly GCA_045659065.1). GTDB lineage: Bacteria > Bacillota > Clostridia > Oscillospirales > Acutalibacteraceae > UBA6857. Next base: position 41,267 of record JAZOWF010000015.1, read on the forward strand.
GCAGTTTTTGACACCAAGACAATCATCATTGCCGTTGTGGCAGTTGCAGGTCTTGCAGCGGGTGTAATTCTCCTTCTTAAAGCATCCGGCAAAAACAAGGTAAATGCTTATATCATCACAATCGTTCTCTTTATTGCAGGTCTTGCTGTGCTTTCAACATCAACAAATATTGCTGTTGTTCTTATAGGTATTGCTCCCACGCTTATCGGTTATGTTGTTCTTCAGATTCAGCTTAATGCATCTGTCCGTGACTACATCCCCGAGGATAAGGTTGGTCTCTTCCAGGGCATCAGAATGATTTTCTTCGTTCTTATTCCTATGGTTGTCGGACCCTGGCTTGGAGATATTGCCTGCCGCACCTCAAACTTTACAATCATTGAATACGGTGAGGAGAAGCTTGTTCCTTCAACAAGTATGTTCTTCTTTGCCGCAGTTGTTGCTCTTCTTATCTTTGTTCCTCTTTATCTTCTTATGGGTAAGAGCGAAGGAAACGGTAAGGGCAACAAGGCTAAATTCATTCCTGCAATTATCGTTTCAATCATAATCGTTGTTGTTGCAATCGTTGCAGTTAATGTTATCGGTGACGGCGGTGCAACCGCTGAAGCTGTCGGTGAAGCTGTTCAGACAACAGCCGCTGCAATTCAGTAAACAAACAAAAAGCAGTTAAGCACGAAGCTTAACTGCTTTCTTTTTTTCAGTTGTTTTAATCGAGAATATAAAGCCCCGACTTAAGCCAGACAAACTCTCTGCCCATAACATTGATGTATTTATACACCTTTTCATTGAATACGCGGTAATCTCTGACAGAATTGGTCTGAATGTTGAGAGAGCGGATTTTCTTTGAACGCTGATTGCAGATATAAAGCATATTGCCCTGAAGAGTAACGGCACAGGGAGATTCAAAGGCTGTTGCCTCACCGCCACCCACACGAAGAAGAACTCTGCCTTCACGGGGAGAATATTTGATTATTGCATTTTCAGCGGGTACAGCACACCAGACGTGAGCGCCGTCAACTGCAATGTCACATACGGGTGAGCCGTGGTAGGTGAGAAGGGAGGAGACATTCAGTGAGCCGTCGGTGTTGAAAATGTTATATTCACCGTTGGGGAAAACAGCCATAATTCTGTTGTCACTGAGAACACCCACGTCGCAGGAAACATAATCTCCAAGCTGCTCGGCAATTTCTTCATATTCAAAGCCGAATTTGACCTTGAGGAAAATGTTCTTTTTGATTCTCGTGAATTTATCGTTTATTGCATCATAGCCATAAAATTCAGCCTTGAGTCTGCCGTCCTGAGTTGTTGTTTTTGCCGCAAAAACAAAACCGTTTTTAAATGGCGTTATATTTAAAATTTCTCCTGAAAAAGCAAGTTCCATTTTCAGCTTCCTTTCTGTTGGAAATACATACTTATTTAATATATAATACAATATAATTTATTCAAGGTCAAGGGTGAAATTTTAAAAATAAGGCTGTTAAATTTCTTTGTTAATAATATAGGAACAAACAAAGAGCAGATAATGAATAAAATCCCTTTATTTTGTTGACAAAAGAGCTCTTTTAAAGTACAATAAATCTGATAATCCGACACTATGGAGAAAAGGTCGGAAATTTGTTAATCAGAGGTAAAGAGTATGGAAGCTGAGAATTGATATTTGCCTTAAGAGGTACGTGTCGTTCTCATTTTTTCTTGTCTTACCAAGGAGGAAGAAATATGAAAGAAAAACTTATTTTGTCTCTCGATCAGGGAACAACAAGCTCAAGAGCCATTGTCTTTGATAAAAAGGGTAACATCGTTGCGAAGGCTCAGAATGAATTCGAGCAGATTTATCCCAAGGCAGGCTGGGTTGAGCACGATCCTCTCAACATTCTTTACAGTCAGCTTAATTCAATCACATCAGTTCTTGCATCAGGCAAATTTGCTGCTACCGATATTGCCGGTATAGGCATCACCAATCAGAGAGAAACAACAATTCTCTGGGACAGAACAACAGGTAAGCCCGTTTATAATGCAATTGTATGGCAGTGCAGAAGAACTGCTGATATGTGTGAAAAAATCAAAGAGGACAAGGAGCTTTCACAGTATATTGCAGATCACACCGGTCTTATTGTTGACGCTTATTTCTCAGCAACAAAAATCAGATGGATTATTGACAATGTTCCCGGTGTAAAGGCTCTTGCCGAGGCCGGTCAGCTTCTTTTCGGTACCGTTGAAACCTGGCTTATTTGGAATCTTTCAGGCGGCAAGGTGCATGTAACAGATTACTCCAATGCATCAAGAACAATGCTCTTTGATGTTGACAAGCTTTGCTGGGATGAATATCTGTGCGAAAAGCTTGGCGTACCTATGTCAGTTCTTCCCACTCCCGTGCCTTCAAGCAAGGTTTACGGTCATGTTGCCCGTGGTATTCTCGGTCTTGAGGAGCTTGAAGGTGTGCCCATCTGCGGCGCAATCGGTGACCAGCCCTCAGCACTTTTCGGACAGGCCTGCTTCAAGCCCGGCATGTCAAAGAATACATACGGAACAGGCTGCTTCCTTCTTATGAACTCAGGTAATAAGAGAGTTATTTCAAAGAATAACCTTCTTACAGGTGTTGCTTGGAGCCTTGACGGTGAAACAACATATTCAATCGAAGGCAGTGCCTTTAATGCGGGTTCAGTTATCAAGTGGCTTCGTGATGAGCTTCAGCTTGTTGACAGCCCCAAGAGATGTGACGAGCTTGCTGAAAGTGTACCCGATGCAAACGGCTGCTATATTGTTCCCGCCTTTACAGGTCTCGGTGCTCCTTACTGGGATATGTATGCAAGAGGCTGTATTGTCGGTCTTACAAGAGGTGTTAACAGAAAGCACATTTCAAGAGCAGTTCTTGAATGTATTACATATCAGATGACCGATCTTCTTGAAGCAATGAGCGCTGATTCAGGCATTGAGCTTTCAGAGCTTCGTGTTGACGGCGGTGCAAGCGTCAGCAACATTATGATGCAGATTCAGGCAAACATTGCTCAGATTAAGGTTGACAGACCCAAGACTGTTGAAACCACCGCTCTCGGTGCTGCATATCTTGCAGGTCTTGCAGTAGGCGTATGGGAAAGCCTTGAGGATATTGAAAACAACCGTGAGGTTGACAAGGTATTCATTCCCGAAATGAGCAAGGAAGAAAGAAACAGACTCTACAGCGGCTGGAAAAAGGCTGTTGAAAGAGCAAAGAACTGGGAAGAAAAAGAGTAAGTAATTTAAGCATAAAGCTTGAATATAAAAAAGAAAAAAATCCATAATTTAATTAGGAGTGATTAAAATGGCAAAAGTAATTCTTGACTGGAAAACAACTCATGATTTCATCAAAGATGCATTCATCGGTGTCGGCGTACCTGCTGACGAAGCTGAAATCGTAACAGACGTTCTTCTTGAATCTGACAGACGCGGTATTGAATCACACGGTTGTAACCGTTTCAAGCCCGTTTACATTGACAGAATCAATGCAGGCATTCAGCAGCCCACAACCAACTTTGAAATCCTCAAGGAAACACCCACAACCGCAGTTGTTGACGGACATCACGGTATGGGTCAGGTTATCGGCTACAAGGCTATGAGCATGGCTATCGAAAAGGCTAAGCAGTACGGTATGGGTATGGTTGCAGTACGTAACTCAACTCACTACGGTATCGCAGGCTACTACACCTCAATGGCAACAAAGGCAGGTTGCATCGGTATGACAGGTACAAACGCAAGACCCTCAGTTGCTCCCACACTCGGTGTTGAAGGTATGTTCGGTACAAACCCCTTCACTCTCGGTGTTCCCACAGATGAAGATTTCGATTTCAATTTCGACTGCGCAACATCAATCACTCAGAACGGTAAGGTTGAATATTACGCAAGAATCGGTGAAGAAATCCATCCCGGCACAATCGTTGACCTTGACGGTAACCCCGTTGAAGGTGATGCAGGCGTTGCTCTCAAGAAGATCCGTGAAGGCTCAGCAGCTCTCACAACTCTTGGCGGTATCGGTGAAGCACTCGGCGGCTACAAGGGCTACGGCTTTGCTCTCTTCGTAGAATTCCTTTCATCAATCCTTCAGGACGGTATGTACGGTAAGGATCTTGACGGTAAGGATGCAGAAGGCAATATCCGTCCTTATCACCTCGGTCACTTCTTCATTGCAATTGACACAAACCACTTCCTCGGTGAAGAAATTGCAAGAAAGAAGGCAGGCGACATCATTCGTTCAATGAGAGCTTCAAAGAAGGCTCCCGGTGAAGACAGAATCTACACAGCAGGTGAAAAGGAATACGACATCTGGATGCAGAGAAAAGACAGCGGTGTGCCCATCAATGAATCAGTTCAGGCTGAAATGAACAAGGTTCGTGACGATCTCGGCCTCAGCTATAAGTTCCCCTGGGAAGACTAATCCTTAAATAACAATAACCTCACATAAGCGGAAATACGCTGAATGTGAGGTTATTTTTTTATGTCTTTATTTTTATTTTTTAGCCGTGAGCTTGTTTGTGAGGTTATTCATTGCAAAAAGACAAATGCTCAGAGAAACGAGCACATAGGGTGTGATTTTGAAGCTGATTCCCGTTGCCGCAAAGCCGTAAAGCATCTGAAGGGTGAAGCCGATTGCATACGCTCCGCCCATATGAAAGCCTGTGATGTCGGCAGAATAGGTTTTACCGAAGCGCTCGGGAATGCAGTGAAGAATACTCGGGAAAATGGGGCCGAAGCCGATACCGATAAGGATAAAGCCGAGAAGTGAGCTTTCTCCGAGGGGGAGTGCAAAAACAAAAATACCAACAAGGGAAACACCGATGCCGAGAGTGATAAGAAATCTGTCGGATTTTTTCATTGAAAGGAAGCCTGCAATGATTCTGCCGAGCATTATTCCTCCGTAATAAATTGAAACCCACTTTGCCGCTTCGTCGGGAGGCAATGAAAAGGTGTTTACCGCATAGGATGCGCCCCAGGTACCGATGAGAAATTCCATACTGCAGTAAAAGCCGAGGGAGAGTATTCCTGTCAGTACGCCTTTGATTCTGATGATTTCGGTGAAGCCTTTTTTCTCTGCGTTTTCCTCTGAATCCGAGGAATCGTTTTTCTGAGCTTCAAGTCTGTTCCATTTTTTGATGCTCAGAAGCACGAGAAGAGAAATTGCAAATTGCATAAGGGCAATAACTCTGTAGCCGTCCCTCCATTTTGTGCCCCCGTCACCGAGAAAAAGGGACATAATCAGCGGACTTACTGTTACGCCTACACCCCAGAAGCAATGAAGAAAATTCATATGGTGAGCTTTGTAATTGAGTGAAACAAAATTGTTCAGACCCGTGTCAATGGCACCTGCTCCGTAGCCCATAACGATTGAAAAAATCATCATCAGAACAATGTTGGGTGAAAAGCTGATGCCGATAAGACCGATTACGGTCAGTAAGGTGGAAAAATATGTGACTTTTGCCGTACCGAATTTTCTGATAAGAACACCTGAAACGAAGCTTACACCGCCTGTTGCAACACTTATAATTATGCTGTAAACGGAAGCAAAGCTTTCATTGATGGCGAATTCGTTATGTACCACGGGCCAGCTTACACCGAAAAGAGAGTCTGGCAGACCCAGGGATATAAAGACAATATAAATTACAATTAAAACAAAAAGCATATTAACCTCCGTGCTTTTTTTATCTGATGATTTTATAAATCAGCGGTTTTTCCTCGGGTGCTGTTTCTGAAAATGAAACAGCGGAAAGAAAGAGCTCTTTTGCACTGCCAAGCTTTTCTTCATCATTTGTGAAAAGCTCAGCAATAAGGTCACCTGTGCTGACCTTTTCTCCCGTCTTTTTGCGGAGGATTATTCCTGCCGAATAATCAATTTTATCTTCTTTATTCTGCCTTCCGGCGCCAAGCAGAACAGCGGATAAGCCGATTTTTTCCGCGTCCGTTGAAGCAATATATCCGTCACACGGAGCACAGACGAATTCCTTGATTTCCGCTTCGGGTAAAAGGCTAAGGTTATCAATAAGTGAGATGTCACCGCCCTGATAAGAAATGAATTCTCTGAATTTATCAAAGGCTGAGCCGTCGTCAAGCTTCTCAACAGCAAGGGAATATGCCTCATCCTCACTGCAGTCCCTTGCAAGTGAAATCATCTGAGAAGCAAGAGTGAGACAAACCTGACGAAGATCCTCACTGCCGCGCCCCTTGAGAACCTCAACAGCTTCTGTAATTTCAAGTGAGTTGCCGATGTTTCTTCCGAGGGGAGTGTCCATATCAGATATAACGGCTGCCATCCTTCTGCCTGCCATATTGCCGATTGTGACCATTTTCTCGGCAAGAAGCTGAGCATCCTCGGGAGTTTTCATAAAGGCACCGCTGCCCGTTTTTACGTCAAGAACAATACATTCTGAGCCTGCGGCAAGCTTTTTGCTCATAATACTTGAAGCAATCAGCGGCAATGAGCCGACAGTTGCCGTTGCGTCTCTGAGAGCATAAATCTTTTTATCTGCCGGTGCAAGATCTCCTGTTTGACCCACAACGCTTATGCCGATTTTCTGTACCTGAGAGATAAAGGATTCAATATCGGGTGCAACATTGAAGCCCTTGATTGACTCAAGCTTATCAACAGTACCTCCCGTATGACCAAGACCTCTTCCGCTCATTTTGGCAACCTTGATTCCGAGAGAAGCGACAATGGGGGCAACAATCAGTGTTGTTTTATCACCGACACCGCCCGTTGAATGCTTGTCTGCAGTTTTTCCTTCGATGACACTCAGATCAAGCATTTCTCCGGATTTTGCCATTTCATTTGTAAGAGTAAGTGTTTCTCTATCGGTCATACCTTGAAGGTAAATTGCCATCAGAAGAGCCGAAGCCTGATAATCCTTAATGCTTCCTTTTACAAAGCCTTCGACAAAGAAACCGATTTCTTCATCTGTAAGCTCAAAGCCGTCTCTTTTGCGGGATATAATTTCATATATTGTCATAATTTATTCAACCTTCCAATCTATCGGCTCAAGTCCCGCTTTTTCAAGAAGCTCGTTGCATTTTGAAAAATGTCTGCAGCCGAAAAATCCCGAATAAGCTGAAAGGGGACTCGGATGAGGTGCGGTAAGCTTGATGTGAACGGGATTTGTGATGATGTCACATTTCCTTCTTGCATTGGCTCCCCAGAGAATGAAAACAATGGGGGTTTCCTTTTCGTTAAGCTTTGAAATGACTGCGTCTGTGAACTGCTCCCAGCCCTTATCCTTGTGGCTGTTTGCGGCAGCACGTCTGACGGTGAGCACATTGTTGAGCATCAGAACACCGCTTTTTGCCCACTTTTCAAGATAGCCGCTCTGACTCGGCTCAATGCCGAGGTCTTCCTTAAGCTCCTTGTAAATATTTTTAAGTGAAGGGGGAAGAGGTGTGCCCGGCATAACGGAAAAGCAAAGCCCGTGAGCCTGTCCCGGCTCGTGATAAGGGTCCTGACCGATAATAACCGCTCTGCAGTTTTCGAAGGATGTGTATTTCAGCGCATTGAAAATGTTGTGCATATCGGGATAAACGTCATAATGGGAATATTCATATTTGAGAAACTGACGAAGCTGCTGATAATAAGGCTTGGACCATTCATCCTTGAGGATTTCATCCCAGTCATTGCCGATTTTAACCATATTGATTCTCCTTTAAATTTCGTGTCCTTTTTCTTTTATTGTGCCGACAATCATATCAACACATTCCTTGCAAAGCTCGGGAGTTGAAGCCTCCGCCATAACTCTGATAAGAGGCTCGGTTCCTGATTCTCTGACAAGAATTCTGCCGGAGTCACCAAGCTTTTCCTCGGCTTTTCTGATTGACTCGGTCACATCAGGGTCACTGAGCGCTTTTTGCTTGTCATTAACTCTGACGTTGACAAGAAGCTGAGGATAAACGTTGAAGCCCTCCTTGAGCTGACTGAGGGTTTTCTTTGAGCTGAGCATAACCTCCATCATTTTAAGGCTTGTGAGAATACCGTCGCCCGTTGTGGCGTATTTTGAAAAAATGATGTGTCCCGACTGTTCACCGCCAAGCTTACAGTTATGCTCAGTCATATATTCATAAACGAATCTGTCACCGACGGCTGTTTTTGCATAATCAATGCCAAGCTCGTCAAAGGCCTTGTAAAGACCGAAGTTTGACATTACTGTTGTGACAACAGTGTTGTTGTCAAAGAAGCCCTTTTCCTTCATATATTTTCCGTAAATATAAAGTATTGCATCTCCGTCAACAACATCACCCTTTTCGTCAACACAAAGGCATCGGTCAGCGTCTCCGTCATAGGCAAAGCCGACATCAAGATTTTTTTCTCTGACAAGCTGCTGCAGAGCTTCAATATGGGTTGAGCCTGCATTGAGGTTTATGTTGGTGCCGTTAGGCTCTGCATTGATGACAAAGGTTGTTGCACCGAGAGCATCAAAAACTGCCTTTGCTATTGAGTGGGCACTTCCGTTTGCACAGTCAAGACCTACCTTCATACCCTTGAAGGAGAAAAGCCCGAGGCTGATAAGATATCCGATATATCTGTTCCTTCCCGAAACATAGTCGACGGTTCTGCCGATTTTTTCCTTCTGAGCGTAGGGGAGGGTATCACCGCTGTCGAGATAAGCTTCAATCAGGTCGGTGACACCTTCATCCATTTTTTCACCCTTTGAATTGATAAGCTTGATGCCGTTGTCATAGTAAGGGTTGTGACTTGCAGAAATCATAATACCGCAGTCAAAGCCGTCAATTCTGGTGATATAAGCAAGGGAAGGAGTTGTTGTAACATGAAGCAGATATGCATCCGCACCCGAAGCTACAAGACCGCCCACAAGGGAATATTCGAACATATAGCTTGAGCGTCTTGTGTCCTTGCCGATGATGATTTTTGCAGGCTCATCTGAGCCTTCCTTACGGCTTGCAAAATAGTGACCGAGAAAACGTCCTATTCTGAAGGCGTGGTCAGCGGTGAGGTTTACATTGGCTTCACCTCTGAAGCCGTCTGTACCGAAATATTTTCCCATAAATTTACCTCTTTTCTGCAATGTTGTCTTTATCCTTATAGATGCATCCGCCTTTGACAAAGCCTCTGACACTTGAAAGGGGATATATATTAGAATTTTTGCCGATAACTGTGCCCGGGTTAAGAACGCTGTTGCAGCCAACCTCAACTCCGTCACCGATCATTGCACCGAATTTGATAAGCCCTGTTTCTGTTTTGCCTTCAGCCGTTCTTACTGTGACGGGGCTTCGGTCAGATTTGATGTTTGAGGTGACCGCACCTGCACCGAGATGTGCCTTGTGACCCAGGATGCTGTCTCCCACATAATTGAAATGGGGTACCTGACAGCCGTCAAAAATGATTGAATTTTTCACCTCAACTGAGTTTCCGATGACACATCCCTTGCCGATAACAGCAGAGCCTCTGATGAAGGCGCAGTGTCTGATTTCGGTGTTTTCGTCAATGATGCAGGGACTGCCGATGAAAGCTGTTGGAGCAATTCTGACACTTTTGTGCACCCACACCTGAGGAGAAATCTCAGTGAACTCATCTGTGCTGAGAGCTTCACCCTTTTTGATGATATATTCCTTGATTCCCTTGAGTGCCTGCCAGGGATAAGTGAAGGCTTCAAGGTAGCCTTTTGCAATTGTATATTTAAGATCAAACAAAGATGATATTTTAAGCAATTTAATCAACACCCATTAAAAAATTTGTATCTTTATTATATTATTTACATTTTACAATATTATGAATAACTTTGCAATTAATATAAAGGCAATTATTACAAAAAAATAAAGTGTTAAAATAATACTTGACAAATTGGTCTATTTCGGATAGACTAGAGGTGCGATCGATTGACAATAGACCAAAGGAGGAAGAAAAATGGAAGATATTAAGCTTGGTGCGGTTGAAGGACGCTTTGCCGACATTATCTGGGAAAATGAACCCATTTCATCAGGGGAGCTTGTGAAAAAGTGTGAAAGCATCCTTTCCTGGAAAAAATCAACAACTTATACTGTTCTCAAAAAGCTTTGTGAAAAAGGTGTTTTTAAAAATGAAAAAGGAATCGTAACCTCTCTTATCTCCAAGGCTCAGCTTAATTCACTTCAAAGTGAAAGATTCGTTGAAGATACCTTCAACGGCTCTCTGCCTGCTTTTATTGCCGCGTTCACTCAGAGAAAGGCGCTGACAGAAAAGGAGATCAAGGAAATCAGAGCGATGATAGATTCCTACGGGGAGGTTAAGTGATGTATTTCTTTGATGAGATATTTATGAAGCTGGTAAATCTCAGCTTTTCAGCAAGCTTTATTGTTGTTGCCGTGGTTTTGTTCAGACTGATTTTCAAAAAAGCTCCAAAATGGCTCAACTGTATGCTGTGGCTTCTTGTTGCCTTCAGATTAGTTTGTCCTTTTTCTCTTGAAAGTGCTTTGAGCCTTCTGCCGTCTGCCGAGCCGATAACATCTGAGCAGTTTTATTATTCCGCGGAGCCTGTTGTTGAAAGCGGGATTGAAATTATTGACAGTGTTATTAATCCCGTTATAAGTCATACTCTTGAGACCGATGCAGTGGCAAGTGTCAACAAGTCTCAGATTTTCGGCTTTGTCTGCGGTGTGCTCTGGCTTTTGGGTATGAGTGCAATGCTCATTTATGCTCTTGTCAGCTATCTCCGTCTGAAAAAGAGAGTATCCGCCTCGGCTGAATATAAGGAGGGGATTTTTATCTGTGACGACATAGATTCTCCCTTTATTCTCGGAGTTTTAAGACCCCGCATTTATCTGCCCTCAGAAATGACTTATGATGACTCAGAGTGTGTGATTCCTCACGAAGAAGCACACATAAAGAGAAGGGATTACCTCTGGAAGCCTTTCGGATTTTTGCTTTTGTCTGTTTATTGGTTCAATCCTCTTATGTGGCTTGCTTATATTCTTCTTTGCAGAGACATAGAGCTTGCCTGTGATGAAAGGGTAATCAAAAATATGAACGCAGAGGAAAAGAAGGCTTATTCCGAAGCTCTTTTAAACTGCGCTGTGAGAAAAAATTATATTGCCGCCTGTCCCGTAGCCTTTGGTGAGGTTGGCGTTAAAAACAGAATCAAATCCGTCCTCAGCTATAAAAAGCCTGCCTTCTGGGTGATTGTTTCGGCGGCGGTTGTCTCTGCCGCAATTGCCTTGTGCTTCGGTACAAATCCCGCGGCTCCTGACTTTATTGACTGTCCCTCTGAGCTTGAAGCTGCGGTTTCACGGGCAATTATAGATATCAATTCCCAATATAACTATTTCGGAGAATGCTATACCGAAGGGCATCTTATCTACGGAGTTGAGGAAAACAACGGTAAATACAAGGTCTATATGACAGAGCGTTTTTCATCTTTCGGCTTTGAAAACGGATATTTTATGAGTCAGAGCGGACATATAACGGGCGTTGTGATGACCTTTGAAAAGGTAAACGATGAGTTTAAATTCATTGATGCCGATTACACTGAGGACGGCTCAAGGCTCAAGCCCTCAATTGAAAGACTGTTCCCGAAAAGCCTTGTAAGAAATGTTCTCGATGATACTCCTGCGGAAAGAGAAGAGCTGTGGAATCAGTGTGTAGTTCAGGCTCAGGCGTATCTTGATTCAATCGGCAGAGAGGCTGAAATTTGCTCCTACGGTGATATTGAGCATATAACTCTTACTGATCTCGGTATTTCCGTTGATGTGTCAAACAAAATTGCAAATCTTCCTATTTCTTATAATACGTACGAAATCGGTTATTACGAGATTGTTGATGGGGGAGTCCGTTATATCAGACGCACCTCTTATCTTTCGGAGCAGAATGTTATCCTTTACACAACCGAGGAATACGGTACAGGAAAAATCACTGAAAGAATCGAGGTTGACGGTGTAACGGGTAACGTGATTTCAACAAACGGTGTTGCAAAATATTTCAATGCAACGGTAATTGAGAAGGTCAACGACCTTGTTCTTGTTGAGCCCTTTCCAAATACCGCTGAAAGAGCCGTTTCCGACAGAATATGGGTATCCCTCAATGTCAAATCATCTGTTCCCGTGCCTGTAACCTATGAGGGACTTCATATCAGAGTCATATACGATTCAGCAATAAGAACAATGGATACATATCCCTGCATTATTACAGATGTTCAGGCAATATATCTTTATGCTGACGTGAATTATGTCGGCAATTATGCGACAAAAACCGAGCCGACAACAATTGCTCAGTATGTTGAGCAGGAAACAACCAAAGCTGATGTGAATGAGCTTCCCGATGATTTCGGAATCTGCTTCATTTTCGGAGTCTTTTCCGACAATATCTATGATACATACAACTGTGTCATTCAGAAGGATGTTGACGTCAATAACGATCCTTCTGTCAGTTTCACTCCCGACAGGGAAACTCTTAAAAAGATTTATGACAGGATTGTTGAGCTGAAGCTTACTGAGATTGACAAAAAGATGACCTCTGAAAATCTCACAGACAGCGGTAATGTTATTGTTATTTCACCTTTGGTCAATTATGAAATCAGCTTTACAATGAACGGCAAGTCTTATACTGTATCGGGTGACAGCACAGCCTTTTCCTATGCTGAAGAAAATCCTCAGGCAAACAGCTTTTGTGAGCTTGTGAATTTCCTTTCCGATATTTATTATGCAACACCTGAATATAAATCATTACCTGAAGCAGTTGTAACTTACAGCTAAAAAAAGAAGGCGGAATCAGATGATTCCGCCTTTAGTTTTTATTTGATTAATACATTCCGCCGCCCTGAGCTGCTGCCATAGCTGCCGCTGCGGCTGCGTCTGCCTGAGGATTGGGGATGTCTGCAACAAGTGATTCGGTTGTGAGCACCATTGCAGCAACGGATGAAGCATTTTCAAGAGCGGTTCTTGTAACCTTTGTGGGATCAAGAATACCTGCTTCAGCCATGTTTACATATTCTTCCTTTGCAAAGTCAAAGCCGTAACCGATTTTTCCTGAAGAAACGATTTCATTTACGATAACTGAGCCTTCAAGACCTGCATTTGCAGCAATCTGACGTACGGGCTCTTCAAGAGCCTTGAGAACAATTCTGATACCTGTCTTTTCATCGGGATCATCTGTGCTGTCAACAAGGGCAGCAACTGAGGGGATTGCATTCAGAAGAGCAACACCGCCGCCTGCAACTGAGCCTTCTTCAACAGCCGCCTTTGTGGCTGCAAGAGCATCCTCAATGCGAAGCTTCTTTTCCTTCATTTCGGTTTCTGTGGCAGCACCGACTCTGATAACTGCAACACCGCCTGCAAGCTTTGCAAGACGCTCCTGAAGTCTTTCTGTGTCAAATTCTGATGTTGAAACCTCAATCTGAGCCTTGATCTGATTAACACGAGCGGCAATCATTTCCTTATTGCCTGCGCCGTCAATGATTGTTGTGTTGTCCTTGGTGATTTTGATCTGTCTTGCCTGACCGAGCATATCAACAGTTGCTGTGTTAAGCTCAAGACCGAGATCTGATGTGATTACCTGACCGCCGGTGAGAATAGCGATATCCTGAAGAAGATCCTTTCTTCTTTCGTGATAACCGGGAGCCTTTACTGCAACACAGGTGAAGTTACCTCTGAGCTTGTTGAGAATGAGGGTTGTAAGAGCTTCGCCTTCAACGTCATCTGCGATGATAACAAGCTTTTTGCCCATTTTGAGAATTGTCTCAAGAAGGGGGAGTACATCCTGGATATTGCTGATTTTCTTGTCGGTGATAAGAATGTAAGCGTCATCAATAACTGCTTCCATCTTGTCAACATCAGTTGCCATATAGGGTGAAATGTAGCCCTTGTCAAACTGCATACCTTCAACAACCTGCTTGTATGTTTCGGCAGTTGAAGAATCCTCAACGCTGATAACGCCGTCAGTTGTTACGATTTCCATTGCCTCTGCAATGAGCTTACCGACTGACTCATCGGCTGAGGAAACGGATGCAATTCTTGCAATATCCTCAAAGGTTGTAACGGGGCTTGAGTTAGCCTTGATTGTCTGAACTGCTGTTTCAACAGCCTTCTTGATGCCTTTTTTGACAATCATGGGGTTTGCACCTGCAGTTACGTTCTTCATACCCTCGCGCACAAGTGCCTGAGCAAGAAGGGTAGCAGTTGTTGTGCCATCACCTGCAACGTCGTTTGTTTTTGTTGAAACTTCCTTGACAAGCTGAGCGCCCATATTTTCAAAGGCGTCCTCAAGCTCAATTTCCTTTGCGATGGTTACACCGTCATTTGTGATGAGGGGAGCACCGTAGGTTTTGTCGATTACAACATTTCTGCCCTTGGGGCCGAGTGTGATTTTAACTGTGTCACAAAGCTTATCAATACCGCTCTGTAATGCTTTTCTGGCTTCTTCGCCGTAAATAATCTGTTTTGCCATATTTAGCCTCCTGTTTTACTCTACAATTGCAAGAATTCCGTTCTGACGAACGATTACATATTCTGCGCCGTCGAGCTTAACCTCTGTGCCTGAATATTTGCCTGTGATAACCTTGTCACCGACTTTGACATACATTGAAATCTCTTTTCCGTCAACGATTCCGCCGGGACCGACTGCAACAACCTCAGAAAACTGAGGCTTCTCCTGAGAAGCAGAGGTGAGGATGAAACCGCCCTGAGTTTTTTCTTCGACTTCAGTTGCCTTGAGAACAACTCTGTCAAAAAGGGGTTTGAGTGTCATAATTTATTCCTCCATGGATAATAATTTTTAATCAAAAATTTGATTTTTTGCTGACCGTTAGCACTCTTGTGTTTTGAGTGCTAATCTTATTTTAGCCACCTTTTCAGGAAAAATCAAGTCTTTTTATAAAAATAATGGAAAAAATTTTATCGTATTAAGACAATATCTTTACAGATACTTTTAGCGGTGATAATATGTATAAAAGAATCATTACATTATATATTGCAATTGTTCTGTGTTTTATGGGGGCGCTTGTCAGAATGGTTTATATCGGACGCTCGTCTGCTTACAGTGTGGGGGAGCGCCGGTCCACAAGAACACTTGTTGTCGGAGAAAAAAGGGCAGGGATTTATGACCGCAACGGGAACAGGCTGACGGATACTGAGCAGCACCTTGTTGCCGCCGTGACTCCCGTTATGTCCGTTGCTCAAAGTCTGAAAAAATATCTGAGCAGTCAGGAGCTTGAGCAGCGGCTTAAAAAGGGCAGTCCTTTTCTGTGCCTTGTCGACGAAAGTATTGATAATAAATATATTTCCACCTTTCAGGTGAGTGAGCGCTATTGCTCACAGCAGACGGCCGTTCATATAATCGGCTATGTTAATTCTGACGGAGCAGGCGTTTCGGGTATAGAAAAGGCATACGACAGCTTCCTTTGTGAAAACTCGGGAAGGCTCAGCGTCAGCTTTGGTGTTGATGCTCTGGGCAGAGTTCTTGCGGGAGAGGGAAAAAGAGTCACTGATGATAATTATTACTCTCAAAGCGGAATTATGCTTACTCTTGACAGCAAAGTTCAGCTTATTGCGGAAAATGCTCTCAGAGAAAGCGGAATCGGAAGCGGAGGAGTGCTTGTTCTTAAAAGTGAAACATCGGAAATTGTTGCAATGGCATCCGTACCCGAGTATAATCCTCTTGATGTTGCCGCCAGTCTCAGCAAGGAGAATTCGCCCCTTGTCAACAAGCTGCTTTGCTCTTATGCAGTCGGCTCGGTTTTTAAGCCGATGATTTGTGCGGCGGCACTTGAACAGGGAATAGGACCGGGTATGAGTTTTGAATGTGAAGGCTCACTGCAGCTCGGAGACACTGTTTTCAAATGCTATGAGGGAAAAGCTCACGGCACGGTCGATATGTCTTCGGCTCTTGAAAATTCCTGTAACACTTACTTTATCAATCTTATTATGCATCTTGATGCAAAGGCTTTGCTTCGGCTGTGTGAAGATGCGGGTCTCGGAAAAAGCACGCCTCTTGCTCCGGGGCTTGAGGGCGGAAAGGGGAGTCTTCCGTCCGCCGAAGAGCTGAAGCTTAAAGGGAATCTTGCAAACTTTGCCTTCGGACAGGGTGAGCTGACGGCAACGGCTCTTCAGATCGGACAGATGTATAATGCTCTCATTACGGGACACAGCAGAAGCACGCAGCTTGTTCTTGGCTTTCTTGATGCTCAGGGAAGGCTCACTGAGGAGAGTGTGGGGGCAGGAGAAAGAATTTTTTCTGACAGAACCGTTTCTCTTGTCAAGCTTATGCTCAGAAATGTTGTTGAAAAGGGGAATGCAACCAATGCTTCGGGCAGCGGACTCATTCTTTCCGGCAAAACAGGTACGGCACAGAGCGGCAGCTATCTTGACGGCAAGGAGATATACCGCACTTGGTTTGCAGGCTTTTTCCCTTTTGATGAGCCTGAATATACTGTTGTGATAATCAATGAAAACGGTACGGGCGGAAACAGTGACTGCGCGCCCGTATTCCGAAAAATCTGTGAAAATATTGCAGATGAAAATAATTTGAAATAAATTATAAAAAAACACTTGCATTTTGAATTATGTTGTGATATTATTGTTAGGCATTTGTATCAATAGCGTAAATGCCGGCTGAATTCAGTCAGAAACAAAAAGCAAGCGGTCCTCTTTCGTTTAATATGCGGAATGAACGTGGCAGAATTTAGGAGGATAAACTAATGGACAAAATCAAACTCGTATCAGACGCAAGCCTCAAGGCAGAAGTACCCGTAATCACAATCGGTAGCACTGTTCGTGTTCACGTTAAAATCCGTGAAGGCGAAAGAGAAAGAATCCAGATGTTCGAAGGTACAGTAATTGCTAAGAAGGGCAGCGGCGTATCATCAACCTTCACAGTTCGTCGTGTATCATACGGTGTTGGTGTTGAGAGAGTATTCCCCGTACACTCACCCAACGTTGCAAAGGTTGAAGTTGTCAGAAACGGTAAGGTTCGCAGAAGCAAACTCTATTACCTTCGTGACAGAGTTGGTAAGTCAGCAAAGGTTAAAGAAAAGATCGGCTGATAAACACGCAAATGGAAGGAAGGGTAACCCCTTCCTTTTGTTTTTTCAGAGGTGACAACAATGATAAACGATATCACAAAAAAAGAACCCAAGGAGCTTACCTTCAAGGAAAAGCTTCACATCAACATTTATGAGTTTGTTTCAGTAATTGCAACCTCACTTGTTACAATAATGATTATCTTCACCTTCATTTTCAGAATTGTCGGAGTGGACGGCTCTTCAATGGTGCCCACTCTTTATGACGGTGAATGGCTTATGGTTTCAGCTCACGACAGTAATATCGAAGCCGGTGACGTTGTAATCGTCACTCAGCCTAACTGGTTTAACCATCCCATTGTCAAAAGAGTCATTGCAAAGGGCAATCAGGTTGTTGACATCGACTTTTCAACAGGTGATGTATTTGTTGACGGTGTGCTTCTTGACGAGCCCTACATCAACAATCTCACAATTGACAGTGAGGGCGGTACATTCCCTGTGACCGTACCCGAGGGATGTCTGTTTGTTATGGGTGACAACAGACAGAATTCAACTGACAGCCGCAGCGACAAAATCGGCTTCATTGATGAAAGATATGTTCTCGGTCAGGTCAAGTATAAGATGTTCAGAATTGATAAGCTGACGGGAGAGTTTTCCTTTATTCCCTTCTCTCAATGGAAAATCAACTGACAGACTCGGAGGTAAAACATGGCTGACAATCAGAAACAGCAGGTGCAGTGGTTTCCGGGTCATATGGCAAAAACAAGAAGACTCATCAAGGAAAGTCTTCCTCTTGTTGACGGTGTAACAGAGCTTCTTGATGCCAGAATTCCTTATTCAAGCAGAAACCCTGAGCTTGATGAGCTTACAAACAAAAAGCCCCGTATCATTCTTCTCAACAAATGTGATATGGCGGATGACAATATAACAAAGCAGTGGGTTGAGCATTTTGCCCGTCAGGGACATCTTGCACTTCCTGTTGACTGCCGTACAGGCAAGGGACTCAACCGTTATCACGATGCGGTTAAAAAGGTGCTTGCCGATAAAATCCGTTCCAATGAAGAAAAAGGAATGGGCGGCAAGGCACTAAGGATGATGGTTGTGGGAATTCCCAACACGGGAAAATCCTCCTTCATCAACAGAATGGCGGGAAAAAACAGAGCTAAAGTTGCCGATAAGCCCGGTGTAACCCGACACAATCAATGGTTTGCAATCGGTAACGGCATAGAGCTTCTTGATACTCCCGGTGTGCTCTGGCCCAAATTTGACGATCCTAAGGTCGGTGACAGACTTTCCTTCATCGGCAGTGTCAAGGATGAGGTAACAGACGTTGAAACAATGGCGGTCAGATTAATCAGCGTGCTTCTTGACGGATACGAGGATAAGCTCACAGGCAGATATAAGCTTGCGGGTATTGATGATATACACACTGTTATGCCTTGGGAAATCCTTGAGGAAATCGGCAGAGAAAGAGGAATGCTCATCCGTGGCGGTGAGGTTAACCTTGAAAGAGCCTCTGTGATGCTTCTCGATGAATACCGTGCAGGCAAGATGGGTAAGCTTTCCTTTGAAAGACCCTCGCAGAATAATTGAAAAAACTAAAAGCAGATGTGACAGCATCTGCTTTTTTTATTAATATTCGGCAAATTTTTCTCTCAGCTGGCTTATAACCTTTTTTTCAATTCTTGAAACATAAGAACGCGAAATTCCCATAAGTGCGGCAATTTCTCTTTGTGTCATTTCTTTTTTGTTATAAAGCCCGTATCGGCGTATGATAATTTCCTTTTCTCTTTCATCGGGGAGCTCCTCAATGAACTGATAAAGCTGTTTAATCTGCTGCTTGAGAGTCAGCTGTTCATCAAAATCATATTCTGTTGCAAGAATATCCATCAGAGTCAATGGATTTCCGTTGCCGTCGGATTCAAGAGGCTCTTCAATTGAAAGAAGAACGGCATCCTTTTTCTTGCTTCTGAAATACATAAAGATTTCATTTTCAATACATCTTGAAACATAAGTAGCAAGCTTTACGCCCTTTTCAGCATTGAAGGAGTCAATGCCCTTTATCAGTCCCATTGTGCCGACTGAAATAAGATCCTCCTGCTCGTTATAATCGGAATAATATTTTTTTACAATATGTGACACAAGGCGCAGATTGTGTTCAATGAGCTTTTCACGAGCCTTTACATCGGAATGATTTTTCATCAGATACAGCAGTCGTTTTTCTTCTTCTGCGGAAAGCGGTCTGGGAAATGAGCTGCCGCTGCTGAGATGAAGAAAAAAGAAAAGAAAATTGCTCAGAATGCTTCTTAGAATTTCGGTCATAACATCACCCCGTAAAGTTTATGTTCTGAGGAAATAAATAATGACCTGCAGGGTGGCGGAGGCAGCTTATTTTTTCTTATTTTTATTCTTTGGCTGTATTGCTTTAATGTCAATATAGTTGTATAATCATAAATGATTGGAGGAGAGAATATGAAAGTTTCTGATGTTATTTCAAAGATCGGTACTGTTCCCGGCTATATCAAAAGCCATTGGAGCACTCCCGGGGAAGGTGAATACCTTTCTCTTAAGGAGATGGCGGCTTACACTGCCTCTCAGGCTGGTACATATATCTATATGACCGCTTCGGGCATTGTAACCTTCGGTGCAACCTTTTTCTGTGGCGCAATTATGGAAATTCCCGCCATGGACTTTTATCTTATTAACCTGATTACAACAATAATCGGTTATGTTCTTATGTTCACAAACCCCGTGGGTATGCTCATTTATGAAAACCACGGCAGACTTTCACCGGGAATGAAAAAGTTTGCCCACGCAACTTATCTCGGCCAGATAATCATCGGTGCCGGATGTTACTTTGTTCCTGCAAACATTCTTGAGGGCTTTATGATGGGTCTTCCTCAGATTGTTGCAAACATCCTTGTCACCAACGGTATCACAGGATATATCACATGGCTTATAAGAAGAGTGTTCTGTGCAAAATACGGACGAGTCAAGCCCTTTGTTGTTCTTTGTGCTATTCCGTCAGCAACTCTTATTTCGATTATTCCTTATCTTCCCGTACAGAATGTGCCTTATGTCACAAAGCTTGTTGTGCTTCACTTTGTTTTCACACTGATGAATTTCTTCTACAACAGCTTCAGCGGTGTTGCAGGTCTTGTTGCCTATATGACACCCAATTCTCAGGAAAGACAGAAGCTTTATTCCTTTGTGCCCATCATCACAGGCTTTGCACCGTCCATCATCAACATCTTTTTCCCCATTCTTATTGCTTCAACGGGCGGCTACACAAATATTGAAACCTACAGAATTTTTGTGCCCATCTTTGCTTTCGGCGGTGCCTTGCTTTCACTTATGGCAATTTTCTGCAAGGAAAGAACAATTGAAGAGAGCATTGAAACAAGAAAGAGGGTTTCATTCTTCAAGGGCGCAAAAAATGCTCTGAAAAACAAATACCTCTGGATGATTAACATTTCAAATGTTGTCGGTCAGTGGCAGTGGATGATTAACAGCCTTCTTCTTTGGTGGTTTGTTTATTCACTCAGACAGACATGGATTTACGGTATTGCGGCAAGTGTTGTTGTAATCGGTATGACTCCGGGTAATATTCTTTGTGTTGCACTGACAAAGAGGTTTCAGAAGAGAACTCTCCTTGTTGCATCAAGAGTTGCTTCAATTATGGCAATTTTCGGTATGCTCATTGCAATCAAAACGGAAAACATCTTCATTTTCCTTGCTTCTCTTTTTGTCAGAAACTTCCTTCAGACAATTGACAGCGGTGTCTCAACAGGTCTCGGTGCAGACGTTCAGATTTATCATCAGTGGAGATTCGGTGAGCGCTGTGACTCTGTTTCGGGCGTGTTTACATGGCTTACCAACCCCTTGAATCTTGCTCTCGGTTATCTTTCACCCTGGGTGCTTGAGCTTGCGGGCTACACATCTGACTGGGACGTCTTTTATGACACAGAAATCTGCAGTAATGTTTTCAGCATTCACGTCTGGTTCACCATTGCAAGTCTTGCTCTTGCAACTGTACCCTTTATCTTTTATAACCTTACAAAAGAAAAGCTTGACGATTGTGTCAAGGAGCTTCAGGAGCGTCTTGAAAAGGCGGGGGAGAGCGCTGAAGAGGAAAACATCCCCGCAGAAAAGGAGGCATAATTATGAAACGGTCAATAATCTGCATTTTACTTGCTTTCACATTATGCTTCAGCCTTGCGGCCTGCAGCGGAGACTTTGAAGGTTTTTCGGGAAATGTTGACATCACCTGCACCGTTACCGATTCAGAGGCGGCGGTCACAAAGGTGCCCAACAAATCAATTGTCACAGAGATTGTTATTCCCGATGAATATGAGGGAGTACCCATCACCGCAATTGAAGATTTTGCGGCAACAAACCTTGAGTATGTGACAAAGGTCACAATCGGCAAAAATGTGAAGGAAATTTCCGACTGGGCTTTCGGCAACAGCAGAAAGATTGCCGAATTTGAGGTTGATGAAAGCAATCCTTATATCTGTGATGTTGACGGTGTGCTTTACACCAAGGATATGAAAACCCTTCTTTTCTATCCTCCCGCAAGAGATATCATAACTGAAACCGATTCTGAGGGCAACGAGGTAAGCACTATTTCCTATGTTATCCCTGAGGGCGTTGAGACAATCCGCTCCAAGGCTTTTTATAAGTGCTATGAGATAACAGAAATCACCTTACCTTCAACAGTGAAGGCAATTGAAGAAAAAGCCTTTTTCCGTTGCAATCTCAATGAAATCGAGCTTCCCGACGGACTTGAATTCATCGGTAAGGATGCATTTTCCTTCTGCTCAAATCTTAAAGAAATCACAATTCCGTCAAGTGTGACACGTATTGATGAATATGCTTTTTATATGTGCTCTTCAATGACACAGGTCAATGTTGAAGCAAAAGAAAGTGAAATGACTCTCGGTGAAAAATGGTATCCAACCAATGACGAGGTGAAGATTGATAATGCCGATATTGTTAATTGGATAAACTGATTTAAAAGTGAAAAAGAGGCTGAGGCATATTGCTTCAGTCTCTTTTGTTATATTGTTTAAAATAGATAAAAAAATTATGTATTTTTATACGGTAAAAAGCTTTAATATTATAAACATTATATTGCAAAATAAAAAATTTACTGTTATAATCATTATGTATAACTATCGGTACGCTGTATCGGTTCATATCGGCAAAGAAGCAACGCCGAGGCACACAAAGGGTCAGGTTTGTGCGGCATAGCTTCAGAGTCGGTGCATACGAAAACTTCCTAAAAAGGAGATGGTTTTTTATGAAAAACAAATTGTTCAAAAAATCTATGTCAGTCTTTCTTTCAGTACTGATGCTGCTTTCCTGTTGGGTCTTTGTCCCCGGTGAGCATAATCATGCTGAGGCGGTTGCGACAGATACAACTTATGCGAAAGCAGATAAATATGGTACTCCTGCGTACACCACAACAAATTCATACTATGTTTATTTTGCTAACGGAAGTAACAAGCTTTGGGTTTATTTCCCGACTCATATTCATCTTGATGTAAGCGAAACGCTCCAGAGTGCCGGTTATAAAATCAATGTAAAATATGAAATGGGTAGTAACTCTGCATATAAGGTTCTTCTTGGCGGCCCTATCTGGGGTGATTATCTTGACGCGTCAGGTAAACCTAGCGACTATTATACAATGACTAACATTTTCGATAATTATACTGTCGATGCGAGTATTCCTAACGGTGGTTCAAGCAGTAATGTCAGTGTTGATAAAAGAGGCACAGGTGACGGTTTTACCATAAACAGCCAGAGACACGAAACCTATGTTAAGTTTGCTGCAACCTCATCAGGTCCTCCGAACACTGCAAACATTTACCTTATGGGTACACCAAAGAGCAGCTACAAAGGTACCACAAGCACCTTTAATACAGCAGGTGCTTCAGTTGGCTCTTACGGTATGGGTCAGAACGGCAGCAACAAGCAGGACAATGGTATTACCGGAATGGTTGACGGTAAATGGGGCCAGAATGACGGTAACTATATGCTTAACGGATGGGCTGAAATGTATTGGCAGGTTACCATTTATGATAAGTCAGCTCTCAGTGCAACAATCAATGAAGCTGATAATCTTATCAATAATTATTCGTACAGATATACAACTGCTTCTTTGAATGCTCTTAAGACTGCTTTAAACAATAACAGAGGTGTACTCACAACCCGTGCAACAACACAGAGCAATATTGATACTGCTAATGCAAACATCCGTAATGCTATTAACGATCTCAAGAGAGTGTATGAACTTACTTATGAAAATCTTTTCATATATAGTGATTTTATCAACTCAGAATCAACCACAGTTGATGGTGGCGGTGCAACTGCTTCAGGTAGTTCAATCAAGTATGATTATAATGCCGGTACAATTACTGCAACTACAGGTTCAGGTGAGGTTTTCACAAAGAGTAATTCATCTTCTTCAATGTACTCGGTTCCTGTTAACGAAGGCACAAAATATACCCTTGATTACGATGTTGAATATAAAGGCGGTGTTCAGACCTTTGTTTTCTTCTATAATAATTCAGGTCAGGCGGTAACTGTTCCCGGTTCAAGTAATTATTTTTATAACAGCTATGACGGAAAAGCCATAACCTTTACTGTTCCTTCAGGTGCAACAAAAGTAGGCTTCCGCTTCGGTACATACGGAAATGCAGGCAACTATGCAAAGTATTCAAACATCCGTTTCTATGAAACATCAAGACAGGATATAGTTGATTATGCAAAAGCTCAGGGTGTCAACAGAGTTGTATATGGAGCCGGTGATACCATTGCTACAAGCACAGTTCCCACTTTAACACGAACCGGTTTCACCTTCAACGATTGGCTTGTTAAGGATGTAGACAACAATGGTGATGGCAAATGGGACTCTGTATATGATTACGATGAAGGTGCTTATCCTATGGCAGGAAGCTTTGTGATTTACTCAGAATGGACCGAAAATCATTATAGCATTGCCTTTGATGCCAACACAGGCTCAGGTTCTATTGGCGGATTTAATGATATCCTTTATACAGCTGAAACTGTATTGCCCAAAAATACTTTCACAAAAACCGGTTATACATTCTCAGGCTGGAACACAAAAGCCGACGGCTCAGGTGAATCTTTCGCTGACGGTGCAACGGTTTCAAAGCTTTCCGATACAGATGATTCAACTGTTACACTTTATGCTCAGTGGAGTGTAAATAAGCACACGGTAACCTTTAATTTTATTAACGGAACAAGTGACATTAAGGTGTATAATTACGGCTCAACAGTCGATGTTCCTGCAAACAGCACTAAGGCTCCCGATGCAACATATCATTATACATATTCCTGGTCTCCTGCAGTTTTAACAACCGTAACAGGTGATGCAACTTACAGTGAAATTCTTTCAACTCAGGCGCATACTTGGGGTGTATGGGAGACAACTGTTGAGGCAACCTGTCAGGCGGAAGGCTTAAAAAAGAGAGCTTGTTCAGTTTGCGGATATTCTGAACAAGCTGCAATTGAAATATCTGAGCATAAACCCGTTTATGTTGAAGCAAATGCTCCCACTTGTACAGCTGACGGTAACATAGAATACTGGTACTGTTCTGAATGCTCAAAGAAGTTCAGTGATGAAGCTAGCTCCAATGAAATTACAGATGTAACGGTTTCACAGACAGGACACACTCCCGGTACTGCAACACAGCAAAATGTTGTTTTTGCAACCTGTACCAAAAAGGGCTCATATGAAAATGTTGTCTGTTGTGAATCTTGCGGAGCAGAGCTTAGCAGAGAAAAGGTTGAAACAGAAAAAATAGCTCACACTGAGGTGAAAATCCCTGCAGTTGACTCAACTTGTACATCAACAGGTCTTACAGAAGGTAAGAAATGTTCGGTCTGCGGTGAGGTTCTCGTTGCTCAGGAAGAAATTAAAGCACTCGGTCATAAATATGATGCAGTAGTAACTGCTCCCACTTGTACAGAAGGCGGTTACACAACATACACTTGTTCAGTTTGCGGTGATACTTACACAGGTAATTCTGTTCCCGCTCTCGGTCACTCGTGGGATGAAGGCGTAATTGATCCTGAACCCACTTGTAACAATGCGGGTACAAAGACATTTACTTGCGGTACTTGTAACGCAACTAAAACAGAAATTGTTACTGCAACAGGTCATACTGCAGGTGAATCAAAGGTTGAAAATAGCGTTCCCGCAACATGTACCGTTGACGGCTCTTATGATAATGTTGTCCGTTGTACAGTTTGTGATGCAATAATTACATCTGAAACTGTAACAGTTCCCGCAACTGGCCATACTCTCGGTGAGGTTGTTGTTGAAAATAACGTTACTGCAACTTGTACAACAGACGGCTCATACGACAATGTAACCTATTGTACTGTGTGTAACACAGAAACAAGCAGAGAAACAATCATTGTTCCTCAGAAGGGTCATACTCCCGGTGCAGAAGCTACTTGTACAACAGCTCAGATTTGTACTGTATGTAATGTTGTGCTTGTAGAGGCTCTTAAGCATAATTACAGTGCAGTAGTAACTGATCCTACATGTACAGCGGACGGTTATACAACTTACACTTGTACAAAATGTAACGATACATATACAGCTGATACAGTTGATGCTCTCGGTCATACATGGACAGATGCAACCTGCACAGTGCCCAAGACCTGCTCAGTTTGCGGTGAAACCGAAGGCGGAGCTCTCGGTCATACATGGACAGATGCAACCTGCACAGTACCCAAGACCTGCTCAGTTTGCGGTGAAACCGAAGGAGAAAAGCTTGGTCACGATTACAAGGCAGTAGTAACAGCTCCCACCTGTACAGAAAAGGGCTTTACAACACATACCTGTACAAGATGTGATGACAGTTATGTTGACACATATGTAAATGCTCTTGAACACGAATGGTCAGATACCTATACAATGGAAACAGACGGCAAAGACGGTAAGCACTATCAGACATGTACAAGAGAAAACTGTTCTGCAAAGAATGAAGCAGTAGCTCATACTTGGAATGACGGTTTTGAAGAACCTGAGGCTGACTGTGAAAACGAAGGTACAATGACTTATACCTGTACAGCAGATGGTTGTGGTGCATCATATACAGAAACTGTGGAGGCAGACGGTCACAGCTTCGGTGAGTGGGTGGATGAAGTACCGGCTATCTGTAATAAGAAAGGTACAAAGGCTCATTACGAATGTACTGTTTGTCATAAGTGTTTCGAAGCAGACAAGACTACCGTTATTGCTGACCTTACAATTGAAATTGCTCCCAATAATCATAACTGGGTCAAGGGCGAAACAGTAGAGCCCACTTGTACAGTTCAGGGCTATACTAACTATAAGTGTTCATACTGCAATAGCGAAATGAGCAGTGATTTCGTTAAAGAAAACGGACATACACCTGCAGATGCTGTTATTGAGGACGAAGTGCCCGGAACATGTATCACAGAAAAGACTTGGAAAGAGGTAGTTTATTGCTCAGTTTGCGATGAAAAACTCAGCTCAACAGAAAAGAAAGGCTCTGTTGACGAAAACAACCACAAAACAACAACAGAACACGAAGCAGTAGAAGAAACCTGTCTTACAGCAGGTTACACCGCCGGTGTGTTCTGTGTAGATTGTGACAAGTGGATTTCAGGTCACGTAGAAATTCCCGCAATTGCTCATAAGAATAAGGCTCATCACGAAAAGATTGATGCAACCTGTAGGGCGGAAGGAACAATTGAATATTGGTCATGCCCCGATTGTAAAAAGACCTTTAGTGATGCAGCTTGCACAACAGAGGTAACAGATATTACAATTGCAATCAATCCCAATAACCACGATCTTAAGACAACAGAAGCAAAGGCTCCCACCTGCACAGAAATCGGTTGGGATGAATATGTAACCTGTCAGAGAGAAGGTTGCGGTTATACAACCTATAATGAAATTAAAGCTACAGGCCACGACTATAAGACAGTAGTTACAGCTCCCACATGTACAGAGAAGGGTTACACAACTTACACTTGTGCTTGCGGTGATACAAAGGTCGATAATTATGTTGATGCAACAAATCACGCTTATGGTGACTGGGAATTCGTCGCTGCCGGTGAACATCAGAGAGTATGTGCCAATGATGAAAGTCACGTTGAAACAGAAGCTTGTGCAGACAGCTCAACAGATACTGACTGTCTTTGTGATAAGTGTAATGAGCTTGTAGCTCATAGCTATGGTGATGCATCCTGTGATGCTCCTGCAACATGTACAGTCTGTGGTTCAACAACAGGCGACAAGCTCGGTCACGATTATTCAGTTTTCGTTACAACAGTTGATTATACTTGTACAACTGACGGTTATTCTGTGTATAAGTGCTCACGTTGTGATGCAACAGAAAACCGTGATATTACAAATGCGGCTCACAGACCCGAAGCAGATTACACAGTAATGCAGAAGGCAACATGTGAAGCTGACGGCTATAAGGCTATCCTTTGCTCTGAGTGTGATAATGAACTCACAAAAGAAACAATTGAAAAGAGAGCTCACGTTTATAGAGATAACGGTGAAGCAAAAGCTGCAACCTGTGAAGCAGAAGGTGTGATGAACACAATCTGTACAAATGCTGAAACAGCCACACATGAAGCTTGCTCACACGAATCAACAAGAGTAATCGAAAAGCTTGCTCATTCCTACACAGGCGGATATCTGTGGAACGAAGAAGCAAAAACTCATTCACAAAAGTGTGTAAACGGCTGTGAAAAATATGGCAACGAAAAAGCATGTACATTTAATGAAGTTGTAACTCCTGCAACTTGTTATGATAACGGCTACACAACCTACACTTGTAGCGTATGTAATAACAGCTATAAGGATGATTTCACAACAAGAAATCACGAATATGCTTATGCTGCAGGTGACGGCACAAGCCACATCGTAACTTGTAAGTATGATAACTGTGATTACAAAGATACAGAAAAATGTTCAGGCGGAACAGCAACCTGTACTGCACTTGCGACTTGTGAAAAGTGTAATGCTTCTTGGGGCGAAAAGAATCCTGCGAACCACACAGGCGAAGCAAATGTAACTAAGAATTACAAGAAAGAAACCTGTTCAGAAGAAGGCTACACGGGTGATGTTCACTGGTCATGCTGTGATGCTCTTGAAGCAAAGGGTTCAGTTGTTGATAAGCTTGCTCATACAGAAGATACAAGAGAAGAAAACCGTAACGAAGCTACCTGCGGTGCTGACGGTTCATATGATCTGATAACTTTCTGTTCAGTATGTTCAACTGTTATCAAGACAGAAAAGCAGACAATTCCTGCAACGGGCGCACACGTTTATGCGACAGAGACTGAGCGCGTGACTTCAACCTGCCAAAAGGAAGGTTATTATGTAATGTCTTGTGCTTGTGGTGCAACAGAGAAACATACTCTTGAAATTGTCGGTCATAAATATGATTCAGAGGTAACAACTCCCACTTGTGAAGCTGACGGTTACACAACATACACTTGTTCAGTTTGCGGTGATACTTATACAGATAATTTTGTTCCCGCTCTCGGTCACAAGTATATTGAAAAAATAACAAAAGAGCCTACATGTACTGAAAAAGGTATCAAGACATATACTTGTGAAAACGATGCAAGCCACACTTATACAGAAGAAATAGATGCTAACGGTCATAACCTTACTCAGGTCGAAGCAAAAACAGCAACCTGTACTGAACCTGGTTGGGATGCATATGAAAAATGTTCAGAGTGTGATTACTCAACATTTAAAGAAATTGCAGCAACAGGTCACACCGAAGGTGAAGTTGTTGTTGAAAACAATGTTGATCCCGATTGTGAAAATGACGGTTCATATGACAACGTAGTTTACTGTACAGTTTGTAAAGCAGAGCTCAGCAGAGATGAAATTACAGTTGATGCACTTGGTCACACTGAGGTAGTCGACAAAGCTGTTGCTCCTACTTGTACAGAAACAGGTCTTACAGAAGGTAAGCATTGTTCAGTTTGTAACGAAGTTCTCGTTGCTCAGAATACTGTTACTGCAACAGGTCATAACTACATAGAGGTTAAGACAAACGATAATCTTACACGTCCCGTTCAGAATGCTGACGGCACCTGGAACAGCGGTTATTATACATATGAATGTGAGCACGATCGCGCTCATACTATGCAGGATTTTGTAAGCAGAGCGGATTATAATGCTTATGATACAGCTGTGAAAAACCTTAATGAGCTTCTTGAAAAAGATCTGACCGCAGAAGCCAAGAATACAATTAAGACCAAGCTTGAACAGTATGAGCTCGATGATAATCTTATCAGCTCCGAGCAGGATGAGGTTGATGCTGCGGCTGTTGCTCTTGAAGAAGTATTTAATACATATAAGGGCTCACTCAAAACTTATAAAGTAAACTTTATCGTTGACGGACAGGTAATCAAGAGTGATACCGTAATCAGCGGTAGCTCAGCAGTTGCACCTACAGACGGACTTGTAAAGAACTATGATGCTGATAATCATTATATATTCAGCGGATGGAATGTTGAGTTTACAAGCGTAACATCAGATATTGATGTAATTGCTCAGTTTGATGCAATTCCCCATGCTTTCGGAGCAAAATTTGTTGAGAACAAGGCAAGCTGTACTGAAACGGGTAATTACAGACAAAACTGTGAATGCGGGCACTATGTAACGGATACGATTGCTATCAGAAAACACGTCATTATTGATACAGATGTAATTACTGCAGCAACTTGTGTTGCAGACGGTGTTATGGGACAGAAATGTTCTAATGTAGAAACTGATGAATATAAAGCTTGTGATCATCTGACAAGCAAGGTCATACCCGCTCTCGGACACAGTGCTGTTGCTCACGACGCAAAGGCTCCTACCTGTACAGAAATCGGTTGGGAAGCATACGAAACCTGCTCAAGATGTGATTACACAACATATGTAGAAATCGAAGCAAAGGGTCACAACAAAGTGGCTCACGAAGCAAATACGCCTACCTGTACAGAAATCGGTTGGGACGCATATGTAACCTGTTCAAGATGTGACTACACAACATATGCAGAAATCCCTGCTCTTGATCACGACAAGGTTTCACACGAAGCTCAGGCACCCACCTGTACAGAAATCGGCTGGGAAGCATACGAAACCTGCTCAAGATGTGACTACACAACATATGCAGAAATCCCTGCTCTTGGTCATGACAAGGTTTCACACGAAGCTCAGGCTCCCACCTGTACTGAAATCGGTTGGGATGC